>NZ_QHJI01000009.1:0-489954 GCF_003947535.1 Amycolatopsis sp. WAC 04169 | reverse complement strand
TTGCCCACGTGTTACTCACCCGTTCGCCACTAATCCCCGGCCGAAACCGGATCATCGTTCGACTTGCATGTGTTAAGCACGCCGCCAGCGTTCGTCCTGAGCCAGGATCAAACTCTCCAACAATGTCAAATTTGATCGAGGCAAATAATTTGCTCTCAAAGGAACCTCTTACGAGGTTTCAATACATAAGCTCTACTGGCTTAGTTCACTAGCACACTGTTGAGTTCTCAAGCAACACACCCCGAATCGCACCGCCATCACGCGGCCTTATCCGAAGCAGTCATTTCTTGGCTTTTGTCCGGAGCACACCCTAGCACCTGCTCGAAACTGCCGTTTCAGCGGGGGTAGAGTTACCTCTCCGGTTCGGGACCACCCACTCTACCACCATCCGGTGGGAGCTTGGTTCGTGTTCCCGGCGGCCGCTCGGTTTCCCTGGCGACGAAGAGAACATTACACGGCCCGAAACCGGCGTTTACAGGGGGGTCCCTTTTTTCGCGCCGGCGCTCTGACCTGCATCGATCTGACTCTCCCCCGGCACCGGCTCGCCGTGGGTCGCGACGACGGTCAGCACGACGAGGGCGGCGGCGAGCCCCGCGGTGATGTGGATGGGCGCCGGCGTGAACGACGCGGCGAGCACGAGCACCGCGGTCACCGGGAAGCCGATCGCGATCGGACGGCATTCGTTGGTGGGGCCGATGTGCATGAGCCAGACGCTCACCAGGTAGATCGCGACGGGCACGGTCGTCGCCATGGCGGCGGGCAGGGACGCGACGTGCCCGGTGTGGGTGTCGTAGTCGACCGCCACCTCGAGGCCGGCACCGAGCGCGGCCGCCGAGGCGAAGATCAGGTAGTGCCCGTAGCCCCAGCTCGCGACGGTGAACAGGCTCTTCGCCTTCTCCAGCCTGACGTGGCCCGGCTGGTCGAAGTACAGCCACCACAGCGAGAAGACCAGCACGAGCCCGGCGGCGGCGAGCGAGATCAGGCTGCCGGTGTGCTTGCCCTCGTCCAGGCCTTCCTTGATCGCGGTGGTCGCGCCGAGGATGGATTCACCCAGCACGATGATCGTGAACAGGCCATAGCGCTCGGCGATGTGGTGCGGGTGCCAGCCCGTCCAGCGCTTGCGTTCGGCGATCACCGGGACCGCGAGTTCCGCCAGCAGGAGCAGGAAGAACGACGGCAGCGCCAGCGACTCCGGGAGACCGAGGCGGACGATCCACAGGATCTGGACGATCGTGATGCCGATGGCGTACCGCAGCGCGGCCGGGCGGCAGTCCGGATCGGTCCGCGCGGCGCGCAGCCACTGCACGACCATCGCGAGCCGCATCAGGACGTAGCCGGCGACCACGATCTCGAAGTCGCCGTCGAAGGCCGACGAGACACCGGCGGCGACGGTCAGTCCGCCCGCGATCTGCACCAGCGTCACCAGGCGATACGGGACGTCGTCGGTGTCGAACGACGACGCGAACCAGCTGAAGTTCAGCCAGCCCCACCAGATCGCGAAGAACACCATCCCGAAGCTGAGCACGCCGTGCCCGATGTGGTTCTCGGCGATCGCGTGGTGCAGACCGGCGGCGGCCTGCGCGACGGCGACCACGAAACACAGGTCGAACAACAGCTCCAGCGGGGTCGCGACCCGGTGGCCTTCACCGGAATCGCGCATCGTCATCGGCCGGTACCAGACCCGCAGCCGATTCCGCCGAACAGAACTCTCCGCCATCGGTGCTCCTCGCAATCTCGATCTGCGGAGATCTTCGCAGCCGGGAGCGGATGACACACTCGGAGAAACGCGCGGCGGGTGGGCCCGGGCCGGGTGCACCTCCCCAGGCGACCCCGCGCGGACCCACCCGCGCGATTGCCTCACCGCGACCCGGCTCGCCAATGGTGTCGAACCGGCCGCCGCCGAACGGTCCCCCGCGGACGCCGACGGCTGTCCACCGGCTCGTGACCGTAGGTGTCCATTCCTGAGAACTCCGGACTCACCACGATCGCTCCAGCCGATCGATCCATCCCCGATCGATCGACAGAAATACCACTGTCGGTAGCCGAGTCACAGCGGTGAAGGCTCCGTTAGGTGTACCCGGTTGCTCTGAGTAGCACCAGAGGATGACTGCCTCCGTCACTCGGATGGAGCATCCGATCTTGCCGAACGTAGTCGTCGGCCGGTGCGAAAGACTCAGCCGCGTTGACTGTCGGCGGCCGCCCGCTCGGCGTCCTCCCGCTCAGTGAGCGAGCGCCGCTTCCGGCGTGCGCGAAGTTCGATCACGGCGAGTAAGAGCGCCGAGCTCGTCAACGCGGCGGCGCACAGCATCGCCGCGGTCAGCGCCGACGGGTAGCCGCCGTTCGCGCCGAGTACCGCGTGGAAGACCGAGGCCAGCACGACGGTGCCGATCGCGGTGCCGATCCGCTGCCCGGTCTGCAACGCTCCCCCGGCCACTCCTGCCATCGACGTCGGGACGCATTCCAAGGTGAGCGTGGTGTTCGGCGAGATGACCATGCCACCGCCGACACCGGCGACGAGCAACGGCAACGCGAACCACCAGCCCGCTGCGGCGCCGGGATCCTGACCGGCGAGGACGGCGACCGTGACCATCCCGGCGATCACCATCACCAGCCCGGTGACGGTCAGCTTGCGGCCCCACTTCGGCACCAGCCGTCCCGCGATCGCCGCCGACACGGCCGAGCCGAGCGCGAAGGAGGTGACGGCGAGCCCGGATTGCAGTGGCGTGTAACCGAGGCCTTGCTGGAAGAAGATGGCGAAGACCAGCCACATCCCGGTGAACCCGCTGAAGTAGAGCGCGCCGACGGCCGCACCCGTCGCGTAGCCCGGGGTCCCGGTGAACAGGCGGGTGTCCAGCAGCGGCGGCCGACCGCGCCGCACCATCGAACGTTCCCAGCGCACGAAAGCGAAACCGAAGACCACCGCGACGACGAACAGCCACCACAGGCTGCTGAGCCCGCCCTGTTCGGATTCGATCAACGGCAGCAGGACGCCGAGTACGGCGACACCCAGCAGCATGATGCCGACGAAGTCGATCTCGCCCCGCAGGCTTCTCGGCGGTGTCTCCGGTTTCGGAAGCCATCTCAGGGCCAGCGCGAACGCCATGATGCCGATCGGCACGTTCACGTAGAAGACCCAGCGCCAGCCTTCCGGGTCACCGAAGACGGCGAGGATCACGCCGCCGAGCACCGGCCCGACCGCGGTCGAGATCCCGACGGTGGCACCGAACATGCCGAACGCGCGACCACGTTCGGCGCCGCGGAACAGGTCCTGGATCATCCCGCTGTTCTGCGGCGTCATCATGCCCGAGGCGAAACCCTGCAGGAGCCGCGCGATGATCAGCGTCGTCTCGTTCGGCGCCGCGCCGGCGAACGCGCTGGTCAGCACGAACGCGGCGAGCGCGAACAGGAACATGCGGCGGCGGCCGAGCGCGTCGCCGAGCCTGCCGCCGGACACCAGCACCAGCCCGAAGGCCAGCGCGTAGCCCGAAACCACCCACTGGATCCCGCCGCTCGACGCGCCGAGATCCTTCTGGATCGACGGCAGTGCCGTGTTGACGATGCTGACGTCGAGCAGGCCCATGAACCCGGCGGCGAGGGAGACGGCGAGCGCCTTCCAGCGCCGGGGGTCGGGTTCGTAGGTGGTCATCAGGTGCTGGCGGTGATCCCGGGGATGCCCTTGAGCTCACCGATCAGCATCGACGTCACCTTGACCGGATAGTCGTAGAGCGCGAAGACCGTCTGGTTCTTGCCGACCAGCTTGAGGTGCACCGGGGTTTCGCCCTTATGCGCCAGCAAGGTCTGCTTCAGCTCGCTGACCACCGACTGGTCGATCTTCTCCGCCGCGGCCAGCAGGACCAGCGGCAGGTCGTCGTCGCCGTTGCCGACCTCGGACAGGTCGAGCGGGACGAGACCGCCGCCGAAGATGGACATCTTGTCCTCGCGCCAGTTCACCCGGCCCTTGACCAGGACCGCGTTGTCCTCGATGAGGTCGGCGGAGAACATCGCGTAGGACTTCGGGAAGTACAGCACCTCGAGCGAGGCGTCCATGTCCTCGATGGTGCAGATCGCCCAAGGCTCGCCCTTCTTGTTGACCCGGCGCTCCAGCGAGGTGATCAGCCCGGAGACGACCAGCTCGCCTTCCTTCGGCGGGTCGGCGAGGATCGCGGCGATCGGCCGCGGCGCGTGTTTGCGCAGGATGCGTTCGGCGCCGTCCAGCGGATGCGCCGAGACGTACAGGCCGAGCATCTCCCGTTCGTAGGCCAGAAGCTGCTTGCGCGGGTACTCCTCTTCGCCGAACTTGAGATGCGCGAGCGGTGAAGAGGACGCCGCGGCTTCCGCGTCGTCGTCCCCGCCGAACCCGAAGAGGTCGAACTGGCCCATCGCCTCCTGGCGCTTGAGCGGGACCACGGCTTCGACCGCGTCTTCGTGCACCTGGATCATCGAAAGCCGGGTGTTGCCGAGCGAGTCGAAGCCACCCGCCTTGATCAGCGATTCGATGACGCGCTTGTTGCAGGCCACCAGCTCCGACTTGTCGAGGAAATCGGTGAAGGAGGAGTACTTCCCCTTCTCCTCGCGGGTCTTGATGATCGACTCGACGACGTTCGCGCCGACGTTGCGGACGGCACCCATGCCGAAGCGGATGTCCTCCCCGACGGCCGCGAACCTCAGCGCCGACTCGTTGACGTCCGGCGGGAGCACCTTGATCCCGAGGCGGCGGCACTCCGAGAGGTAGACCGCCGACTTGTCCTTGTTGTCACCCACCGAGGTGAGCAGCGCGGCCATGTACTCCGGCGTGAAGTTCGCCTTGAGGTACGCGGTCCAGTACGAGATCAGGCCGTACGCGGCCGCGTGGCTCTTGTTGAACGCGTAGCCGGCGAACGGGAGGATCGTGTCCCAGAGCGCCTTGATCGCCTCGGAGGAGAAGCCGCCGGGGACCAGCTCGCTCGACTTCATGCCCTCTTCGAAGCCGACGAACTCCTTCTCGAGGACCTCCGCCTTCTTCTTACCCATGGCGCGGCGGAGCACGTCCGCGCGGCCCATGGAGTAGCCGGCCACCTTCTGACCGATGTGCATGATCTGCTCCTGATAGACGATCAGGCCGTAGGTGTCGGCCAGGATCTCCTTCAGGGGCTCTTCGAGCTGGGGGTGGATCGGTTTGACCTTTTGCCGCCCGTTCTTGCGGTCGGCGTAGTCGTTGTGCGCGTTCATGCCCATCGGGCCGGGGCGGTACAGCGCGCCCACCGCCACGATGTCGTCGAACACCGTCGGCTGCATCCGGCGGAGCAGGTCACGCATGGGCCCGCCGTCCAGCTGGAACACGCCGAGCGTGTCACCGCGGGAGAGCAGCTTGTACGTCTCCGGGTCGTCGACGCCGAGGGTGTCGAGGTCGATGTCGATCCCGCGGTTGGCCTTGATGTTGTCGATCGCGTCACCGATGACGGTGAGGTTCCGCAGGCCGAGGAAGTCCATCTTCAGCAGGCCGATGGCCTCGCACGACGGGTAGTCCCAGCCGGTGATGATCGAACCGTCGTCACGCTGCCACAGCGGGATGGCGTCGGTCAGCGGGTCGCACGACATGATGACCGCGCAGGCGTGGACGCCGGCGTTGCGGATCAGGCCTTCGAGACCGCGGGCGGTCTCGAAGATCGTCTTGCACTCTTCGTCGGTCTCGACGAGGGCGCGGACCTCGGCCGCTTCGCCGTAGCGCTCGTGCTTAGAGTCGACGATGCCCGAAAGCGGGATGTCCTTCGCCATGATCGGCGGCGGGAGCGCCTTCGAGATCCGGTCCGCGATCGCGTACCCCGGCTGACCGAAGTGGACGCGGGCGGAGTCCTTGATGGCCGCCTTGGTCTTAATGGTGCCGAAGGTGATGACCTGCGCGACCTTGTCGACGCCGTACTTCTCGGTGGCGTAACGGATCATCTCGCCGCGACGGCGGTCGTCGAAGTCGATGTCGATATCGGGCATCGAGACGCGCTCGGGGTTCAGGAACCGCTCGAACAGCAGCTTCTGCGGGATCGGGTCCAGGTTGGTGATACCGAGGACGTACGCGACCAGCGAGCCCGCGGCGGAACCACGGCCGGGGCCGACGCGGATGCCGACCTTGCGGGCGTAGTTGATGAGGTCGGCGACGATGAGGAAGTAGGCGGGGAAGCCCTTCCCGATGATGACGTCGAGCTCGATCTCGATGCGCTCGTTGTAGTACGGGTCCGGCACGCCGTCCGGGTACCGCCACTTGAGGCCGCGCGCGACCTCTTCCCGCAGCCAGGTGCCCTGGTCGTAGCCCTCGGGGACCTCGAAGAACGGCAGCCGGTCCTTGTGCGTGTACACGTCCTTGTAGGACTCGACGCGCTCGGCGATCAGCAGCGTCGAGTCGGCGGCGCCGGGGACCTCCTTGTCCCAGTACTCGCGCATGTCGGCGGCCGACTTCAGGTAGTAGCCGTCGCCGTCGAACTTGAAGCGGTTCGGGTCGTTCAGGGTCTTGCCCGCCTGCACGCACAGGAGCGCGGAGTGGGTGTCGGCCTGGTCCTTGGTGACGTAGTGCGAGTCGTTGGTGGCCAGCGGGCGGAGGTCGAGCAGCTTGCCGATCTCGAGCAGGCCCTCACGGACCGACCGCTCGATCGGCAGCCCGTGGTCCATCAGTTCGAGGAAGAAGTTGTCGGCGCCGAAGATGTCCTTGTAGTCCGACGCCGCCTGGATAGCCTCGGTGCGCTGCCCCAGCCGGAGCCGCGTCTGCACCTCGCCCGAGGGGCAGCCGGTGGTCGCGATGATGCCGTGGTGGTTCTCCGCGATCAGCTCGCGGTCCATCCGGGGCTTGCGGTAGTAGCCCTGCATGCTCGCCAGCGAGGAGAGCTTGAACAGGTTGCGCAGGCCGGTGGAGTTCTCGGCGAGCATCGTCATGTGGGTGTACGCACCACCGCCGGAGACGTCACCGCCCTCACCGAACTCGTCGGCGCCGCGCTGGTTCGACTGGCCCCAGAAGACCGGCTTCTTGTGGAAGCGGCTCTCCGGCGCGATGTAGGCCTCGATGCCGATGATCGGCTTGAGGTCGTGTTTGACCGCCTGCTGGTAGAACTCGTCCGCGCCGTACATGTTGCCGTGGTCGGTCATCCCGACCGCGGGCATGCCCAGGCGCGCCGCCTCCTTGAACAAGGGGGCGATCTTCGCCGCACCGTCGAGCATCGAGTACTCGGTGTGCACATGCAGGTGGACGAAGGAATCGTTCGACACCAGCGAAAACCTCCCCTAGGCAGACGGATCCCTGGCTGCTTGACGCGGGCCGGTCCTCCCACCTTATGCGCCGGGGTTCTGCGGCGCCCTACGGGGTTGGACGGCCTTCGCGCGCTGCCGAGTCTGCTGGTTCGGCGAGATCAAATCCAGCAGCCTCGCCGGAGCGATCACCACCCGAATGGGCGCGAAGCGTGTCTCGCCGGGTCAGCTCAGCCGGGCCAGGCGTTCGTTGATCACCTCCCTGTCGAACCACTCCGGATCGAACCCGAAGCCGCCGAGTTCTTCGAGCAGTTCCTCGTTCTCTTCGTCGTACGGATCACGCCGTGCCTCCAGCAACATCTCGTAACTCCGCTCGTCTTCGCATTCCGGCGGAGGCGCGGCGCGTTCGCCGCCGAGGCAGCTCGGTGCTTCGGGGAGGGCGACCGGCCGCTCGACGCGGATCCAGTGCATCCAGCTCTCCGCCTCGTAGACGAGCCGGTGGCCCGGCGAAGTGACGACCTGGCCGAGTGTCACTTCGTCGTCGAAACGGTCGCCCTCACAGCTCTGCGCGTCGACGCTGAAACCTCCGTACGCGGTCTCGAACCGGTGGTACTCCCGTTCGTCGCGGTCGAACGCGGCCGCGAGGATCCGGTGCAGTCCGGCGAGGGTGACGTCGGAGCGGACTTCGAGCCTCCGCCAGATCGCGTCTTCCGGCTCGGTCAGGGCGACCGCCAGCCGAAGCCCGGTGACCGGCGCGGGCGGCGGAAGGACGAGCGGCAGCATGTCGGCCGACGGTGTGCGCGGCAGCGGATCGTAGCCGGGAAGACCGAGCCACCGGCGCAGCTGGGCGGCACGCTCGGGCAGATCGGGCCTCGGATCTCTCCCCACCTTCAAGAGGTCGGGGATCCTCTCGCGAATCCAGGCGACGGTGTCCGCTTTGACGTTCAGCGCCGCTTCGACCTGGCTCCGGAACTCCTCGGGGGTCAGCGGGGCCTCGACCAACTCGAAGCCGTTGCGAAGCACCGCCAGCGCGTCCTCTAGGTCGGCGTGGAGCTCGATCACGTCGACCTCGCGACCGTTCACCACCACTTCGACGCCCACCGTGCGTTTGCCGGCGGTCAGTGTGGCGGCCAGGACCACCAGGTCCTGATCCACCTGGCCTTGGACGACACAGCCGGACAGCTCGATCGGCCCGTGGAGCAGCTTCGGCCAGCGCTCCACCCTGGACACGTCCAAGGGCGCCCGCGTCCGGTGGGAGCGCTGGTGCTTCGGTCGTTTGGCGGGCTTGCGGCCGCGGCTGACGGGGGACACGGGATCAGTATCGCCAGCGGCACCGACAGTTTCGGGGTCGTGAGCTGCGCCGATCGGAAAATGCTTGCCGACCTGGGCGTGGATGTGCAGACTGACCAGCCGCCAAGATCAACCGAACGCCCGGAGAGTTGATGATCGACCTGCAGGCCATGAACGAGCGCGTGATCGCGGAGTTCCGCGCGAACGGCCGCCACGGCGACGGTCTCCCGACCTTGCTGCTCACCACCACCGGTGCCCGCACCGGGCGACGGCACGTGACGCCGATGCTGTTCCTGGCCGACGACGACCGCTACATCGTCTTCGCCGCCAACGGCGGCGCGCCCGGGCATCCGGACTGGTATCGCAACCTGGTCGCGGAGCCGTCCGTCGACGTCGAGGCGGACGGAGAGGCCTTCGCCGCTCACGCGACCGAAGTGACCGGAGCGGCTCGGGACCGTCTGTTCGCGAAGCAGGCGAAGGCGTTCCCGAGGCTGGCCGAGCACCAGTCGAAGACCACGCGGCCGTTCCCGGTGATCGCGCTCAGCCGCGCATGAACTCCCGGGGTCGTGAGTGGCGTTTCGGGTTCTAACCCGAAACGCCACTCACGACCAACGCGAACGTTGTGACACTGGCCACCTCGGCGCGGGAATCCGGTGTCACCACGGAACTCCGCGTCTACGAAGGTGCCCAGCACGGGTTCCAATTCACGGGTGGATACACCGTCGACAAGGACCTCGCACGATGGATCGAGGCGCTCGGCTGATCTCTTGACAAAGCCTGGGGCCGACCGCACGATCTCGTCTCATGAACCTGTCTGACAGCCAGACAGCCGGACATGGTGGTCCACGACGCGTCAGCGCGATGGAGGCCGTTCTGGCCCATCTCCGCGGCGCCATCGAGCGTGGCGAGTACCCCGTCGGCCAGAAACTGCCGTCGGAATCCGCGCTCGGCAAGGAGTTCGAGGTCAGCCGCTCGGTCGTCCGCGAAGCCTTGCGGGGGCTGCAGGCGCTCGGCCTCACCGTGTCCAAAACGGGCAAAGGGACCTTCGTGACCGCCACCGGGCCGGTCGAGAACCCCACCTTCGGCACCTACTCGGCCCGTGACCTGTTCGAGGTCCGGCGGCATGTGGAGATCCCCGTCGCCGGGTACGCGGCCGTGCGCCGCAGCACCGACGACCTGGACCTGCTCGGTCACCTCGTCGAGCGCATGGATCTCGAAACCGACAACACCGCATGGGTGGCGCTGGACTCGCTCTTCCACATCACCATCGCGCAGGCTTCCGGCAATCCGGTCTTCGGCAAGGTCATCGAAGAGATCCGGGACGCGCTGGCCCGTCAGTCGTCCTTTCTCAACCAATTGGGGGACCGTCGGACCCGCTCGAACACCGAGCACCGTGAGATCGTCACCGCCATCGCCTCCGGTTCCGAAGCGGACGCCATCGCGGCGATGACCTCCCATCTCGAGCACGTCGAGGACGCGCTGACCACCATCGTGCGGCCGGGCCACACGACGCACCAGAACAAGGACGACTGACACCGTGACCGAACAGACCCTCAGCGCGGACGGCAAAGCCGCGCCGGTGCCGGCCGACGCCGGTGACGCCGGCTACGACAAGGCGCTGAAACCCCGCCACGTCAACATGATCGCGATCGGCGGCGCCATCGGCACCGGCCTGTTCCTCGGCGCGGGCGGACGGCTCGCGCAGGCGGGCCCGGCACTCGCGATCGTGTACGCGGTCTGCGGCCTTTTCGCGTTCTTCGTGGTGCGCTCGCTCGGCGAACTCATCCTGTACCGCCCCTCCTCCGGCGCCTTCGTCTCCTACGCCCGGGAATTCATGGGCGAGAAGGGCGCTTTCGTCGCGGGCTGGATGCACTTCCTGAACTGGTCGACGACCGGTATCGCGGACATCACCGCGATCGCGCTGTACGCGCATTTCTGGTCGTTCTTCACCCCGATCCCGCAATGGGTGCTGGCGCTCATCGCGCTCGCGGTCGTGCTGGCGCTGAACATGGTTTCGGTGAAACTGTTCGGCGAGATGGAGTTCTGGTTCGCCATCATCAAGGTCGCCGCGCTGGTGACGTTCATGGGGATCGGGATCTTCCTGCTGGTCACGCAGCAGCCGATCGACGGCAACACGCCGGGCTTCTCGCTGATCTCCGACCACGGCGGGATCTTCCCGGCCGGGGTGCTGCCGATGGTGCTGATCATCCAGGGTGTCGTGTTCGCCTACGCCTCGGTCGAGCTGGTCGGCGTCGCCGCCGGCGAGACGGAGAACCCGCGCAAGATCATGCCGAAGGCGATCAACTCGATCATGTGGCGGATCGGGATCTTCTACGTCGGCTCGGTGGTCCTGCTGGCGATGCTGATGCCGTGGGACGCCTACTCGAAGCAGGAAAGCCCGTTCGTCACCGTGCTCTCGCACATCGGGGTGCCGCAGGCGGGCAACGTGATGAACCTGGTGGTGCTGACCGCGGCCTTATCCAGCCTGAACTCGGGTCTCTACTCCACCGGCCGCATCCTGCGGTCGATGTCGCTGGCCGGCTCCGCGCCGAAGTTCACCGGCGTGATGAACAAGAACCACGTGCCCTATGGCGGGATCCTGCTCACCTCGGCGGTCTGCGTGGTCGGTGTCGGCCTGAACGCGGTCGTGCCGAGCCAGGCCTTCGAGATCGTGCTGAACTTCGCCGCGATCGGCATCCTCGGCACCTGGGCGATCATCGTGCTTTCGCATCTGCTGTTCGTGCGCAAGGCCAAACGCGGTGAGGTCGAACGTCCGTCGTACCGCCTGCCTTTCTCGCCCTACACCGAGATCGCGACGCTGATCTTCCTCGTCGCCGTCGTGGTGCTGATGGGCTTCGACGAGGTCGGCCGGATCACCCTGTACTGCCTGCCGGTCATCGGGCTCGCGCTGGTGGCGGGCTGGTTCGGGGTCCGCAAGCGGATCAACATGGACGTCTTCGAAAAGACGAAGCTGTGACGCCGGAGATCCGCGTGCCCGCGCACGAGCCACTGGTGCACCTCCTTCGCGACGGCATGGTCGAGGGGGTGCACCACGGTTCGGCCGTGGTGCTCGCGCCCGACGGCCGCGTGCTGTTCTCCGCGGGCGACGTCGAGGCGGCGTTCTATCCGCGTTCGGCGGCGAAACCCTTGCAGGCCACGGCGATGGCGCGGCTCGGCGTCGAGCTGAGCCCCGCCGGGTTCGCCGTCGGCGCGGCCAGCCACTCCGGTGAGGAGATCCATCTCGCCGAGGTGCTCAGGACCCTCGACGGCGCCGGGCTCACCGCGGAAGACCTGCGGACGCCGGAAGACCTGCCGTTCGACCCGGTCGAGCGCGACGCTTGGGTCGCTTCGGGGCGGAGCGCCTCGAGGCTGGCGCACAACTGTTCCGGCAAGCACGCCGCCATGCTCGCGACCTGCCGCCTGCACGGATGGTCCACAAAGGACTACCTGGACGCCGCGCATCCGCTCCAGCGTGCGATCGCGGAAAGCGTCGAGGAGCTGACCGGGCAGCGGATCCCGAAGGTGGCCGTCGACGGTTGCGGCGCTCCCCTGTTCGCGGTCTCGCTGCGCGGTCTCGCCCGCGCGGTGGGCAGGATCGCCGCGGCGGCGCCGGGGACGCCGGAAGGCCTTGTCGCCGGAGGGATCCGGAAGCATCCGGAACTGGTCGCCGGCACGCGTCGCGACGTCACCGCGCTCATGCGCGCGGTCCCCGGCCTGATCGCCAAGGACGGTTTCGAAGCCGTCCAGGTCGCCGCGCTCCCGGACGGGACGGCGATCGCGATCAAGATCGCCGACGGCGGTGACCGCGCCCGCCGTCCGGTGCTCGCCGCCGCGCTCGCGTTGTGCGGCGTCGATCCGAACGTGCTGGAGCCCACCCCCGGCCTGCGTGTGACCGGCTCGCTCGCCGAACTCGACCTCGCCGCCTGAGGAGCCTTCGATGCACCGCGTGGAACACGATCTGCTGGGGGACAAGGAAGTCCCCGCCGACGCCTACTGGGGTGTGCACACCGCACGGGCCAGGGAGAACTTCCCCATCACCGGTACCGCGATCTCCGCGTACCCGCACCTGATCGAGGCGCTCGCCTCGGTCAAGGAGGCGGCCGCCCGCGCCAACGCGGATCTGGGGCTGCTGGAGCCGGACGTCGCCGACGCGATCCGCCGGGCGTGCCGTGAGATCCGAGAAGGCGCGCTGCACGACCAGTTCGTCGTCGACGTCATCCAGGGCGGCGCGGGCACCTCGACGAACATGAACGCCAACGAGGTGATCGCGAACCGCGCGCTCGAACTGCTCGGGCACGAGAAGGGCGACTACGCCCGCGTGCACCCGAACGAGCACGTGAACCTCGGGCAGTCGACCAACGACGCGTACCCGACCGCGGTCAACGTCGCGACGATCATCGCCGTGCGCGAACTGGCCGACGCGATGGTCGTGCTGGAGCAGGCTTTCGCGGCCAAGGCCGTCGAGTTCCACGATCTGCTGAAGATGGGCCGCACGCAGCTGCAGGACGCCGTCCCGATGACGCTGGGGCAGGAATTCGGCACCTACGCGGTCATGCTCGGCGAAGACCGGCTGCGGCTCACCGAGGCGGTGACGCTGCTGCACGAGATCAACCTCGGCGCGACCGCGATCGGCACCGGGCTCAACGCCGCGCCCGGGTACGCCGAAGCCGCCGTCGCGCATCTGCGCGAGATCACCGGCCTGCCCGTCGTGTCCGCCGCGGACCTCATCGAGGCGACGCAGGACTGCGGCGCGTTCGTGCACCTTTCGGGGGTGCTCAAGCGGATCGCGGTGAAACTTTCGAAGAGCTGCAACGATCTGCGGCTGCTCTCCTCCGGGCCGCGGGCGGGGCTGAACGAGATCAACCTGCCGCCGGTGCAGGCTGGGTCGTCGATCATGCCGGGCAAGATCAACCCGGTGATCCCCGAGGTGGTCAACCAGGTCGCGTTCGAGGTCATCGGCAACGACGTCGCGGTCACGATGGCGGCCGAGGCCGGGCAGTTGCAGCTCAACGCGTTCGAGCCGCTGATCCTGCACTCGCTTTCGGAGAGCATCACGCATCTGCGGTCGGCCTGCCTGGTGCTGGCGGAGCGGTGCGTCTCCGGGATCACGGCGAACGCCGACGTGATGCGGGGCTACGTCGAGAACTCCATCGGGCTGGTGACCGCGTTGAACCCGAGCATCGGGTACGCGGCCGCGACCGAGATCGCCAAGGAGGCGCTCGAAACCGGCCGCGGCGTGGCGGAACTCGTCGTCGAGAAGGGCCTTCTGCCCGCCGAGGAGCTGGCGAAACTGCTGAAGCCGGAGACACTCGCCCGGCTTTCCTGAGACCAGCGGGGCGGTACCGGGCGGTCCGCCCCGCGCCAGTGTCATGAAAGTGGCTTTCAGGACATTTTTCGTCCTGAAAGCCACTTTCCTGACATGCGGGTACGGTCGTAAGCGGAAGGTGATCCTCCGCACGAAAGGCGGCCAGCGTGCTCGACCGACTCATCGACCGGTACCTCGGCCTCCCACCCGCCGAAGGTCCCGCCCCCTCGGTGACCAAGGCGATCCCCGTCCCGATGCCCGACGGCGTCCGGCTCCTGGCGGATCGCTACGCCGTCGCGGGCGACGAGCCTCGGCCGGTCGTGCTGATCCGCACGCCGTACGGCCGCAAAGGCGTGATGGGCAAGGTCTTCGGCGAGACGTTCGCGCGGCACGGGCTGCAGGTCGTCCTCCAGAGCACTCGCGGGACCTTCGGTTCAGGCGGCGAATTCCGGCCGTTCAACCTGGAGAAGGAGGACGGCCTCGCCACCGTCGCCTGGCTGCGCGCACAGCCGTGGTGCGACGGCCGGGTCGCGATGGCGGGTGCGAGCTACCTCGGCCACACGCAATGGGCCGTCGCGCCGTACCTCGACGAGCCGCTCGAAGCGCTTTGTCTCGGTGTCACCGCGTCGGAATTCGTCTCGACCTTCTATCCCGGCGGGATCCTCGCGGTCGACAACATGGTGACGTGGTCGGCGCTGATCGGACGGCAGGAAGGCCGGTTCGCCGGTCTGCCGAACCCCTGGCAGACGAAGAAGACCCGCCGGGCCATGGCGCACCTGCCGGTGTCCGGCGCGGACGTCGCGGCCATCGGCAAGCAGGTGCGGTTCCTGCAGGACGTCTCCCGGCACGCCGAACCCGGCGACGACTTCTGGGCGCCGTCGGACCACAGCGCGGAGGTCGCCGCGCTGAGGACACCGGTGAGCATGGTGACCGGCTGGTACGACCTGTTCATCTCCGCCCAGCTGCGCGATTTCAAGGAACTCGCCGCGGCCGGCCGCGAGCCGCGGATCACCATCGGACCGTGGGCGCACGGCGAGCCCGCCAGCTTGAAAACGCTGATCACCGACCAGATCGGCTTCCTGTCCGCGCATCTCCTCGGCGATCGCGCACCGCTCAGGCAGTCGCCCGTGCGCCTGTACCTCCAGGGCTCCGGACGCTGGCTGGACTTCGAAAGCTGGCCGCCGGAATCCGACGCCACCCCGTACTTCCTGCGCCCTGGCGGACTTTCCGTCGCCGAACCAGTCGAGTCCAAGCCTGGCACGTTCACCTTCGACCCGGCCGATCCGACGCCGACCGTCGGCGGCCCGCTGCTGTCCGGCGTGCAGAAACAACAGGACAACAAGGAAATCGAGGCGCGGCAGGACGTGCTGCTCTTCACCGGTGACGTGCTGGAGCACGATCTCGACGTCATCGGCGAGATCTCCGCCCTCGTGCACGTCCGGACCGACCTCGGGCACGGCGACGTGTTCGTCCGGCTCTGCGATGTGGACCGTCGCGGCGTCTCCCGCAATGTCACCGACGGCATCCTCCGCCTTCGGCCCGGCGGTCCGGGGTCCGATGTGGACGGTGTGGTCGCGGCCGAGATCCTGCTCGACCCGACGGCCTACCGGTTCCGCCGCGGCCACCGGCTACGGGTGCAGGTCGCGGGCGGAGCGTTCCCTCGCTTCGCCCGCAACCACGGTACCGACGAACCTGTTTTCCGTGCGGTGGACGGGAACCCAGCGCGGTTCGAGATCTTCCACGACCCCGCTCATCCGTCCCGGATCACGCTGCCGGTGTTCGCGGGGTAGGCCGGCGCGGCTCAGCCACCGGCGAGCTTCTTGATCTCGTAGTCGGGCACGTTCACGCCCACGGCGAGGCTCGGGCTCCAATCGATACCGAGCTCTTCGGCGGCCCGCTGCGCCTTGATCGCACCTTTCCTGCCTTCGTAAGTCGACCACGGGTTGAATTTCACGAAGGCCGGCTTCGGATCCGAGGCTTTCCACACGGAGACGAGCACGGTGCCGAGCACCTCACCCGTGACCACGTACCCGACGGGGACTTCGGCGTCGACCACGACACCCGTCGTCGCCCCGTCCCGGTTCTCACCCACCTCGACCTGGAGGAACTCGGGACGCGCGGTCCGCACCGCGTCGGCGACGGGGCCGACGGTGGTCATGGCGCCCGTCGGGGCGGGAGCCTGGCTCTTCTCGGGAATGAACAGCGCGCATCCGCTCAGCAGCATCGCCAAGGCAGCCAGCATCGTGAGCCGTCGGATCACGGCACCACCCGCTGGTGCGTCGTCAGCCTGCCGTCGTCGTGGAGCACGTGGAACAGCAGCGACGGCGGCAGGTCGTAGTCGATCGGGCCGCCTTCACTCCAGTGCCGGAGACCGTTCTCCTCCCACGGGAACAGGATGCTCGACCCGACCGAGGGCGCCGAACGCAGCGGCACACCCGCGAACGTCGTCGACGCCGCGGTGTGGACGTGCCCGCAGAGCAGGGCGGCCACGCGCGGGTGGCGGGCCAGCACTTCGGCCAGCTTGTCCTCGCCGTACTGGCGCATCGCGTCCACCAGCGGCAGGCCGAGCGGGACCGGCGGGTGGTGGAAGGCGATGAAGGCCGGGCCGTCGCCGTCGGCGAGAACGCTGTCCAGCCACGCCATGGTCTCGTCGTCGAACCGCCCGTCCGGCTTGCCAGGGACGCTCGAATCGGCCATGACGAACGTGACGTCGCCGACGGTGTGCGCCACGTTGACCGGCGATTCGTCCGGTGCCTGCCCGAGCAGCCCTTCACGGAAGGGGCCGCGCTTGTCGTGGTTGCCGGGGCAGGTGAAGAGCGGTGTGTCGGTCTTGAACAGCTCGGCCGCGCGCCGGTACTCCTCGACGGTGCCGTGGTCGGAGATGTCACCGGTCACGAGGATCGCGTCGACCGGTGTCGCCAGGCCTTCCAGGTACCGCATGACCCGCGCCGTCCGTTCGTCGGCGCGCTCCCCGCCGTCGAGATGGTTGTCGCTCAGATGTGCCGTCACGAACATCGTGTCACCCCATGTCTTCCAGATATGCCAACGTTTTCACCCAGTTCCGCCCGAGCAGCCCGACGGCGGCCTCGAGGTCCGCGGCGCGGATCGCCTCGGCGATCCGGCGGTGCTCGTCGATACTCTCCCTCGAACGCTCGGCGCCACCGAAATAGCGCGCGTCATAGCGTTTCAGGAGCGGCTTCGTCTGCTCCAGCAACCGCAGCAGATGCGGATTCGTGCAGCGCGAGACGAGCAGCGCGTGCCAACGATCATCCAAAGTGGACAGATCACCCTGCTGCCCGAGTTCCTCGGTCATCTCGTCGGCGATCCGGTCCAGGCCGCCGGTGAGCCCGGCGAGGTCCTGCGGCGAACTCCAGCGCAGCGCGAGCGATTCCAGCTCCGCGACGAGCGGGTACAGCTGCCGGGCCTCCTCCGGATCGAACGGCGGCACGAGGAAGCCCCGGTTCGGCGCCGAGACGAGCAGGCCGCGGTCGGCCAGCCCGATCAGTGCCTCGCGCAACGGGGTGCGGCTGACGCCCAGCTCCCGGGCGAGGTGCACCTCGTTGATGCGGCTGTCCGCGGCGATCCGGCCGTCGAGCACACGAGCGGTGATCTCCTCCGCGAGGTCGCGGCGGAGCAGGTTCCTCGTCATCGGTGCAGTATTGCATGCACTTCGGCCGTACTGTATTCAGTTAGGCATGACGGACTTCGATGTGCACCGCGCCCGCGCCGAAACCCCGGGCTGCGCGGAGGTGGTCCACCTCAACAACGCCGGTTCGTCGCTTCCACCCGCCCGGGTGACCGACACCGTCGTCGATTACCTGCGCGAAGAGGCCCTGATCGGCGGATACGAGCAGGCCGCGGCGACCGCGGAACGGATGCGGGGCGTCTACTCCTCGGCCGCCCGCCTCGTCGGCGCCGGCCCCGACGACATCGCCCTGACCGACAACGCGACGCGCTCCTGGCAGGCGATCTTCTACGCGCTGCCGTTCGCCGCCGGAGACCGGATCCTGACGGCGAAATCCGAGTACGCGAGCAACGTCATCTCCTTCCTGCAGATCGCGAAGCGCACCGGCGCCGTCGTCGAGGTGGTCGACAACGACGAGTCCGGACAGCTGGACGTCGAGGACCTCAAGCGCCGCGTCGACGGCGACGTCAAGCTGATCGCCGTCTCCCACGTGCCGACGCAGGGCGGGCTGGTGAACCCGGCCGAGGAGATCGGCGCGGTGGCCAGGGCGGCAGGGATCCCGTTCCTGCTGGACGCGTGCCAGAGCGCCGGCCAGATCGACCTCGACGTCGCACGGCTGAACTGCGACGCGCTCAGCGTGACCGGCCGCAAGTACCTGCGCGGACCGCGGGGCACCGGATTCCTTTACGCGCACCCGCGGCTGCGTGAACGCGTCGAGCCCGCGATGCTCGATCTCCATTCGGCGGTGTGGACGGCGCCCGAAAGCTACGAGGTCGATCCGACGGCGAAGATGTTCGAGGTCTGGGAACGCGATCACGCCGCCCTGCACGGTCTCGGCGCGGCGATCGACTACGCCCTCGAATGGGGTATGCCCGCCATCGAAGCCCGCGTCGCCGCGCTGGCGGCGAAACTGCGTGACGCGCTCCGCGAGATCCCCGGCGTCCGCGTCCACGACCAGGGCGTGCGGCAGTGCGGGATCGTCACGTTCAGCGTGGCGGAAACGCCGTCACAGGAAGTGAAGCAGCGCCTGGCCGCGGCGAAGATCAACGTCAGCGTCACCGAAGCGACGTCCGCCCAGTTCGACTTCGCCGAGCGCGGGCTGCCGCCGATGGTCCGGTCTTCGGTGCACTACTTCAACACCGAAGACGACATCGCCCTCCTCGTCGGCGAAGTCGGAAAACTGGTTTAACGGCGCGAAAGCAGCGAATCGGACGGCGGGGCGTACGGCAGCCCCGTCGTCTTCGCGCGCTTGCCGATCACCAGCGCCTCCCCCAGCAGGCTGACGCCGATCGACAGCGTCACCGGCCGCGCGTCGGGATGCGCCCCCGCCGTGGTGGCCAGGAAACCGATCCCGAAGTTCACCAGCAGCGACAGCACCCATACGCCGAACGTCCAGCCGGTGTAGCGCAGCCACAGCACGCCGTCGCGCTCGAACAGTTTCGTGGTGGTGGCGCGCACCGCGCCGAGACCGCACCCGACCGCGGACCCCAGCGCGAGCCAGAGGCCGTCGGCGAAGGTGAAGATCTCCAGCTTGACCAGGCCGTAGACGCCGATCGCGAGGAGGATCACCGGCGCCCCGAACACCTCCCGGGCCACCAACGGCTCCCCGCGCAGCCTGCGCACGATGAGCACGATCACCACGGCGACCACGAGCGCGATCAGCAACCAGGTCCGCATGAACTCCCCCTTTGTAGCACGAGTGTGCCAAATAAAATAGCAAGGTCGTGCTATAAAGGCAACGTGCCCAAGATCGTCGACCCGGAAGCCCGCCGCCTGGAGATAGCCGAAGCTGTCTTCCGGGTGATCCAGCGGGACGGCCTCGCGCAGGCGTCACTCAGGAGCGTGGCCGAAGAGGCCGGTCTCGCGATCGGTTCGGTGCGGCACTACTTCGGCGGCCATGACGAGTTGATCGTGTTCGCCATGCGCGCGCTCGGCGACCGGCTGGAGGCACGGTTGGCGGGACACCTCCCCGTTCTGCTCGACCCCGCGACACCCCGCTCGCGGCGGCAGGAAGTCACCGAGGCGTTCCTCGGCGAACTGCTTCCGCTCACCGAGCAGACCCGGGCCGAAGCCGACGTCTGGCTGGCGTTCTCGGCCGCCGCGAAGAACCGCCCCGACCTCGCCGAGGAGGCCACCCGCATGCATGAGGGGGTTCGATTCCTCGTCCGCCGGGTGCTCGAGGGCGCGGACGAAGCGGGCGGCCTGCTCGGCGACCTCGATGTTGCCGTCGAGACCGAACGGCTCGCCGCGCTGCTGGACGGGCTCGCGTTGTCGGCGGGCCGGACCTCACCGGAACTGATGCGCACGGTGCTCCGGCGGCATCTGGAATCCCTGAGGCGCCCGGGATGAGCACCTTCTACGAGATCGCCGCCCAGGACCCCGGCCGCGTCGCGGTGATCGACGTCGACGGCCGCGAGACCACCTTCGGCGAACTTTCGGCGCGGGCGAACCAGCTGACCCACGCCTTGCGGGCGCTCGGTCTCGGCGAAGGCGACGGCGTCGTCGCGATCATCCACAATGGACTCACCTACTACGAGCTCCTGCTGGCGACCCTGCAGGCGGGGATGTACTTCACCCCGGTCAACCACCGGTCTTCGCCTGCGGAGATCGCCTACATCGCAGCCGACAGCGGGGCCAAGGTCGCCGTCGCGGACGCTGACATCGCGGCCACGTGCACCGCGGAACTGGGTGACCTGCACCGGTTTTCGCGCGGCGAGACGCCCGGCTGGGCCGAGTACGAGGCTTGGGGAACGGACCAGCCCACGACCACGCCGGAGCGGCGGACCGCCGGCCAGACGATGCTCTACACCTCCGGGACCACGGGGCGCCCCAAAGGCGTCCGGCGCACCCTTTCGGGGCGGCCGCCCGCACTGCACCCGATCCACGCGCACACCCTCGAACGCCTGGACGTCCGGCCGGGGCACGGCGTGCACCTCGTCGCCTGCCCGCTCTACCACGCGGCGCCCGGGATGTTCTCGACCGCGGCCCTGCATCTCGGGCACACGCTCGTGCTGATGGACCGGTTCGACGCCGCGGAAACGCTGCGGCTCACCGAAAAGCACCGCGTGACGAGCACTCATCTCGTGCCGACGATGTTCCACCGCATGCTGCGGCTGCCCGAGGACGTGCGTACGCGCCACGACCTGTCGAGCCTGACGTCGGTGATCCACGGCGCCGCCCCGTGCCCCCGGGAAGTCAAGGAGCGCATGCTCGCCTGGCTCGGTCCGGTGGTGCACGAGTACTACGGCGCGTCCGAGGGCCTGATCACGGCGGTGCACGCACGCGAATGGCTCGCCGAGCCGGGTACCGTCGGCAAGCCGCTGAACGGAGTGCGCGTCGAGGTTCTCGACGACGACGGACGTGAACTCCCCGCGGGCGAGGCCGGGATGCTCTACTTCAGTTCCGCGCACACGAAATTCGACTATCACGGCGATCCGGGCAAGACGGCCGCCGCACGCTCCGGGGAGTTCGTCACCGTCGGGGACGTCGGCTATCTCGACGCCGACGGACGGGTGTTCCTGTGCGACCGGCGGACGGATCTCATCCTCTCCGGCGGCGTGAACATCTACCCGGCCGAGATCGAGGCGCGGCTGCTGAGCCATCCCGACGTCGCGGACGTCGCGGTGATCGGGGAGCCGGATCCCGAATGGGGCCAACGGGTCGTCGCCGTCGTGCAGCCTGCCGAGGGGGTCACCGGGGATCCCGCGCTGGCGGAACGGCTCGAAGAGCACTGCCGGGCCGAGCTCGCCGGGTTCAAGACGCCGCGCCGGTTCGACTTCCGGGAGCGGCTGCCGCGGACGGAGAGCGGCAAGATGCTGCGGCGGACGCTTCGGGCGGAATGAACGGCCCGTTCGGGCAGTACCGATCACGGTACCGTTCGCTCATGCGCCTGCGGTCCGTGACCACGCTGCTCGCCACCCTCGTTCTCGCGCTCGCCGTCCCCGCGACGGCCGAGGCGACTCCCGGCTCCGGGGTGACCGGGACGATCTTCTCGCAGAGGACGGTCGGGAACACCGACTACGTGCTACGCGAGGTCGTCATCCAGCCCGGCGGCTACACCGGCTGGCACTACCACGACGGAAAGCTGTACGCGTACGTCAAGGCAGGCACGCTGACGCACAACTCGGCCGACTGCGGGCTCGACGGCCTGTACCGGAAGGGCGCCGTCTTCACCGAGCCGAGCGACACCGTCCACATCGGACGGAACCTCGGGACGACACCGGTGGTGCTGGAGGTGCTTTACGTGCTGCCGCACGGGAGCCCGCTGTCGCAGGACGCGCCGAACCCGGGGTGCCCGTTCTAGGCACCGAACCAGCCGGCGACATCGAGGCGGAAGCCGTCCGACGGCGCCATCGTGCGGAGGTCGGCTTC
Organism: Amycolatopsis sp. WAC 04169; assembly: GCF_003947535.1. Lineage (NCBI taxonomy): Bacteria > Bacillati > Actinomycetota > Actinomycetes > Pseudonocardiales > Pseudonocardiaceae > Amycolatopsis > Amycolatopsis sp. WAC 04169. The sequence continues at coordinate 468,094 of NZ_QHJI01000009.1, read as the reverse complement.
GAGCGCGCGGACCCTGTCGATGCCCAACGTGCCGGCCCAATCCTCGCGCAGCTCCTCGAAGATCGCCGCCGACCGGCCGAGTGAGTCGAACCCACGACCGGTGAGCCGGACGACCTTGCGCCGCGCGTCGGCCGGGTCGTCCACGCGCACGACGTAGCCGAGCTGCTCCAGCTTGTCGACGGTCTTGCCCGCCGCCTGCTTGCTGACCCCGAGCCGCCGCCCGATCTCGCTCGCGGTCGCGCCTTCGCGGCCGATCGCCTGCATGGCGAAGCCGTACACCGGGCGGACGTCCGGATGTCCCTGCTCGGCGAGCTCGGCGTGCAACCGGTCGATGATCGTGCGGAAACCCGCGAACAGGAGGAGCGGCAGCTCGAAGCCGGGGGTTTCGCGAACTCGCTTGCCAGATTCGACAACCTGGTTTACCTTTTCGTCAACCACGTTGACCATCTTAGGGGGAACCTTGTTCACCGATCACACCGTCGAAACCGCGCCCGAAGCCTCGCGTCGCGCCATGGAAGCGACCATCCGGAAGTTCGGGCACCTCCCCACCGCCGTAGCCCGGCAGGCGTCGTCACCCGAACTGCTCGACGGATTCCTGAAACTCAGCGTGAGCTTCGAGCGGACGACACTCGACCCCCTCGCGCGGGAAACGGTCGTGATGACCGTGGCGACCCGCAACGGCTGCGCGGTGTGCGTCGAGATCCACACGGGCAAGCTGAAGGGTCACCACGCCGACGACGACGTCATCGCGGCACTCCGCTCACAGCAGCCCGTACCCGACGAGCGACTGGAAGCCGTCCGGCAGTTCACCTTGGCGGTGCTCGAAACCGCGGGCGCCGTCGACGACGAGACGCTGCGGACCTTCTTCGGGCACGGATACACCGAACGGAACGCCCTCGAAGTCGTCATGGGCATCGGCGCCTACACGATGTCGACGCTGGCGAACAGGCTCATCCGCGCCTAGTCGCTCAGCGTGATCACCCCTCGCGGTCCGGATCACTCCAATGGCCGCCGATCTTGATGTATCTGGGCAGTCCCGACCGTCTCCTGTCTTGTGCAGCCGAAAGTTCGCCACCCGCGGCGCGGCGCACCGGCGGTCTGGCCTGCCGAGGGGGCAGACCAGACCGCCGAAAACCGAAAACGTTCCACAGGTGTTGGGGGTGCGTGAAGGCCTCCTTCGCTCGGCTGAGCCGAGTGGAGGAGGCCTTCACGTGTCTTGCGCGTTTAGCCGACTAACTGCGTCAGGCTTCGAGTGCCCAGCGCACGTACCGCATCGTCGGCACGAAACCCGCCTTCTCGAAGACCCCGAACGCCCCCGACGGATCCGCCGAGTCCACGTTCAAACTCGCGCGGTCGTAGCCCTGCCCGGCGGCGTCCCGGAGCGCGTGCCCCATCAGCGCGCTCGCGACGCCCCGCCGCCGATACTCCCGAAGCGTCCCGATCGCCATGAAGTGCGCGTCGCGGACGCCGGTGGCCTCCGTATCGGCCTCCCACCACATGGTCACCAGCATCCCGACCGCGGCGCCCGCCTCCCGAAGCAGGAAGCTGGCCTCAGGCTGGAAGGTCTGGTTGGTGATCTTGTTCCGCCAAAGCTCGACAGGCATCGGCACCGCGCCCCAGTAGTCCCGATACGCCGCGTTCCGGACCGCCCGGAAGTCTTCGTCGTTCCGCTCGGACCACGGTTCGACCGTGCACCCCTCGGGGAGCGCCGAAGCATCCAACTCCGAGAGCGAGTGCTCCATCCGCTGGAAGTAGCGCACCGGCACGAACCCCCGCGACCGGACGAGCTCGGCCAGCCCGGCGATGCGCTCCGGCCGATTGACGTCGACCACGAGTTTCGCGTCAGGGTGGTGCAGCGCGTGCACCACCTTCGCCGCCGCCACCCCCGCGTCGACGAGCGCACCGCCGATCCCCCGCCGGCGATACGCGGGATGGACTCCCCCGTCGAGGAAGACCCGATGGATCTCCTCCGCGGACGGCTTGAAGCGGATCTTCATGTAACCCGCCATCACGTCGCCGTCGAAAGCCGCGAGACTCGCCCGTTCCAGGTCCGCGTACGGGTCGATCAGCTCCTGGAGGGTGTCCTCGGCGGTGTAGTTCTCGCCGATCCCGTCGACGGTCTCCATCGCGTTGAGGAGATCGGCCGACGCCTGGGCGTCCTGCGGGGCGAGAGGCCGCCACGTGAGGTCGTGCATCCGGCTCAAGGTAGTCCCGCGAGGGCGGGGTGTCGCCGGGTTTTCGGTGGGCGCAGTAGGGATCGAACCTACGACCGCTCGGGTGTAAACCGAGTGCTCTCCCGCTGAGCTATGCGCCCGGGAGGTGGCACCCGCGCACGGGTGCCACCGTGAAGACTCAGGCCAGCGAGGCCACGGCCTTCTTCCACGCCTGCTGGTCGCGCGCCTCACCGGGCTGGTTGACCTCGGCGAACCGGACGACGCCGTCCTTGTCGATCAGGAAGGTGCCGCGGGTGGCCAGGCCGGCCGCCTCGTTGAAGACGCCGTAGGCCTTCGCGACCTCGCCGTGCGGCCAGAAGTCCGAAAGCAGCGGGAACTGGTAGCCCTCCTGCTCGGCCCACGCCTTGAGCGAGAACGGGGTGTCCACGGACACGCCGATCACCTGGACGCCCTGGCCGTCGTAGTCCGCGAACTCGTCGCGGAGCTGGCACAGCTCACCGGTGCAGATGCCGCTGAACGCGAACGGGTAGAACACGAGCAGGACCGGCTTGTCACCCTTGAAGGACGACAGCGTCACGGACTGCTTGTTGTAGTCGTTGAGCGTGAAGTCCGGGGCTTGCGATCCGACCTCGACGGCCATACCGGCGGTTTCCTCTCAAGAGCGAACAGGGGCCTGCGACGACAACCCTATCGTGTCGATCACGCGCCTGGAGAAGTCACCGCTTGGTCTTGGACGACTTCGGCGAAACCAGCCGCGTGCCCGCCCACTTGGGGCCGGCACTGATGTTGGCCGTCTGTGCCAGTCCGACCTGCGGCACCGCCTCGGCGATGTCACTCGGCTCGACATGCCCGGGCTGGCCCGTCTTCGGGGTCAGCACCCAGATCACGCCGTTCTCGTTCAGGGGAGTCCGGACCTCGATCAGCGTGTCACCGAGATCACCGTCGTCTTCGCGCCACCACAGCAGCACCACGTCGATGACCTCGTCGGCGTCCTCGTCGAGGATGTCGCCACCGATCTGTTCCTCGATCGCCGCACGAAGGTCGTCGTCGACGTCCTCGTCCCAGCCGATCTCCTGGACCACCATGTCCGGCTTGATCCCGAGCCTTTCGGCGACGCTGCTCTGATCAGCGTCTCCCGCGGCGACCACTGCTGTCACTCCTCCAACTACGACGGAGCGTGGTGTCGCGTCGGCCTCGACGGCCGGGCGGGCACCACACTCGGGTACACGATGCCCGTTAGCGAACACTGGTGAAGCGTTCCGCGCAACCGTCCACACCGGATCTTGAACAACTCGTGTCGCGGCGTACGGACATTCAGCCCACTCCCGGAGGGCCATTTCGGGCGCGCCTGGGCACCTCCGAACGGCCTGCTTTAGGGTGGGAGAGAAAACGCGCGCGCGAGTACAGGCGCGTGCGAGGCGTGTCGCAATCGGGTCCGCGAACGTTACCGATCAGTAGCGGTGACGCGAACGGAACCGGAGGACGACGATGGACGGCGAACACGCCCGCGTACGAGCACAACCAGCTACCACCTTTCGCAAGGAGACCCCTTGGCCCCGCAGAACGACGGCGCCTCCGGCAAGGAGACCCCGGCACGCGTCCGCGTCATCCGTGACGGATTGGCGGCGCACCTGCCCGACATCGACCCGGAGGAGACCGCCGAATGGCTGGACTCCTTCGACGAGGCGCTGGCCAGGGGTGGTCAGCAGCGCGCCCGGTACCTGATGCTGCGCATCCTCGAGCGGGCCAGGGAGCGCCACGTCGGCGTCCCGGCGCTGACGTCGACGGACTACGTCAACACCATCCCCACCGAGAACGAACCCTGGTTCCCCGGTGACGAGGAGATCGAGCGCCGGTACCGCGCCTACATCCGGTGGAACGCCGCGATCATGGTGCACCGCGCGCAGCGTCCCGGCGTCGGCGTCGGCGGGCACATCTCGACCTACGGCTCGTCCGCGGCGCTGTACGAAGTGGGCTTCAACCACTTCTTCCGCGGCAAGGACCACTCGGGCGGCGGCGACCAGATCTTCATCCAGGGCCACGCCTCCCCCGGCATCTACGCCCGCGCGTTCCTCGAGGGCAGGCTGACCGAGAGCCAGCTGGACGGCTTCCGCCAGGAGTTCTCGCACGCCGGCGAGGGCGGCGGCCTGCCGTCGTACCCGCACCCCCGGCTGATGCCGGAGTTCTGGGAGAACCCGACCGTGTCCATGGGCCTCGGCCCGATGAACGCGATCTACCAGGCGCGATTCAACCGCTACCTGCGCGACCGCGGCATCAAGGACACCAGCGACCAGCACGTCTGGGCGTTCCTCGGCGACGGCGAGATGGACGAGCCGGAATCGCGCGGCCTCATCCACGTGGCCGCGAGCGAGGGCCTCGACAACCTGACCTTCGTGATCAACTGCAACCTGCAGCGGCTCGACGGCCCGGTGCGCGGCAACGGCAAGATCATCCAGGAGCTGGAGTCGTACTTCCGCGGCGCCGGCTGGAACGTCATCAAGGTCATCTGGGGCCGCGAGTGGGACTCGCTGCTGCACGCGGACCGCGACGGCGCGCTGGTCAACCTGATGAACACCACGCCGGACGGCGATTTCCAGACCTACAAGGCCAACGACGGCGCGTTCGTCCGCGAGCACTTCTTCGGCCGCGACCCGCGGACCAAGGAACTCGTCAAGGACCTCACCGACGCCGACGTCTGGAACCTCAAGCGCGGCGGGCACGACTACCGCAAGGTCTACGCGGCCTACAAGTCGTCGCTGGAGCACCACGGCCAGCCGACGGTCATCCTGGCCCACACCATCAAGGGTTACGGCCTCGGACCGTCCTTCGAGGGCCGCAACGCCACGCACCAGATGAAGAAGCTCACCCTCGACGACCTCAAGCTGTTCCGGGACGCCCAGCGCATCCCGATCAGCGACGAGGAGCTCGAGCGCGACCCGAAGCTGCCGCCGTACTACCACCCGGGCAAGGACTCGGCCGAGATCGAGTACATGATCGGCCGCCGCCGCGCGCTCGGCGGGTTCCTGCCGGAGCGCCGCCCGAAGGCCTCGAAGGCCCTCGTGCTGCCCGGCGACAAGGTCTACGAAGGCATCCGGAAGGGCTCGGGCAAGCAGGAGGTCGCCACCACGATGGCGTTCGTCCGGCTCGTCCGCGAGCTGGCGAAGGACTCCGAGATCGGCAAGCGGATCGTCCCGATCATCCCGGACGAGGCGCGCACCTTCGGTCTCGACTCGATGTTCCCGACGGCCAAGATCTACAACCCGCACGGCCAGACGTACACCTCGGTCGACGCGAGCCTGATGCTGGCCTACAAGGAGTCCGAAAAGGGCGTCATCCTGCACGAGGGCATCAACGAGGCGGGCTCGACCGCGTCGTTCACCGCCGTCGGCACCTCGTACGCCACGCACGGCGAGCCGATGATCCCGATCTACATCTTCTACTCGATGTTCGGGTTCCAGCGGACCGGTGACGGCCTCTACGCGGCGGCGGACCAGATGGCCCGCGGGTTCGTGCTCGGCGCCACCGCCGGCCGCACCACGCTGACCGGTGAGGGCCTCCAGCACGCCGACGGGCACTCGCTGCTGCTGGCGGCGACCAACCCGGCCGTCGTGGCCTACGACGCGGCGTGGTCGTTCGAGATCGCCCACATCGTGCGGGACGGTCTTCGCCGGATGTACGGCGAGACCGGGCCGGACGGCAACGGCGAGAACATCTTCTACTACATGACGATCTACAACGAGCCCTACCAGCAGCCCGCCGAGCCCGAGAACCTCGACGTCGACGGCCTGCTCAAGGGTCTCTACAAGTACGCGGACGCCCCGTCGGGCGACGGCCCGGAGGCGCAGATCCTGGTCTCCGGCGTCACCATGCCGGACGCGCTGCGGGCGCAGCAGATGCTGGCCGAGGAGTGGGGCGTGCGCGCGGCCGTGTGGTCGGCGACGTCGTGGACCGAGCTGCGCCGCGAGGCCGTCGAGGTCGACCACGACAACCTGCTCCACCCGGGCGACTCCCCGCGTGTGCCGTACATCACACAGAAGCTGTCCGGCGTGAACGGGCCGGTCGTCGCGGTTTCGGACTGGATGCGGGCCGTGCCGGACCTCATCCGCCCCTGGGTGCCGACCGACATGCTGACGCTGGGCACCGACGGGTTCGGCTTCTCCGACACCCGCCCCGCCGCCCGGCGGAAGTTCCTGGTCGACGCCCAGTCGATCGTGGTCGGCACGCTGAGCGCGCTGGCCAAGCGCGGCGAGATCGACCAGTCGAAGGCGGCGGAGGCGGCGCGCAAGTACCGCCTCGACGACGTCGCGGCCGCGGGTCCGCAGTTGTCGGACTCCGGTAGCGCCTAGCACTGCCATGAACGGTCCGTTCCTTGCGAAATTTGCAAGGAACGGACCGTTCATTGCGTCCGGGACCGGACGAGCTAGGGTGAGACATCGGATGTTTGCGGAAAGGGTGAGCGAGTGTGACCAAGCGTCGATTGCCGAAGCCGGGTGAGCTGAAGCAGATCCTGCGGCCGAAGCCGATCGTGCTCAACCCGACCGACCGGCGGCTGGCGGGCGCGCACACGATTGCCGACCTGCGGATGCTCGCCCGCAAGCGGACGCCGCGGGCGGCGTTCGACTACACCGACGGCGCCGCGGAGCTGGAAGACAGCCTCCGCCGCGCCCGGCAGGCCTTCCGCAGCGTGGAATTCCACCCGAACGTCCTGCGCGGCGTGTCCGATGTGGACACCGGCAAGGAGATCCTCGGCAAGCGTTCGGAGCTGCCGTTCGCGTTCGCGCCGACCGGGTTCACCCGCATGATGAACCACGAGGGCGAGTCCGCGGTGGCCCGCGTCGCGCAGCGCAACGGCATCCCGATGGGGCTGTCGACGATGGCGACGACGTCCATCGAAGACCTCGCCGCGGCCGCCCCGGAGGCCCGCAAGTGGTTCCAGCTCTACGTCTGGCGCGACCACAAAGCCGGCGAAGATCTGATGAATCGCGCCTGGGCCGCCGGCTTCGACACGCTTATGCTGACGGTGGACACCCCGGTCGCGGGCGCGCGGCTGCGCGACGTCCGCAACGGGCTGACCATCCCGCCCGCGCTGACCCTCAAGACGTTCGTCGACGGCGCGATGCATCCGGCGTGGTGGTTCAACCTGCTGACCACCGAGCCGCTGACCTTCGCGTCGCTGAGCCAGTTCGACGGGACCGTCGCCGAGCTGCTCAACCAGCTCTTCGACCCGACGTTGAACTTCGACGACCTCGACTGGGTCCGCCAGACCTGGCCGGGCAAGCTCGTGGTCAAGGGGATCCAGAACGTCGACGACGCGCGTGACGTGGTCAAGCACGGCGCCGACGCCGTCCTGCTGTCCAACCACGGCGGCCGCCAGCTCGACCGCGCGCCGACGCCGATCGAGCTGCTGCCCGCGGTGCTCGACGAGATCCAGGGCGACGCGGAGGTGTGGGTCGACACCGGCATCCTGTCCGGCGGCGACATCGTGGCCGCCATCGCGCGCGGCGCGGACGCGGTGCTCATCGGCCGCGCGTTCCTCTACGGCCTGATGGCGGGCGGCGAGCGCGGGGTTCAGCGGTGCGTGGACATCCTGCGCGCCGAGATGGTGCGGACGATGCAACTGCTGGGTGTCCGCACCGTCGCCGACCTCAAGCCGTCACACGCCACCATGCGCTAGACCGCGGCCGAGACCCCGGACGGCGCGGCGCTGACCTGCTTCGCCGTCCGGTTCCAGCTCCACCAGCCGTGCACGACCAGACCGGCGAACACGATGTACACCGCCGCCGAGAAGTACAGGCCCGAGGAGAGCTGCAGCGGTACGCCGATCGCGTCGACGACCAGCCACACCAGCCAGAACTCGACGAGACCCGCGCCCTGCGCGGCGAAGGCCACCAGCGTGCCGACGAAGATCGCGGCGTCCGGCCACGGCGCCCAGGAGGCGTCGAGCGCGTCGAGGACCAGCGCCATCGCGGTGGTGCCGATCGCGAACGCGCCGATCATCGCCAGGCGCTCGCGGAGCGTGCCCTTGCGGACGACGACGCCGTAGACCGGGTCGCTGCGGCGGGACCAGGCCCACCAGCCGTAGATCGAGATGGCGAGGATCGCGATCTGCCTGGTCGCGAGCCCGCCGAGATGCGCGGAGACGTAGACCGAGAACAAGAGCACGGTGGCGCCGACCTGCACCGGCCACGTCCACAACGTGCGGCGTTGCGCCAGGAAGACCACGGCGAGCGCGAAGATCTGCCCCGCCAGCTCGGCGAAGGAGATCCATTGTCCGAGCACCGTGACACCGTTGTGCAGCAGGAAGTCCACGTCCGCACCCCTCTCCGTCTACCGCTCCAACATGCTCCGTACCGACGCCATTCCCTAGGGAGTGTGAGGTGCGGAACAGCCAGGTGGCTCGAGAGACGCTGAAGGGCCCTCCACCGCGTATTCCGCGGCGATGGGCCCTTCGACTCCACGCGGGCCCGGTGCCTTCCTCGATCACCGGGCCCGCGCGGATGCTCAGGAATCTACGCGACCGATGCCCACGGGCGAAGTCGGCGGCTCCGAACGGACCTCCTGCTTGTGATCCCCGGCCTCGAGCTGCCCCTGCAAATTGGCCAGCCAGCCCTGCCAGCGGTCCTGCGCCGGCTTGATCAGACCGCCACCGAAGCCGACGACGATCACGCCGCCGATGGTGGCGAGGACGGTGATCAGGACCGGCCCGGTGATGGCGGTCGCGATGTTGACCTGGCCGAGCGCGGCGATGATGCCGAACGCCATGATCATCCAGTAGGCGATGGTGCCGAGCAGCCGTCCCGCGGGCCGCGTCGACAGCGCCCCGGTCACCAGGTCGCGGACGACCTTCGCCACGGCGGCCGCGACGATCACCAGCACGAGCGCCACCAGGATCCGCGGCAGGAACGCGATGATGTCGTTCAGCAGCGCGCTGACCGGATTGCTCTCACCGAATACGCCGAACGCGAGCTGCAGCGCGATCAGGAGAATGAAGTAGTACACGAGTTTGACGAGGATCCCGCCCGCGTCGACATTCGCCTGTTTGAGCGTTCCGGTGAGCCCGGTCTTCTCGATGAGCTTGCCGAATCCGATCTTCGACAGAACCAGTCCCAATGCCTTCGACACGGCTTTCGCGATCAACCAGCCGATCAGCAGGATGATCAGGAAACCGATCAATTTCGGCACGAAGGTGGCGACAAGGTTCCATGCTTGTCCCAGACCGTCTTTCAGCTGCTCGCCCACGGCGAACTCCCTCCTCTGCGCATCCGCGACCTACCCGGTGCGGCTTGCGAGGGATCGTTGATCACCGGAACCGCACCGGCAACTCGGCGACCCACGATCGAGTGAGTGAGCTAGCGGGAAAAGATCGACAAGTCCCATACTTGTCCTACCGGTGGGGACCGGGGAGACGAGGCCGTCCGGCGCAGCGAAAAACGCGAGCGCCGGGCGGCCTCGAGTTTTATGCCGAGACCTTTCGCAATTTCGCCGCCAATTACCGTCCACTTCGGACTCCATGGGCGAGTGACCGCAGGATGAGGGCCACCTTTGCCCACCGGACTAGGATCGGCTGACCATGGCTGATGCGACTTCCGGACGGCGTGTGCCCAAGCACCACGGGCTGTCCGCCAAGACCCTCCGGCGGCTCGAGCACGCCTCCGGCCGGCTCGCGAGCGCGAGCGTGGCGGTGATGGAAGAGCGGCTGACCTGGTTCGCCCGCCTTCCCGCCGACCAGCGCGCGAGCGTTCTGCTGATCACCCAGGCGGGTGCCGCCGGTTTCGTCGACTGGCTCCGCGACGCCAAGGAGGCGCTCTCCCTCACCACCGAGGCGTTCCGCGAAGCACCCGCCGAGCTCTCCCGCTGGGTGAGCCTGCGGCAGGCGGTCGGCATGGTGCGGCTGGCGATCGAGGTGTTCGAGGAGCAGCTGCCGGAATTCGCCGCGAACGAGGCCGAGCGCGCCGCGCTGATCGAGGGGATCCTGCGCTACGGCAGGGAGATCGCGTTCGCCGCCGCCAACTCCTACGCGGCCGCCGCCGAGGCCCGCGGCGCCTGGGACGCGCGGCTGGAGGCGCTGGTCGTCGACGGCATCGTCCGCGGTGACGCCGAGGAAGCGGTGCTCTCGCGCGCCGCCGCGCTCGGATGGGATCCGGCCGCTCCCGCCACCGCGGTGGTCGGCACTCCGACATCGGATGATCCGCCCGCCGTCGTGTTCGAGGTCCGCAGCCGCGCCGCCAGGGTCGGGCGCCCGGTGCTGCTTTCGGTGCAGGGATCCCGGCTGGTCGTGGTGGTCGCCGGTCCCACCGACGGCAGCGTCAAGGACCGCGAGATCCTCGCCAAGCTGTCGGTCGCCTTCGCCGACGGCCCGGTCGTCGCCGGCCCGACGGTGCCCACCCTCGCCGAAGCGCACCACAGCGCGACCGAAGCACTCTCCGGCCTGCGCGCCGTCGTCGGCTGGGCCGGCGCGCCCCGGCCCGCGAGATCGATCGACCTGCTGCCCGAACGCGCGTTGTCCGGCGACCCCGAAGCCGAACGCCTGCTCGTGGAGCAGATCGCGCGACCGCTCGAAGAAGCGGGCCCGGCCTTGCTGCGGACGGTGGAGACCTACCTCGACAGCGGCGGAGTCCTGGAGACCTGCGCGCGGACGCTGTTCGTGCATCCGAACACCGTCCGGTACCGGCTGCGGAAGGCCGCCGAACTGACCGGCCGCCACGCCGCCGAATCGCGTGACGCCTGGGTGCTGAAGGTGGCGCTGACGGTCGGGCGGCTGGCCCGTGCCCGCGGCCTCTGGTGACCGCGGCGGTAAACCGGTTGGTAACTCTGCGCAGTGACGGACTTCATAGGGAAAGCTGGTTGAACCCGACAAGGCTTTTGGGTTAAGCGCGGAGATCAGGAAGGCGCTTTTGGAGGGTTCCGACAATTACGTCGGCCGGACTTGGTGAGCGTCGGCATCACGACCATGGTGGCCGAGAGTGTTCTCTAGTGGGGTGACAGTTGCAGTCCTCGCCCCCGGTCAGGGTTCCCAAGCCCCAGGCATGCTCACCCCTTGGCTCGAGCTCGACGGCGCCCGCGCGCGCGTCGAAGCCTGGTCCGAGCGGGCCGGTCTCGACCTCGTCCGCCTCGGCACCGAAGCGGACGCCGAGGAGATCCAGGACACCGCGATCACCCAGCCGCTGATCGTGGCGCTGTCACTGCTGGCGTTCGAGCACCTTCAGCGTGAGGCCCCGGTCGCCGCGGACGCGCCGGTCGCCGGTCACTCCGTCGGCGAGCTCGCCGCCGCCGCCATCGCCGGGGTGCTGAGCCCCGAAGACGCCGTCGCGCTGGCCGCCGTCCGCGGCGCCGAGATGGCGAAGGCGTGCGCGCTGGAGCCCACGAGCATGGCCGCGGTCATGCTCGGCGAGCCGGAGCAGGTCGTCGCGTGGCTCGAGGGCCACGGCCTCGCCGCGGCGAACCGCAACGGCGCCGGCCAGATCGTCGCCTCCGGCGCCGCCGGCGCGATCGAGAAGATCGTGGCCGAGCCGCTGGAGGGCACCAAGGTCCGCGCGCTCAAGGTCGCCGGTGCGTTCCACACCTCCTACATGGCACCCGCGCGTGAAGCGCTGGCCGCCCACGCTGCGAAGATCACCCCGGCGGACCCGACGCGTCCGCTGCTGTCGAACGCCGACGGCCAGATCGTCACCAGCGGGGCCGAGTACCTCGACCGGCTGGTCAAGCAGGTCACGAGCCCCGTTCGCTGGGATCTGACCATGGACGGCCTGGTCACCGCGGGTGTCACCTCGACACTCGAACTCCCGCCGGCGGGCACGCTGACCGGGCTGGTCAAGCGGCAGCTCAAGGGAACCGTGACCACCACGATCGCTCTGAAGACGCCGGCCGAGCTGGCGAAGCTTCAGGGGCAGGAGGACGCTTCGTGACCGACCGATCCACTTTGCGGCAGGCGCCGGGCGCCGCCGGGACCCGCATCCTCGGTGTCGGGAGCTTCCAGCCCGAGAAGATCGTGACCAACGACGATCTCTCGAAGATCATGGACACCAACGACCAGTGGATCCGCGAGCGGGTCGGCATCATCGAGCGCCGGTTCGCCGAGAAGGACGAGTCGCTGGTCGACATGGCGGTCAAGGCGGGCACCGCCGCGCTGGCCGACGCCGGCGTGGATCCGTCCGAAGTGGACACGGTCATCCTGCCCAACTGCACGATGCCCACCCAGATCCCGAACGCCGCCGCGCAGGTGGCCGACCGGATCGGCATCACGCACCCGGCCGCGTTCGACCTCAACGCCGCGTGCGCCGGATTCTGTTACGGCATCGGCGTCGCTTCGGACCTCATCCGGGCGGGCAGCGCGAAGAAGGCGCTCGTCATCGGCGCCGAGAAGCTCACCGACCACGTCGACCCGGTCGACCGCGCGAACGCGATCATCTTCGCCGACGGCGCCGGTGCGGCGGTGGTCGGCGCGGCCGACACCCCGCAGATCGGCCCGGTCGCCTGGGGCAGCGCGGGCGAGCACGTCGACCTGATCTACATGCGCGACGACAAGTGGATCTACCAGGAGGGCCAGTCGGTCTTCCGCTGGGCGACCACGCAGATCGCGCCGATCGCCATGCAGGCGCTGGAACTCGCCGGGCTCGAACCGTCCGATGTGGACGTCCTGATCCCGCACCAGGCCAACCTGCGCATCGTCGAAGCCATCGCCAAGAAGCTGCGCGCCAAGGGCGCCCGCGAGGACATGGTCGTGGCCGACGACATCAAGTACTCCGGCAACACCTCGTCCGCGTCGATTCCTTTGGCGCTGGACCACATGCGCAAGGCGGGCACCGTCAAGACGGGCGACGTCGTGCTCGCCGTGGGCTTCGGGGCCGGACTCTCCTACGCGGGCCAGGCCTTCGTCTGCCCGTGATGAATACTTCCCCTGCGGGCACCGTGTCCGCAGGGCAGCCGAAAGCATCACCGAGAAGGGAACAACCAGTGGCAGACAACGCAGAGATCCTCGCCGGCCTCGCCGAGATCGTCGAAGAGGTCGCCGGTGTGGCGCAGGACGACGTGACCGCCGAGAAGTCCTTCGTGGACGACCTCGACATCGACTCGCTGTCCATGGTGGAGATCGCTGTCCAGGCCGAGGACAAGTTCGGTGTCAAGATCCCGGACGACGAGCTGGCGAACCTGAAGACCGTTGGCGACGCGGTGAACTACGTGTCGGCCAACTCCAAGTAAGTCCGACTTCTTGATTGGCGCCGACCTTGGGGAGACTCCAATGAGCAACAACGACGTCGTGATCACCGGGATGGGCGCGACCACGCCGCTCGGCGGGGACGTCGCGTCCACGTGGGACGGCCTGCTCGCCGGGGCGAGCGGGATCCGCCGCATCGAAGCCGACTGGGTCGACGAACTCGAACTGCCGGTGAAGATCGGCGCCATGCTCGCCGTCGACCCGTCCGAAGTCCTGCCGCGGGTTCAGGCCCGGCGGCTGGACCGCTGTGAGCAGGTGGCGCTGATCGCCGCCCGCCAGGCTTGGGCGGACGCGGGCTTCGAGCAGCCGACCGACGAGCATCAGGATGTGGAACCCGAGCGCCTCGGGGTGACCATCGGTACCGGTGTCGGCGGTCCGGTCACCCTGATCTCCCAGAACGACCTTCTGCACAAGCAGGGACTCCGCAAGGTCTCCCCGCTGACCGTGCCGATGCTGATGCCGAACGGCCCCGCCGCGCACGTCGGGATCGACCTGAAGGCGCGTGCCGGTGTGCACTCGCCCGCGTCGGCCTGCGCGTCGGGCGCGGAAGGCATCGCCGCCGGCTACGAGATGATCCGCTCGGGGCGGGCCGACGTCGTGATCGCCGGTGGTGCCGAATCGTGCATCCACCCGATCACCCTCGCCGGTTTCGCCCAGGCGCGGACGGTGTCCACCCGCAACGACGACCCGACCAAGGCGTCCAGGCCGTTCGACGTGAACCGTGACGGTTTCGTCCTCGGCGAGGGCTCCGGTGTCGTGATCCTGGAGCGGGCGGACCGGGCCAAGGCCCGCAACGCGCGGATCTACGCGCAGCTGAGCGGGTACGGGATCACCTCGGACGCCTACCACATCACGGGCAACCACCCGGAGGGCGTCGGCCAGATCGCCGCCATGCGGCAGGCGATGACGATGGCCGGGGTCTCCCCGACCGACGTCGGCCACGTCAACGCGCACGCGACCTCGACGGTCGTCGGCGACGTCGGCGAAGCCGCGGCGATCCGCAACGCCATCGGCGAGCACGTCGTGGTGACCGCTCCCAAGGGCGCGCTCGGCCACCTGGTCGGCGGTGCGGGCGCGGTCGAGGGCATCGCCACGATCCTGGCGATCTACCACGGGCTCATCCCGGCGACGCTGAACCTCGAGGACCTGGACCCGAAGGTGCAGCTCGACGTCGTCTCCGGTGAGGCTCGCAAGGTGGAGCTGGGCGCGGCGATCAGCAACTCGTTCGGCTTCGGCGGGCACAACACGGCGCTGTTGTTCACCCCGGCGGCCTGATTTCAGTACGTGAAGGCCCCCTTCACTGCGTCTAGCGCGGTGAAGGGGGCCTTCACGTATTTCGGGCCCGCGTGACGATCAAGCCTCCTGGCGCTTGACCAGATGCCGTCCGGCCCACCAGGCGATCTCCACCAGCACGATCCCCACCCCGGCACAGGCGAACGCCGACAGCGTGTACGCGCTCACGCTCGGGTCCAGCGCGAAGAATTTCTGCGTGAACGGGATCAGGAACAGCGCGAGGGTCAGCACGACCATCCCGCCGATCAGCAGGATCTTCCACCACCGGTACGGCCGCGCGACGATCCCGAGCACCCACAGCGCGATCGTGATGAGGGTGATCAGCGCCGTCGTCCCCGCCTGGATCTTGTCCAGTTCGGACTGCCCGGATCCCTTGTACACCAGCAGATAGCTCACGAACGTCGCGGTGGCGATGACCAGCCCGGCCGGGACGGCCATCCGCATCACCCGGCCGACGAAGCCGGTGCGGGCGCGTTCGTTGTTCGGCGCCAGCGAGAGCACGAAGGCGGGCAGGCCGATCGTGAACCACGCGGTGATCGTGATGTGCCGTGGCAGGAACGGGAACGGCACCTGCGCGATGCCGACCATCAGCGCCAGCAGCACCGAGTAGACCGTCTTGGTGAGGAACAGGTTCGAGACGCGCTCGATGTTGCCGATCACCCGCCGCCCCTCGGCGACGACGTGCGGCAGGGTGGCGAACTTGTCGTCCAGCAGCACGATCTGCGCGACCGCGCGGGTGGCCGGGCTGCCGGCGCCCATCGCGACGCCGATGTCCGCGTCCTTCAGCGCGAGGACGTCGTTCACGCCGTCGCCGGTCATCGCGACGGTGTGCCCCTTCGACTGCAATGCACCGACCATCGCGCGTTTCTGCAGTGGCGTCACGCGGCCGAAGACGGCGCGATCCTCCACGGTGTCGGCCAGCTTTTCGGCGTCCTCCGGCAGCTTCCGCGCGTCGATGGGCTTGTCCGCGCCCGGCAGGTCCAGGGTGCCCGCGACGGCGCCCACCGAGATGGCGTTGTCACCGGAGATGACCTTGACCGCGACGTCCTGGTGCGCGAAGAAGTCCAAAGTGTCCTTCGCGTCGGGGCGGACCTTCTGCTCCAGCACCACGAGCGCGACCGGCTCGATGTCACCGGGGCCTTCGTCCGCGTCGACGGCCCGTTCGGCACGGCCCAGCAACAGGACACGCAGGCCGCGCGAGCCGATCTTCTCGGCCTCCGCCCGGTGCTCCCCCTCGGGCAGCAGGACGTCGGCCGCGCCGAGCACCCAGTCGCCGTCATCGCCGAACGAGGCACCGCTCCACTTGCGCGCCGAGGAGAACGGCATCGTGGTGGTGACCCGCCAGCCCGGATCGGTCCGGTACGCCTCCGCGATCGCCTGGAGGCTCGCGTTCGGGCGGGGATCGGCGGCGGCGAGCGCGGCCAGCGCCTCGTCCACCGGATGGCCCGGCGTGATCTCCCGGACCTCGGAAAGCCGCATCGCGTTCTCGGTGAGCGTGCCGGTCTTGTCCGCGCACACCACGTCGACCCGGGCGAGGCCTTCGATGGCCGGGAGTTCCTGCACCAGGCACTGGCGCTTGCCCAGCCGGATGACGCCGACCGCCAGCGCGACACTGGTCATCAGCACCAGGCCCTCGGGCACCATCGGCACGAGCGCCGCGACCATGCCGCGCAGCGCGTCCGGCCACGCCTGATCGCCCGCGAGCTGGTTGTAGATGGTCAGCGCGCCCGCCGGGATGAGCAGGTACGTGATGAACTTGAGGATCTTGTCGATGCCTTGGCGCAGCTCCGACTTCACCAGGGTGAACTTGCTGGCCTCCGCGGCCAGCTTCGCCGCGTAGGACTCGTCGCCGATGATGTCCGCGCGGTACGTGCCGCTGCCCGCGACGACGAAGCTGCCGGAGAGCACCTTGTCCCCCGGCTGCTTGACCACCGGATCGGATTCACCGGTCAGCAGCGACTCGTCGACCTCCAGCGCGTCGGCCGTCAGCGCCGGGCCGTCGACGACGATCTTGTCGCCCGGCCCCAGCTCGACGAGATCGCCGAGCACGACGTCTTCCGGGGCGATCTCGGTGCTCTGCCCGTCGCGGCGCACGGTGGGCTTCGCCTGCCCGACGATCGCGAGCCGTTCCAGGGTCCGTTTCGCCCGGAGCTCCTGGATGATGCCGACCGCGCTGTTGACGATGATCAGCCCGCCGAACAGCCCGTCGATGAAGTAACCCGTCGACAGGATGAGCACGAACAGCACGCCGTAGATCGCGTTGATCCGGGTGAAGACGTTCGCACGGATGATCTCGCCGGTGGTCCGGCTGGTCTTCGTCGAGACCGTGTTGGTCTGGCCCGCGGCCACCCGCTGGGCGACCTCTTCGCTGGTGAGCCCCCTCGAGGCGTCGGTCAGCAGGGCCGGCTGATCTATTGCCATGCCCGCGACTCTATTCCGCCCGGCCCATACCCGCGTCAGCCTCGGGGACCATGTCGCCCCTTACTTCAGCATCTTTCGTGTTCGGGGTTGGTGCCGCCGTCGGTCGTGTCGACGCGCCACGACCCGCTCTCCAGTCGCAGCGGCAGCACCAGCCGCCAGCGGATGCACCCCTCCGGCAGGTACACCGGCGCGTCTTCGACGTCCTGCGTGCTGGTGAAGGCGACGAGCACCCGGAGCGTGCCAGGTGCGCCCGGCTCGACGCGATAGACGAGGATGCTGCCGTCCCGAGTGGACTGGAAATCCTTCTTCCACTCCGCCGAGGTCTTGGTCTTGGCCCGGTCACGGCTGACCACCGATGTCCACTTCGGATAGTCACGCTCGTTGATAGAGTCGAAATATCCCTGCAGCACCTGCCGGACGCTTTGGTACTGCGGATGCGCGAAGACGTCGGGGGTCACCTCGACGACCGGGGAACCGGGTTGTTGCTCCGGGGCGACCGACGTCGGCGACTCGCTGACGACCGGCTCGGTGGGCTCGGCCTCCGGGCGCGTGTAGAGATCGCGTGCCAGCAACCCCACGCCGACGGTCAGGGAGATCACGACCACGATGACGGGGATCAGCCACCGCTGGCGAGAGAGGGGGCGAGGCTGGGCGGTCACCCTGAAAGGTTAGCCGCCCGCCTCTTCCGTCATCACCGGCGTCTACCCGACCTGGTGCAGCCAGGTGACCGGGGCGCCGTCACCGGCGTGCCGGTACGGTTCGAGCGCTTCGTCCCAATTGGCGGCGAGGAGCTCGTCGAGCTTGTGCGCCAGCGATTCGCCGGAGCGGACCTTGCTCACCAGGGCGCGCAACTGGTCCTCGCCCACGACGATGTCGCCGTTGGCACTGGTCCTGCCGTGCCACAGGCCGAGGCCCGGAGCGAAACAGAACCTCTCGCCGTCGACCCCCGCACTGGGCTCTTCGGTGACTTCGAACCGGATCATCGGCCACGCCTTGAGCGCGGACGCCAGCTTTCCGCCGGTGCCCGAAGGCGCACGCCAACCACATTCGGCGCGGAGCTGTCCTGGACTGGCGGGCTGCGCCGTCCACTTCAACTCGACTCGGGCACCCAGGGTGCCCGAAATGGCCCACTCGACGTGCGGACACACCGCAGACGGCGACGAGTGGACGTACACCACGCCACGGGTGTTGCCACGGGTGCTCACTGCTGACCTCCGCTACTCGACGAGGGGCGTCTTCCCCTACGACCTCGCGAGCTGCGCTGGTCAGGTGGCTCGTGCCGCCTCCCGGTACGCGTGAGCACATTGTGCACCCCAACTGTGCTGTTTGGCCACATGAACACCACAAGTCGCACCTGATTGGGACGCGAGACTCCTGCGAAGGCCCCCTTCTTTCGGCTGAGCCGAAGAAAAGATCCCTTCACGCGGGTTAACCCGGGGACGGCATTTGTGCCCCCATGCCGTGAAGGCCTCCTTCCCTACTTCGAGGGTAGGGAAGGAGGCCTTCACGGACTTGGCTCAGCCCTGGGCGCCGAGGGACTTCGCCGCGGCGAAGGTGTCCACCAGACCCGTGCCCTTGTCGAAGCTCGACGTGTACGGCCCGGCCGCCACGTACGGCGAGCCGTCGGCGAACTTGTACGCGGTGCCCTTGATCGCGGCCTCGATTTCGGCGGGGCTCGCGTTCGGCGCGACCTGGAACAGCTGCGCGACGATCCCGGTGATCTGCGGCGCCGCCATCGAAGTCCCGCTGATCACGTTGTAGGTGGCGAGATCCAGGAGTCCCGGCCCGTTCTTCGGCTGGAGGCCCTGCGTGCAGATCGGCTGTGTCGGCCGGCACGACGACAGGATGTTCTCCCCCGGCGCGGAAACGTCGGGCCAGCTCGACTGGCTGCTCTTGAGACCACGCGACGAGAAGTCGGAGACCGTGCCGTCACGGGTTTCGGTCCCCTGATCGTTGAACGACGCCACCGAAAGCACGCCCGGCGTCTGGTCCTGCCCCGGCGGGTTGGAAAGGTTCGCCGAACCGTCGCCGCCGTCGTTCCCGTTCGCCCACACCGTGACGACGCCTTCCGCGGCGAGCGCGCGCTGCAGCTTCACCGTCGCCGAGTTCGGGTCGAAGGCGCCACCGCCGCTGGGACCGTAGGAGTTGTTGGTCACCTTGATCGGCGGGCACACCGACGCCGCGACACCCGCGCCGCACGGCGCCTTGTGGTTCTCCAGCACCCAGTTCAGCGCCGCGTCCGTGCCGAGGACGAGCAGCGCGGCCCCGGTCGAGACCGAGACGATCTTCGAGCCCGGCGCCGAGCCGCCGACCTTGGTGCCGTCGGTCAGCGTCAGCCGGTTGCCGGCGGCGATGCCGGTGACGTGCGTGCCGTGGCCGCCCAGGGACAGGGTGTCGGTGTCGACGGAGGTCGGGACGTCGACGATGCAGTTCGTCGCCGTGCCGTCGAGACAGAGGCTCTTGAGGTTGCGCACCACCCGTGTCTTGCCGTCGGCGCCCTTGAAGGCCGGATGCGTCGGGTCGACCCCGGTGTCGATGATCGCGACGGAGACGCCCCTGCCGTCCACGGGAGCGCCACCGGCGTCCTTGAGCTGCGTCTGCGTCTGGAGGCTCCGCGTCGCCGTCGTGCCGGCACTGCCGTGCGCCTTGAGCTTCTCATTGCCTTCGACGTAGGTGACCCCGGCGGCGTCGCGCACCGCGCGCACCTGGTCGGCGGTGCCCCGGACGGCGACGACGCCGATCTTGCCGAACGAGGTGATCTTCGTGAGCCCGGCCGAGCGGGCGGCGCGTTCGGCGGTGGCGACGTCGTCGGCGTGCACGAGCGCGGTCACCCCGGCGGTGCCGGTGACGGCCGAAAGGAGGCGGGCGAGTCCGGGGGCGACGGGTGCCGACGGTCCCGCGGCCTGCGCGGGGACCATCCCCGCGGCCGGGACGGCGAGCAGGGCGACGACGAGTGCGGCACGTCGACGCCAGGGTCCAGATACGGCCATTGCGTTTCTCCTGGTGACAGGGGGCAAGGAACTGTCACCTACCAACGAGTACCACCCGGACGGGTGACGGTGCTCACGTGCATTACAACTTTTCGGAGCAACATCACGGCGCCTACCTGGGACGTGTCGCTCCTCGAATCGGCACAGCGGCGCGAAGCGCCACCTTTGAGGGAGGTGGCGGGGGCATGGATGGACGGATGGAGGCGCTAGTTTGTGCACCGAGACCGACGAGATGGGGAGGGGTTCGGTGCGACTCGTTCGCCTCGCTCAACAGCCGTCCCGGGTGGCCGAGGACGTCCGCGCCGCGCTGGCTTCACTCGGCCGGGGCAGCAACGTCGTCGGCGGGGTCGCCCTGATCGGCGCCAGCCCGGTCGAGGGGCGCCCCGTCGAAGCCGTCGTGGTCATGCCGAAAGGTGTCCTCATCGTCATCGGTGTCGACCTGCCGGACCCGGCACTGAAACTCGAAGCCCCGCTCGGCGGACCGTGGAAGGCCGACGGCTGGCCGCTGGTCCACGGCGACACCTCGATCAACCCGGCCACGGACGCGCTCTCGCTGTCCGCCGCGTGCACGCACAAGATCGCGGACGTCGCCCCCGGCGCCGGGCCGATCGGCACGATCATCGCCGTCGGCCCCTACGTGGAGACGGTCGACCAGCCCGCAGCGGATCTCGCCGGTTCGGTCCGCGTCCTGTATCCGACGGCGACGACGATGCTCGCCGCGACGGTCTCCCTCGCCACCGCGCCCCGCCCCCGCTCGGTCCAGCAGGCGCGGGACCTGATCGCCGCGCTCGCCCCGGACGCGCCGCCGATGCCCGAGGAGATGTTGCTGGGCGAAGGGTTCAGCGCTTTCTCCGACGACGAGCCGACGGTGATCCGCGAGAACCCGCTCGTCGCGATCGCGCCGACGGTTCCGGTCCAGCATCCGGGGAAGGCGAAAAGACCGGCGAAACCGGCCGTGCCGCCCGTTCCTCCCGCCAAGCCCGCTCCGCCCGTTCAGCAGGCCGCTCCCGCGAAGCCCGCTCCCCCGGTCCGGCAGACCCCGCCGCCGGCCGCGGCCGCCGCTCCCTCGCCCGCCGAGCCCACCCTTAAGCCTTCGCGGCAGTCCAAGACGGTGAAGTGGCTTCCGGTCGCCGCGATCGGCTTGCTCATCGTGCTGCTGGTGGCGGCCATCAGCGTGGCTTCCGGCGGTGACGACACCGCGTCCACGCAGACTCCCCCGCCGCCGACCGCGGCGACCAGTCCCCCGCCGCCGAGCAGCAGCGCGGTGGAGAACATCCAGTTCACCTCGCGGGCGTCGGCCGCGGACCAGAAATGCGCGTCCCACGCGTACGGCGACGTCCAGTCGAGCCTCCAGCAGACGAGTTGCTCGGCGGTGAAACGGGCCAGCTTCGCCAGTTCCATCGACGGCCGGGCCGCGGCGGTGACGATCGCCGTCGTGGAATTCCCGAACGCCGCGCAGGCGAGCGCGTTCAAGGCCATCGCCGACAACCCCGGCGGTGGCGGCATCCTCGATCTCGCCACCGAGACCAACCAGTGGCAGGGCGAAGTGCCCGTGTTCGAAGGCGCCGCCTACCAGAGCAGCCTGGACGGGAAGTCGGTCCGGTTGATCCAGGTCGTATGGCTGCCGGGACCGTCCACTCCGGACGATCCCGGCCTCGTCCGCGGCGCGAAGGCCGCGCTCGAACTGCCCGTCAACGGCTAGAGCCCGTACGCCTCCAGCAGGCGCAACCACACCTCGCTGATCGTGGGGAACGACGGGACCGCGTGCCACAGCCTCGGCAGCGGGACCTCGCCGACGATCGCGATCGTCGCCGAATGCAGGAGCTCGGCCACGTCCTGTCCGACGAAGGTCGCGCCGACCAGGACGTCGCGTTCGGTGTCGACGACGATGCGCGCCTTGCCCGCGTAACCGTCCGCGTGCAGCGACGAACCGGCCACCGCGATGTCGATGTCGACGACGCGATGCGGTTTGCCCTCCTCGGGTCCGGCGAGCCCGACCGAAGCGACCTCCGGGTCGGTGAACACGACCTGCGGGATGGCGTGGTGATCGGCGGTGGCGCTGTGCGCGCTCCACGCGGCGGAGTCGACGGGTTTGCCCGCCGCCTGCGCGGCCACCGAGTCACCCGTGGCCCTGGCCGCGTACTTGCCCTGATGGGTCAGCGGCGCGCGGCCGGTGACGTCCCCGACGGCGAACAGCCAGTCACCGTCCACAGCGGACACACGGCCGTTGTCGTCGGTCGTGAGGGGCGCGCCCGCTTCGAGCCCCACCGTCTCCACGCCGAGTCCGTCGGTCGCCGGGCGGCGGCCGGTGGCGACGAGCAGTTCGTCGACGACCAACCGGTCGCCGCCCTTCAGTGCCAGTTCCTTACCACCGTCCACAGCGGACACGGAGTCGAGTCCGGAGCCGGTGTGCACGGTGACGCCGGCTTCGCGGAGCCCCGCGATGACAGCGTCACCCGCGAATTCCGGCAGCCGCGGCAAGGGCCGCTCGCCCGAGATGATCAAGTGGACTTCGGCGCCGAGCGTGGCGAAGGCCTGCGCCATTTCGACTCCGACGACCCCGCCGCCGAGTACGCCGAGGCGGCGCGGAACCGTTTCCGCCGAGGTCGCCTCACGCGATCCCCACGGGGAAATCGTGTCCAGCCCGGGGATCGACGGCGTCCGCGGGACACTGCCCGTGGCGATGATCACGGCGTGCCGGGCGGTCAGCTCGTCACCCCCGTCGACCGTGACCTTCCGCTCACCGGTGATCCGGCCGTGCCCGCGGATCGGGACGATCCCGGCTCCTTCGGCCCACTTGACCTGTCCGGTGTCGTCTCCCTTGCCGGTGAACCAGTCCCGGCGCGCGAACACCTCGGCCGGGTCGATCTTGTCGCCCACCGGGACGCCGGGGACCCGTTTGGCGGCGGCGAGGAGGTTGCCCGGCCGCAGCAGCGCCTTGCTCGGAATGCAGGCCCAGTAAGAACATTCGCCGCCGAAGCGTTCGTGTTCGACGAGCGCGACCCGAAGGCCGCCTCGTGCCGCCCGTTCGGCGGCGACCTCGCCGACGGGGCCGCCTCCGATCACGATCACGTCAAAAGTCTGTGCTGACATGCATTCAGCGCACACCACCGCGCAGCTTCGCGCAACCTGCCGCTATCCTCGTGTCGCTGCGTGAGTCATAGCCGCGGGTCAGGTTTCACCGTGCCGGTTACGCAGTAGAACGATCGAGCGCGGGAGGTTTTTTCATGGCCAGGAACACTGCTGTGCATTTGCTGGACGATCTGACCGGCGAGGCGGCCGAGGAAACGGTCGCTTTCGGTTTGGACGGAATCGCTTACGACATCGACCTTTCGGCCGACAACGCCACCGCACTCCGGGAAATCCTGCGTGCCTACGTGGAGAACGGCCGCCGGATCGGCGGACGCAAACTGCGGCCGCGGGTCGTGCAGCGTCCCAAGGGCACGCGGGTGTCGAAGTCGACCCCGAAGACCGCGGCCACCGCGGCGAAGGCCGAAGCGAAGACGGCCGCGAAGCCGGGCCGCAAGCCCGCCGCCAAGGGTGTCGCCGGCCGCAAGCCCGCAGCCGCCAAGAAGGCCGCCGCTCCCAAGACGGAGGCCAAGGCCCCCGCCAAGACCACGGCGAAAGCCACCGCGGCCAAGGCCAAGACCACCCGCGGCGCGGCGGCGAAGACCACGGCGGCCAAGGCTCCGGCCGGTCGCGCGAAGGCCGCGGCCGCGGCGAAGACCCCGGCCAAGACGGCGGCGAAGGCCACCACCAAGACGACGGCCACGAAGGCCGCTCCGAAGGCAGCCGCCGCGAAGACGACCGCCGCCAAGGCGGCGCCGAAGGCCGCGGCAAAGGCTCCGGCGAAGAAGGCCGCCGAGCCGAAGAAGACCACGCGCGCCACTCGCAAGGTGCCCGCCGTCACTTTCTCGGCCACCGAAAAGTAATTCATCGAAAAGGCCCTTTCGCGATATTCGCGAAAGGGCCTTTTCGTTTTCGGGTCTATTTACGCTGAGCGCCCTCGGCGTGCCATTCCGGGTAGTGGTACCGCGTGTGCTGGAGCGAGCGGTGCCACTCCAGCTCCTCGTCCGAGGGCTTCCGGGTGGAGAGTTCACCCAGTTGCGCGGCCGCCGCCACGCGGACGGCGGCCGTGACGTCGGCAACACCTTTACGCAGGCCATGCTCGGCGAGCGACGCGACCCGGCTCCGATGGGAGTCGAGCGGCCGGGGATCCGCGGGTGCCGAAGTGAGGTACCGACCGACCCGCTCGGCTGCGGTCGAAACGAGCAGGGTGGAATGCGCGAGCAAGCCCGTTCTCGTCCGGAACACGGCGAAACCGCACAGCTTCGCGTCACCGACGAACAGCCCTCGATCACCGAGCCGCGACGGCAGCCCGAGTTCGGCCACCGTCGCGGTCATCAGTTCACCGAGCGCTTCGAGCGGTCTGTCCGACGGCCCCGGCAGGACCAGCGTGATGTTGAGATTGCCGGGATCGTGGAACACGGTGCCGCCACCGCTGGCCCGGCGCAGCACCGGGACACCGTCGCTCGCGCAGACGTCGGCCTTGACCTCGCGTTCGATCTTCTGCCCCCGCCCCACGACCACACAGTCGGTGTTGCGCCAGATCCACAGGACCGGCGCCTCCGGTGCGGCGCGCAGGAGGGCTTCGTCGAACGCGAGGTTGTCGGCCGGGTCGTCGAACGAGGCGACGACTTCCGAGGGACCGATCACAGTGCTTTGAGTTCCTCCACGATCTCGCCCACCGACGATTTGGCGTCGCCGAAGAGCATGCTTGTCTTCGCATCGTAGAAGAGCTCGTTGTCGATGCCGGCGAAGCCCGAGCTCATCCCGCGTTTGAGCACGATCACCGACCGGCTGTGGTTCACCTTGAGGATCGGCATCCCGTAGATGGGCGAGCCCGGATCGGTCTCCGCGGCCGGGTTCGTGACGTCGTTCGCGCCGATCACCAGCGCGACGTCGGTCTGGGCGAACTCGGAGTTGATCTCGTCCATTTCCTTGAGCTGCTCGTACGGGACGTCGGCCTCGGCGAGGAGCACGTTCATATGCCCCGGCATCCGGCCCGCCACCGGGTGGATGGCGTACGCGACCGTGATCCCCTTGGCCTCCAGCAACTTCGCCATCTCGCGGACGACGTGCTGCGCCTGCGCGACGGCCATGCCGTACCCGGGCACGACCACGACCTTGTTGGCGTACGCCATCTGGATCGCGGTGTCGGACGCGCTCGTGCTGCGGACCGGCCGGGCCTCGCCGGAGCCGCCGCTCGCGACCGCCGTGCCGCCGCCGAACCCGCCTGCGACGATGGCCGGGATCGACCGGTTCATCGCCTTCGCCATCAGGTTCGTCAGGATGGAACCCGAGGCGCCGACGATCATGCCCGCCACGATCAGCGCGGTGTTGTCGAGCGCGAGACCCATGGCCGCCGCAGACAAACCGGTGAGCGCGTTGAGCAACGAGATGACGACCGGCATGTCCGCGCCGCCGATCGGCAGCACGACCACCACGCCGAGGATGCCCGCCGCGACCAGCAGGCCGATCATCAGCAGTTCGGCGTCGCCGCCGCTCGCGATGACGACCGCGAGCACGATCGCGGCGATCAGCACCAGCGCGTTCACCGGCTGCTGCAGTTTGCCCAGGGTGATCGGGCGGCCGGAGATGAGTTCCTGCAGTTTCCCGAACGCGATGTTCGAGCCCCAGAAGGACACCGACCCGACGATCGCGGCGAACAACGACGCGATCGCGACGTACGCCGGCTCGTGCGCGTAGCCCTCGGTGGTGCGGAACTCGACCCACGCGATGAGCGCGACCGCCCCGCCGCCGACGCCGTTGAACAGCGCCACCATCTGCGGCATCGCGGTCATCTTCACCTTGCGCGCGGACGGCACGCCGACGACGACACCGATCGCCACGCCGAGCGCGATGAGCAGCCAGTTGCCCATGCCCGGCGTCAGCAGCGTCGCGATGACGGCGATGCCCATGCCGACGGCGGCGATCCAGTTGCCGCGCACCGCGGTGCGCGGACCGGTCAGGCCCATGAGGCCGTAGATGAACAGTGCGAAGGAAATGATGTAGAGGACGGCGATGAAGGTCGTCACTTGTCACCACCGTCTTCCGGCTTCTTCGCCTTGAACATCGAGAGCATCCGGTCGGTGACGAGGAAGCCGCCGACCACGTTGATCGTGCCGAAGGCGATCGCGATCACCAGCAGGACCTTGTTCAGCACGCCGTCCACCCCGAGGCCGAGCACGATCAGCCCGCCGAGCAGGACGATGCCGTGGATGGCGTTGGTCCCCGACATGAGCGGGGTGTGGAGGGTGTTGGGCACCTTCGAAATGACGGTGAAACCCACGAATCCGGCGAGTACGAGGATCGCCAGGCTGCCTACGAGCATCACTCGCCTCCTTCTTCTTTTCCGGCGACGCAGGCCCCGGCGACGATCTCGTCGGAGAAGTCGAGCGCGAGCTTGCCTTCTTTGTCGACGAGCAGTTCCAGCAACTCGGTGACGTTGCGCGCGTAGAGCTCGCTGGAATGCGCGGGCATCTCCGCGGCGAGGTTGAGCGGCGAGCAGATGGTGACGTCGTGCTCGACGACCTCCTCGCCCGGCTTCGTCAGCTCGCAGTTGCCGCCGGATTCACCCGCGAGGTCGACCACGACCCCGCCGGCGGGCATCCCCTTCACCGCGTCGGCGGTGACGAGGACCGGCGCCTTGCGGCCGGGGACGAGCGCGGTGGTGATCACGGCGTCGAACTTCGTGATCGCCTCGGTGAGCCTGCGTTGCTGCTCGGCCTTTTCCTCGTCGGTCAGCTCGCGGGCGTACCCGCCTTCGCCGACCGCCTCGATGCCGAGGTCGAGGAACTTCGCGCCGAGCGACTTCACCTGCTCGCCGACCTCGGGCCGGACGTCGTATCCGGTGGTCTGCGCGCCGAGCCGTTTCGCCGTCGCCAAGGCCTGCAACCCCGCGACACCGGCGCCGAGCACGAGCACCTTGGCCGGTGGCACGGTTCCGGCGGCGGTGGTGAGCATCGGGAAGAAGCGGGTGAGCTTTTCCGCGGCGAGGAGGACTGCGCGATAGCCCGCGACACTGCTCTGCGACGACAACGCGTCCATCGCCTGCGCGCGGGAGATCCGCGGGATCGCCTCTACGGCGAAGGCGCGGACGCCCGCCGCTTCGAGTGCGGCGATCCCGTCGGGATCACCCCTCGGATTCAGGAAGCCGATGAGGATGGTGCCCTGTTTGAGCTTCGCGACTTCGGCCGCGCTCGGAGGCGCCACCTTCACCACGATGTCGGCATCCCACGGATCGCCGATCACCGCGCCCGCCTGCTCGAAGGTCTCGTCGGCGAGCAGCGCGCCGGCGCCGTCGCCGGGCTCGACCACCACCCGCAGCCCGCGTCCGGAGACGCGCTCGATGAGTTTCGGTACCAGCGCGATGCGACGTTCACCTTGTCCGGTTTCCCGGACCACGCCGACCGTGAGCTGCTCGTTCTCTGCCGCCACAGGCGACCTCCTCGCTGGAGAGGACCACACGAACCCGCACTTCTTACCACGCCCGGCCGACAACTTTCCTGGCTGAACGTATCCGGACGGCATCTTTCCGTGACATCACTCATCACGATCGATCCAGCCATCGATCCAGGTGCGCGACGTCATATGCGCGCTATGGCAACGGTTTCCGCATCATGGAACGCTGCGCCAGTTCGGCACGCCCAGGAAGATCAGCCGCAGCCGCCGTTCGGCCGTGCGCACGATCTCGTCGTCACGCGAAGGTGTTTCGAGCAGCTCCAGCACCGTCGTGAGCATGGTCGTCACGATCAGGTCGGCGAGCAGGTGCAGATCCTCGGTGCTCCAGTCGCGGAGGAAGTCGAAGCGCGCCAAGTCGACGGCGAGTTCACTGACAAAGAGCTTGAGTTCGAAGCCGATCGCCTGCCGGACCGGGCCGGTGCCGCCGTAACGCTCCCTGGTCAGGAAGTGGAAATGGTCCTCGTGCGCCCGCACGTGCTCGCGCAGGATGCGCACCGACGAGCGGATCATGTCGTTGTACGCCGACGGCCTCGTGCGCGCGGAGCGGATCATCGTGCGCAGGGTGCGCATCGACTCCTCGACCAGCGCCACGCCGAGCTCGTCCATCGACGCGAAATGGCGGTAGAACGCCGTCGGCACGATCCCGGCCTGTTTCGCGACCTCCCGCAGGCTGAGCCCGGAAAACCCGCGTTCCGCGACCAGGTCGAGCGCCGCGTCCAGCAATGCCTGCCGGGTGCGTTGCTTGCGTTCCTGCCGGGAAACGGGCTCGGTTGTCACGACGGACAGCGTAATCGCCTCCGCGCTATCACCCACGTCACATCGCCGTCCTCTCGCGTTGACAAGCGGGATCTTCACCACTTCACTATTCAGTGTACAAGCGTTCACTGAATTCGGGAGAAGTGATGACGGCACTGGTACCGCGCAGGGCCAGGCGGCTGGCCTCGCTGGCCGAGGCCCTGCTCACGCCCCACGGCATGGACCGCTACCTCGAACTCGTCGACCCGATGCTGGTCCGCCGCGAGATCCGCGGCCAGGTCACCGGCGTCCGGCGGCAGACACCCGACACGGTCACGCTGACCATCCGGCCGAGCCGGGCCTGGCGCGGCCACCTCGCGGGCCAGTACGTGCGGGTGACCGTCGAGATCGACGGCGTCCGCCGCACCCGCTGCTACTCGCCCGCCGGTTCGGAGCACGACGGATCACTGGAACTGACCATCAAGGCCGACCCGCAGGGGCTCGTCTCGCGCCACCTGAACCGCACGGTCACCATCGGCTCGGTCCTCGGACTGTCCACTGCGGACGGTGAGTTCACCCTGCCTTCGCCGAGGCCGCGGCGGATCCTGCTGCTGAGCGGCGGAAGCGGGATCACGCCCGTCCTGTCGATGCTGCGCACGCTGGCCGACGAGAAGTACGAGGGCGATCTCGCCTTCCTGCACTACTCCAACGGCGCCGAAGACGCCCTCTACCGCACCGAACTCGCCGACCTCGCCCGCCGCCTTCCCGGCCTGCGGGTGGTACACGCGTTCACTCACGCGAAAGCCGGCGGCGACCTGCACGGGTTCTTCTCGAAGGAGCACCTCGCGGAGGCCGCTCCGTGGTACCCCGACGCCGAAACCTTCCTGTGCGGCCCGAAGCCGCTGATGGACTCGGTCCGCGAGGTCTTCGAGGCCGACGGTCTGGGTGCACATCTGCACACCGAGGAGTTCACGCCGCCCGCGCTCACCTTCGACACCGAGAACGCCGAAGGGCAGGTGCGCTTCGCCCGCAGCGGCCGCGAGTTCGCCAACTCCGGGAAACCGTTGCTGGAGCAGGCCGAAGATGCCGGGCTGAGCCCGGAACACGGCTGCCGCATGGGCATCTGCTTCTCCTGCACGCAGATCAAGACTTCCGGCTGCGTGCGCAACGCCAAGACCGGCGAGACCTCCAGCGAAGAGAACGAAGAGATCCAGCTCTGCATCTCCGTCCCGGTCGGGGACGTCGAGATCAACGCTTAGAAAGGAGCAGGCCATGACCGGCTTGCAGGACAAGCTGACCCCGGCACAGGTCGAGGAGTTCGGCCGCGAGATGGACGCGATCCGGCAGCGGATCGTCGCCGACCTCGGCCAGGTGGACGTCGACTACATCCACAACGTCATCAAGACCCAGCGCGCGCTCGAGGTCGCCGGCCGCGGGCTGCTGTTCGCCGGCTTCTTCCCGCCCGCCTGGGTCGCCGGCGTCGCCGCGCTCTCGGTGGCGAAGATCCTCGACAACATGGAGATCGGCCACAACGTCATGCACGGCCAGTACGACTGGACGCGCGACCCGGCCCTGAGCTCCCAGCAGTTCGAGTGGGACACCGTCGCGCCTTCGGAGAACTGGCGCCATTCCCACAACTACATCCACCACACCTACACCAACATCCTCGACAAGGACCGCGACATCGGTTACGGCATCCTGCGGATGGACCCGGCGCAGAAGTGGAACCCGTACTACCTGGGCAACCCGGTGTACGCGACGCTGCTCGCGCTGTTCTTCCAGTGGGGCGTCATGCTGCACGACCTCGAGGTCGACCGGGTCGCGAAGGGCGAACGCACCTGGGCCGAGAACAAGCCGGTGCTGCGGAAGATCGTGCGCAAGGCGGGCCGCCAGGTCGGCAAGGACTACGTGCTCTTCCCGCTGCTGACCGGTCCGCTCGCGCCGCTCACCTTCCTCGGTAACGCCACCGCGAACCTGACGCGCAACCTCTGGGCGTTCTCGATCATCTTCTGCGGGCACTTCCCCGCCGACGTCGAGAGCTTCACCGAGGAGGAGACCGAGAACGAGTCGCGTGGCCAGTGGTACCTGCGGCAGATCCTGGGCTCGGCGAACATCACCGGCGGCAAGCTGTTCCACATCATGACCGGGAACCTCTCGCACCAGATCGAGCACCACCTGTTCCCGGACATCCCGGCGCGCCGCTACCCGGAGATCGCGGGCGAGGTGCGGGCGATCTGTGAGAAGTACGGCCTGCCGTACAACACGGGCCCGCTGCACAAGCAGTTGTTCTCGGTGGCCAAGAAGATCGTGAAACTGGCCCTTCCGTGGAACGGCGAACCCCGGACCGCGGCTACCGTGGAGAGCGACAAGACCCTCCGAGCGGCTTAAGGTGTCTGACATGGTCGGTCAGTTCGAAAGCACCAAGGACGTGGTCCAAGAGGTCACCGAGTCCGCGGCCACCCATATCGGCAACATCGCGACGATCATCACCGGCGCGATCCGGGACATCGCCCGCGAGACCGGCGACTGGCTGACGGACGTCATCGAGATGCGTGAGGCGTCCCAGCGGGCGCAGGCGGACGAGAACCGGGTCGTGAACGGCGATTCGGATTAGAGGTACCCACCGCGTCTGAGCCCGTATCGCGCGGTCCGTGAAGGACTCCTTGAGGGACTCTGGGTCCCTCAAGGAGTCCTTCACGGCTGCTCCGAGGAAACTCGACCTTCCCAAGTACATGAAGGCCCCCTTCATGTACTTGGGGCGGCAAGGGCGCACCGGTACTGAGTGGGTCGGGGTGGTCGCGAAGACTAGGGAAACCTGGATGGGCACGAGGCGGGTGGCCACGGCAAGCTGAAGCCGTGATCACCCGCCTCGCCCTGCCTGGACGCGTCCTCAACGCACAGCTGAACCGCGCGTACTGGGGCGAGCTGGCGTGGGTGATCATCGGCGCGCCGCTGACGCTGGTATTCGCGGTGCTCGTGGTCGTCGGGCTGCTCCTCGGGGCGGGCCTGAGCCTCCTGACCATCGGGGTCCCGGTGCTCATCGGCGTCCTGGCGGGCGCGAGGCTGATCGGCATCGCCCACATCGGCCTGGCGCGTGCGCTGCTCGGGACGACGGTCACCCCACCCGCCCGGCCCGAACTGCGGCCGGGCCTCTGGAACGGCGTCAAAGGCAGGCTCGGGGATCCGCTCGGCTGGCGGTCGATCGCCTATCTGGTGATCCGGCTGCCGCTGTCGGTGATCGAGTTCTTCCTGGTCGCGAGCCTGTTCGTGTACGCGGTGAGCACGCTGAGCTATCCGCTGTTCTGGTTCACCCTGAACGGCGAGGCCATGCCGACGTTCGATCTGCGCGTCGACACCTGGCCCCTCACCCTGCCGCTCGCCGTCACCGGGCTGGCCGTGCTGCTGGCGATGCCGTGGGTGGTTCGCGGTCTCACCGAGTTCGACCGGCTCCTGGTGCGCGGTGTCCTCGGCGCCGAGGACCTTTCGAAACGGGTGCGCGACCTCGAACGCAGCCGCGCGACCGCGGTCGACGACGCGACCCGGCGGCTGCGCCGGATCGAACGCGACCTGCACGACGGCGCGCAGGCGCAGCTGGTCGCGCTGGCGATGAAGCTCGGCATCGCGAAGGACGAGCTGGCGGGCGACGGCGACCTCGAGCAGGTCACCGCCCTGGTCAACGCCGCTCACGCCAACGCGAAACAGGCACTCGTCGAACTTCGCGACCTCGCCCGCGGCATCCATCCCGCCGCGCTCGACGCCGGCCTCGACGTCGCGCTGTCCACTTTGGCCGCGGGCTCGGGTATCGACGCGAGGATCACCGTGGACCTGCCGAGCAGGCCGTCCCCGTCGATCGAGACCATCGCCTACTTCACCGTCGCCGAACTGCTGACGAATGCCGCCAAGCACACTTCCTCCGCGATCGAGGTCGACGTGGGTATCGTCAACGACGACCTGCGGCTCGTGGTGCGCGACGGCGGCGAAGGCGGGGCCCGGCCGGTACGCGGCGGAGGGCTCGCCGGGATCGCCGAGCGGCTCGCGACGGTGGACGGCGGGCTCGACATCGACAGCCCTCCGGGAGGGCCTACGGTGATCAGCGCGGTAATACCATTACGGAAATAGGGGGCGGCGTGCGCGTCGTGATCGCGGAGGATTCGGCCATCCTCCGGGCGGGGCTCGTCGAACTGCTGAACCTTCGGGGGCATGAGGTCGTCGCGGCCGTCGCCGACGGAGACAGTCTGTGCGCGGCGGTTCGCGAACATCGGCCGGACGTGTCCATTGTGGATATCCGGATGCCGCCGACGCACACGGACGAAGGGTTGCGCGCGTCCATCGCGCTGCGCGCGGAACTGCCGGGGTGCGCGATCCTGCTGTTCTCGCAGTACGTCGAGACGCAGTACGCGACGGAGCTCCTGGCCGATCGCGCGGGCGGCGTCGGCTACCTGCTGAAGGACCGCGTCGCGGAGGTGTCGGACTTCCTCGACGCGCTTCGCCGGGTGGCCGAGGGTGAGACGGTGCTCGACCCGGAAGTGGTCAGCCAGCTGTTCACCGCCACCCGGAAGACGGACGCGCTCGAGGGACTGACGCCGCGGGAACGTGAGGTGCTGGGCCTGATGGCCGAGGGCCGGTCGAACTCGGCCATCGCGGCGGCGCTGTTCCTTTCGGCGGGCTCGGTGGAGAAGTACGTGTCGAGCATCTTCGGGAAGCTGGCGCTGCCACAGTCCGAAGGGGACAACCGGCGGGTTCTGGCCGTGCTGCGGTACTTGGAGTCCTAGACCAGGGTTTCCAGCTCCGCGACGACGTCCGCGAGTGGCCGCCTGGTGTCGATCTCGACGGTGGCCGACTCCCGCAGCAAAGGCTCGATCTCTTCGGTGTCGGCGATGATTCGCGCGCGCTCTTCGGGGATCTTGCCGAAGGGGTTGGCGCCGCGGGTCGCGACGCGGCCGAGGATGACGTCCAGCGGGGCACTGAGCAGGACGATGTGGTCGAAGCGCGGATAGAAGTCCTGCTGGTTCCAGACGGTCCCGGCGAGGAAGAGCGGCTCCCGGGAACGTTCGTGCTCGGCGATGAGAGCGTCGATACGGCCGGGACGCCATTGAGGTTCCCCGCCCGGCTCCTCGGCGATCCAACCGCCGACGTCGGTGTCGACGGTGCGGAAACCTCTGTGGGACAACGCTTCGAGGACTGTCGACTTACCGGTGCCGGACATACCGGTCACCAGGATCACTGTCACGTCGGCGACTTTACTGCGCGAAAGGCCACTACCGCGGCTCCACCGGAACCCCGTCCGGCTCGGGCAGGCACAGCTGTACCCACGCGACATCCCGCCAAGCCCCGTGCTTGTATCCGATCCGCCGGTACGTCCCTACCGGCTCGAAGCCCAGCGCGCGGTGCAGCCCGGCGCTCGCGTCGTTCGGCAGCACCATCCCGGCGCAGAAGTTCCGGAAGCCGCGCGACGTCAGCTCGTCCAGCAGCGCCTGATAGAGCGCGCGCCCGCCGCCGGTCCTCCGGCGGCCGAGCTCCAGATAGATACTGACCTCGCAAGACCAGCGATACGACGGCCGGCCACTGAAGGGGCCTCCGTAGGCGTAGCCGACGACGCGACCTTCGTCGTCTTCGAGCACGAGCCAGGCGTGTGATCGCTGCGCCTTGGCGATGCGTTCGGCCATCTCGCCCGGCTTGGGCGGCTCGGTTTCGAACGAGATCACCGTGTCGGTGACATACGGCGCGTAGATCTCCGCGCACGCCGTCGCGTCGGCTTCCGTCGCTTCCCTGATCACCATGGCGACGATAGTAACCGAGGCTGCCACTATAGTAAGCAGCATGTCGGATCCCTTGTCCGCGTCGCTCGCCGCGACGCTCCAGTCCGCGAGGCTCGATCAGAACCTTTCGGCCAACGCCCTCGCCGAGTCCTCGGGCGTGTCCAGGGCGATGATCGGCAAGATCGAACGCGGCGAGGCGCTGCCGACGGCGGTCCTGCTCAGCAGGCTTTCCGCCGCGCTCGGCATGACGTTGTCCGAGCTGATCGCGCGCGCCGAACACGGCGACCGGCGGCTCGTGCGCGCCGCCGATCAGCCGATCTGGACCGACCCTGACACCGGGTACGTGCGCCGCGCGGTCTCGCCTTCGCTCGGCGGGCCGCTGGAACTGGTCGAGGTCGTGCTGCCCGCGGGCGCCGAGGTCGCCTTCCCCGCCCACACCTACGTGCTGACCCATCACCAGATCTGGGTGCTCGAAGGGCATCTGCGGTTCCGCGAGGGCGACGTCGAGCACGAACTCGACGCGGGTGATTGCCTGCAGCTCGGCACCCCGCAGCCCTGCGCCTACGTCAATCCGACCGGGGAACCGGTCCGATATCTGGTCGCGCTCGCCCGGCGCCACGCCTGATACTCGGAGGATGCGGTCCCGGGCCCTCGCGTACGTCGCGGCGAAAGCACGCGGCGGGCACGAGGCCGGCTTGCCGGTGACACTGCACTTCCACCCGGACAGATCCACAGTGGACGGACGTCCGCTGCTCGAAGCGATGGCCGAAGACGGCTTCTACCGCAACCAGTTCGAAACGGGGACGAGCAACGGCGGGCTCACCGCGCGGCCCGGCGGAGACCGCTGGCATTGGGAAAGCCGGATGTTCGGTGGCGCCTACGACGACGCGCCCGCGGCCGAACGGCCGAAGTACGGCGCGTTGAACTTCCGCCACCGCCCGGCCGGCGGCGCACCGAGATTCGGCTCCGCCCATTTCCGCATGGCCGCGCACACCCTCGGCAGGACGACGTTCTGCTATCCGGACAGCGTGCTGAATCCGGCGGATTTCGGCTACGGCACAAGGGTTTCCGCACTGATCGAACTGGCGTCCCGAGACGACACCGATCTGCTCGACGACTACATCGAGGCGCACGTCCACGGCCCGGTGAACCTCGCGAAGGACGTCGAAGCCCTGGTTCTCGACCCGAGCCACCGCGGCACCGACGTGGAGAAGGCCGCTTCACGGCTCGGCTGCCCGGTCGAATGGCATCCGGGTTTCCGCCTGTCCATCGAAGAACTCGAACGGCACCCGGCGTACCGCGGCGCCGAATTCGTCGAACTCGGCCGGTCGCTGGCCGAAGACGGCCACCTCGACCCACGCGTCCTCGGCGAAGCCCGGCACCTCGACCCTCAGGCCCTCAAACGCGTCTGGCACTACGTCGCGCGCTTCGGGGCACTACCGTGAAGAGCATGTACTCCACGGAGATCGAGGTGCGCACCGGCAGCGTGGCCGTGGTGCACGACCTGACCAAGGACGCCGAAGCCTTCCTGCGCGACGCGGACGCCGAGGACGGGATCCTGCACGTCTTCGTCCCGCACGCGACGTCCGGGCTGGCGATCCTCGAAACCGGTGCGGGCAGCGACGAAGACCTGCTCACCGCGCTCGACGACCTGCTCCCCCGCGACGGCCGCTGGCGGCACCAGCACGGCAGTCCCGGTCACGGCCGTGACCACGTCCTGCCCGCGCTGCTGCCGCCGTTCGCGACGATCCCGGTGCTCGGCGGGGTGATGACGCTCGGCACCTGGCAGTCGGTCTGCCTAGTGGACACCAACCTGGACAACCCGGTCCGGCGTGTCCGTTTCAGCCTGCTGGAGGGCTGACCGGCCCGGCCACAGCGCGAGCACCAGTCCTGCCACGAGCAGCCCGGCGAGCACCCACACCCCGGTCGCGACGTCCGGCGCACCGGGCACGCCCTGCAACAGGCTCCGGAGCCCTTCCGCCGCGAACCGGAACGGCGTCCACGACCACAGCACCGCGCGGTACGCGGGGTTCAGCAGTTCCGGCACCTGGCCCGCGACGGCGGGCGCGACCAGGTACAGCGGGCCGAGGATCGCCATCGCCCGCACCCCCAGCAGCCTCAGCAGCCCGGTCTGCAGGGCGGCGAATCCGGTGGAGGCCAGGAAAAGGAAGCCGAGGACGTCCCAGCCGAGCGGGAGCGCGGAGTCCCACAGTTTCAGGAACCCGGCCAGCACGGCGGTGACCAGCACACCCGCCGAAACGATCTGTGTGAGTCGCGCGGCGGCTCCCGCATCCCGGCCGATCCGCCGTCCGGCCAGCACCAGCACGGCGCCCGCGATCAGGCAGCCGACCCACGCCAGCGCGCTCAGTGCGAGCGGCGCGACCCGGTCGGCCGCGCTGGCCGGATGCAGTGTTTCGATCTTCGGCGTCCCGCCGAGAGCCTGCGCGGCGCCGGTCAGCGCCTGCTGCGCGATCTGCGTCCCGGACGGGTTCACCGCCCCGGAGAGCACGACCGTCGACGGAAGTTCGAGGACACCGTAGACCTCCTTGTCCTCCAGTAGTTTCCGGCCTTCCTCGGGTGAGGTCACCCGCCACGAGACCTGACCTCCGCCATGGGAGGCGATCCCGTTCGCGGCCGCCTGGAGCGGTCCCGGGGGCGCGGCCACGGCGAGCGGGAGACCGTCGGGCGCGACGGTGGCCTGCGCGCCGAAGGTGAGAAAGCCGAGTACGGCGGCGACCAGCGCACCGGCCACAGCGGCTAGCAAGGCGAAGGCCCCGGCGGGGCGACGGTTCGACATGACCGTCCTCCATTTATTCGTCGCTTGTTGAATTAGCTGCCAAGGTAGGCCTCGTCCGCAAAGAAGTCAACAGACGTTGAATAAGCTCACCGGTACCGTCGATCGCGTGACTACTCCGCATCGGCTCGTGCTGTGGGACATCGACCAGACCCTCGTGGACCTGCGCGGCGTGGGCGCCGCCTGGTACACGACCGCGCTCGCCGAGGTCGCCGGCGTCGAACTGCGGGCCTTGCCGAATTTCGGCGGCCGCACCGAACGCGCCATCAGCGCGGACATCCTGACCTCGCACGGCGTCGAGCCCACCGAGGAGAACGTGCGCAAGCTGTGGCTCGCGCTGATCGCGGTCTCCGAAAGCCACGCCCCGACCCTGTCTTCGAGCGGCCGGGCGCTCCCCGGCGCCAAAGACGCGCTGAACGCCTTCGCCACGCACGGCGGCATCGTCCAGACACTGGTCACCGGGAATCTGCCGGAGATCTCGGTGCACAAGCTGACCGCGTTCGATCTGCACGAGCACGTGGACTTCGAGATCGGCGGCTACGGCTCGCTCTCGGCGCACCGGCCCGATCTGGTGCCCGCCGCCGTCGGCCACGCTTCGGCGAAACACGGCACCGAATTCGCGCCCGAGTCGGTCGTCGTCATCGGCGACACCCCGGACGACGTGCGTGCCGCGCTCGACAACGGCGCCGTCGCGGTGGCCGTGGCGACGGGGCAGTTCAGCGCCGAGGAACTGGCCGACGCGGGCGCGCACACCGTGCTCGGCGACCTGTCCGACCTGGTAGCGGTGCGTGCGGCCGTGCTCGGAGGCGCCAACTAAGCTCGTTTCATGGCATACCCAGGCGGCGGCAACGGCTGGCCGGAGCAGCAACCGCAGCAGCCCTATCAGCAGTACCCACCGCAGCAGGGATACCCGCAGGATCCCCAGCAGCAGTACCAGGGTTACCAGCAGCAGGGGTTCCAGCAGTTCCCGCAGCAGACGTACCAGGGTTTCGCGCCGGAGCCGCTCAAGGGCGGCAAGAAGGGCCTGTGGATCGGCCTCGGCGCGCTCGTGCTGGTCATCGCCGTCGGCGCCACGCTCTTCTTCGTCCTGCGTGACGGCGAAGAGCCGCAGCCTCAGGCGGCACCGCCGTCCTCCTCCGCGCCCGCGCCGCCGCCGTCGTCGTCCTCGGCGACGAAACCGCCGTCGTCGAGCAGCGGCGCGCCGAAAGACAACAAAGTGCCCTCGACGACGCCCGGCTGGCAGGGGATCCTGTCGGTCAAGGACAAGACCGCCTACGACCTGCCCGCGTCGGGCTGGGAGACCGAGCCGGGCCAGATCGTCGGCTACAACGAGGGCGAATTCAAGATGGTCATCCACGAGGCGTCGACGTACAAACTCGGCGCCTGCCCGGAGGTCCGCGGGTCGAACCGCGGTGTCGTCGGCTTCGCCACCGCCGACCAGATCCCGGTCGAGAACGCCGCCCGCGGCGCCGTCCGGCTCTGGATCCAGGCCGCCACCGGCAAGCCCGAAGTCCCGCTGCCCGACATCACGCAGGTGCCGATCGCGGGCGGCTCGATCCAGGCGGTCAGCTCGACCGGGACGTTCACCCCGGCCGAAACCGAGGAATGCCGCGCCCCGAGCGTGAAGGTCACCTCCGCCGCGTTCAAATCCGGCGACCAGACCATCTGCTTCGTCATGGCCATCGACCAGGGCACCCCGGACGCGCTGACCGAGGCGGACGCCCAGAAGATCCTCGCGAGTCTGAGGCCTCAGCAATGACCGGCCCCGGTGGGCGGATCGACGAACCTCGGCAGTGGTTCGTCGATCCGCTCACCGGGCAACCGCTCGAAACCGAGGCCGAACAGACGTTGCCGCTCCCGGTCGTCCGGGACACCGTTCCGCCGCGCCGTCGCCTGCGTCTCAGGCCGACGCTGGGGATCCTCGGGCTGGTCCTCGTCCTCGCCGTCGGCACCATCGCCACGTATCAGGCCAAGACCGCGCCCCCGCCGCCGTCCGCCCACGATCTCGTCCTGCCCGACCCGGTGCCCGCCACCCGGATCAAGCCCGTGATCGCGGGCTGGCAACCGGTGCTGTCCGACGATCACCCGCTCGTCTACGACGTCCCACCGGACTGGAAACTCGAAGAGCCCGACGTCGCCATCGGCTACGAGACCCCGTCCGGCGATCTCCTCACCTTGCAAGGCGTCGCGCGGTATCGGCACGCCTTCTGCCCCGGCTCCGATCTCTCGGCGCGCGCGATGGCGGGGTTCACCACCATCGACGAGGGCGAGGTCGGCGGCCTCGCCCAGGCCGCCGAGGAAACGACCATCCGCTGGGCCGAAGCGGCGTACGGACACGGCCCGAAGACGGAGATCGGCAAGGCCGGGCCGGTACCCGTCCTGGACGGCGGGACGACCGCCACCGCCGTGACCACCACCGTCGTCCCCGCGCCGGACGGGCCGTGCCCGGCGCCTTCGGTCGCGATCACCGCGATCGCCCTCCCGCTGCGCGCGCTGCCCGGATCGGGCCGCTACCACGTCCTTCTGGTACTGGCGGACCAGGGGATCCCCGGTGCGATAGCCAGCGGCGTCGTCCTCAAGATGGGTGAGAGCATCCGTCGCGAGTAGCACTCCCCTAAGGGAAATATGGGTCCCGTGCCGGATGTGTCCGGGGGCCTCCCGCCCTTAATTTGAGTTCCATGCCAAAAGGGGGAAGCGGGACGGCCGCGCCGGGCCGGACGCGCAAGATCGCCACGGTGCTGAGGCACCGGCTGCCTTTCACGAGCCTCGTCACGCTGATCATGCTCGCGCTCGCCTTGGCCACGGGCGCGCTCTGGTCGG
This sequence comes from Amycolatopsis sp. WAC 04169, assembly GCF_003947535.1. NCBI lineage: Bacteria > Bacillati > Actinomycetota > Actinomycetes > Pseudonocardiales > Pseudonocardiaceae > Amycolatopsis > Amycolatopsis sp. WAC 04169. The sequence goes on along the minus strand of NZ_QHJI01000009.1, from coordinate 428,369 downwards.
CCGCCGAGGACCGCGCGGTGTACCCGTACATCGCGTATGGGCTGCCGTCGCTCGAAGCAGGCCGGTGGTGGACCTTGTTCACCGGACCGCTGTTCGCGGTCGTCCCGCTGTACTACCTGCCGATGGTGCTCAGCTTCGCGTTGTTCGCCGGGTTCGCGGAATGGCGGCTCGGCACGCGCCGGGCGATGGCCGTCGCCATCGGCGGCCAGTTCGTCAGCGTGCTGGTGGCGGTCCAGTTCCTGGCCCTGAGCCGCAATTCCGGCTGGGAATGGGCGGAACGCGTCGCGGGCAGCCTCGACGTCGGGTTCTCCGGTGGCGCGCTCGCCGCGGTCGCGGTCGCCAGCGCCACCCTGCGCCCGCCGTGGCGCCTGCGCCTGCGCGCCGGGCTGTGCGTCTACGCCGGCGTCGCGATCATCTTCGTCGGCACGCTCGCCGACCTCGTGCACTTCTTCGCCCTCGTCCTCGCGCTGCCGTTCGGCCGGAAGTTCGTCGGTGCCAAGGAATCCTCGCGTGAACGGCGGCCGAGCCTGCGCGAGTGGCGGTTCTACGTGATGGCCGGTCTGCTGGTGCTGACGGTCGCCGAACTGGTGATGTCCTTCGTGCCGGGCAACGGCCCCTTCGGTTCGTCCGAAGAACTTTCGCTGTCCACCTGGGAAGTCGTCGTCCTGTGCCTGATCGTGGTGCCGATCATGAACGGCCTGCGCAAGGGCAGCCAGGTCGCCTGGTGGTGCGCGATGATCCTGACGTCGTTCGTCATCCTCCAGGTGATGGTCTACGGCGGGGTGCTGACGCTCGCGGAGATCTTCGGCGAGGACGCCGGCGTGGTGGACCCGCCGCTGTTCTTCGTGGACAACCTGCTGTGGACGGTCGAATTCGCGCTGCTGGTCTCCTCGCGCGGCGCTTTCCGCGTGCCGTCGCGGCGGAAGCGCCGCCGTCTCGGCCGGATGGGCAACCCCGCGCTGGCCCGCACACTGCTCAGCCGTCACGGCGGAAGCACGCTCTCGTGGATGACGACCTGGCCGCAGAACTCGTACTTCGTGGCCGCGGACGGCAAGTCCTACCTCGCCTACCGGCGCCACGCCGGGGTGGCCATCGCCCTCGGCGACGAGATCGGCCCGGACGGCGCCGCCGACCGGACGATCGCCGAGTTCATCGCGATGTGCGAGAACACCGGTCTCGTGCCGTGCCTGTTCTCCGCCACCGGCGACACCACCGCCAAGACCGACGAGCTCGGCTGGAAGCAGGTCCAGGTCGCCGAAGACACCCTGATCGAACTGGAAACGCTGGAATTCCGCGGCAAGCGCTGGCAGGACGTGCGGACCGCGCTCAACCGCGCCAAGAAGGACGGCATCGAGTTCCGGCTCGTCCGGCTCGCCGACCAGCCGCGCGCGGTGATCTCGCAGGTCCGCGCGATCTCCGAGGAGTGGATCGGCGACAAGGGCATGCCGGAAATGGGCTTCACCCTCGGCGGCGTCGACGAGGCGATGGACCCCGAGACCCGCGTGGGGCTCGCGGTGGACGCCGACGGCGTGGTCCACGGCGTGACGTCGTGGCTGCCGGTGTACACCGGTGCGGGCGCGATCGGCGGCTGGACGCTCGACGTCATGCGCAAACGCGCCGACGGGTTCCGTCCGTCGATGGAGTTCCTGATCGCGTCGTCGTGCCTGGCCTTCCGCGACGAAGGCGCGAAGTTCGTTTCGCTGTCCGGCGCTCCCCTGGCGAGCTCCGGCGAACCGGCGCACGCCGTCGAGCGGGTGCTCGACGCGCTCGGCACGATGATGGAGCCGTTCTACGGCTTCCGTTCCCTGCACGCGTTCAAGGCGAAGTTCCAGCCGCGCCACGTGCCGCTGTACCTGGCGTTCCGCGACGAGGCGGATCTGCCGCGGATCGGGATCGCGCTCGGCCGGGCCTACCTGCCGAACACCGGCCTGCTGCGGCTGGCGAAGCTCGCGAGGTCGGGCAAGAAGCCTCAGCGCAGGGTCGAAGGCGGCGGCGTGATGGTCTTGCGGTCGGCTTCCGGGACACCGCGGTAGGTCTTGAGGATCTTCAGGATCAGCTCCCGGTCCGCTCCGCCCGGCGCGTCCTGGCCCGAATAGACGGCCAGGGCCGCCGAGGCTTCGCCGAGCTGGGGCGCGATCACGCCGACCAAGGCGCGGTGGGCACCGCACGCTCCCGGCGGGGTGACGACCTCCGCGAGGACGATGCTCGCGGGGACCTTCTTGCCGGTACCGAGCGTGAACTCGGTCGTTTGGGGCGGTTCCGCGGTGATCTTGGCCGTCAGCGGGCCGTTTTCGGGGTTGTAGGCGCTGACGGCGAGGTCGTCGACCGCCTTCTTCGCCGCGGCGGCGGGGTCGGCGAGCTTGATGTTCGCCACGCCGCTGCCGCCGAGCCTGCTTCGCTTCTCCTGCGGGCAATAGCCTTCCCCGACGAAGGCGCTGGCGACCATGGTGATGCCCGGGACCTGGGCGCCCTTCTCCCAGCCGTGGATCGTGCCGGGTTTCGGCGTCCAGTTCGGCGGGACGTCGTAGGCGTAGACACCGTCCTTCCCGGCCACCGACTGCCAGCCCGCGGTCACCGGCGGCGCGACGACCCGAGGCGAAGGCGTGTAGACGATCGGGGCCCTGGTCGTGGGCGCGCTGCCCTCCGACGACCGGTCACCGTTGTTCGCGAGCGCGGCGACCGCGATGACGCCGATCGTCGCGAAGAAGCCGTACATGGCCCTTCGCCCGCTACGCGACATCGGCTGCTTCGCGGGCTTCTCCGGCTCTGGCTCAGGAGCCGGGGTCTCGGACGCGGGCGTGTAGCCGGACGAGTCCGAGGGCTGATAGCCCCCGAACCCGTCCAGCGCCGCGTTGTCCTCGTAGCCCGGGGAGTCGTCGCGCTTCTTGCCGAACACAGCGTCCTCCGTCGGGATTGCGGTGCGGATATCGGGGGATCCAGGTTTCTGCCGGCAAGGCGCCGGTTCGTCCTCGTACCGGGTCGTACTCGGGCGGACCGGCGACGCAGCCGGCAGGAAGCTGGGCCGCCGAGATACGTGCCGAAGTCCCGACGGTGGACGCTACGAACGGACGAGCTTGACCAGGTGCTCCACGACCGCGTCGACGGCGATCTCCTCGCGGTCGCCGGTGCGGCGGTCCTTGACCTCGACGACACCGTTCGCGAGGCCGCGCCCGACGACGAGGATCGTCGGCACACCGACGAGTTCGGCGTCCGCGAACTTCACGCCCGGGGTGGCCTTGCGGTCGTCGAGGACGACCTCGATCCCGGCGGCGTCGAGTTCGGCGGCGAGCTTCTCCGCGCCCGCGGCGACCGTCTCGTCCTTGCCCGCGATGACGACGTGCACGTCGAACGGCGAGACCTCGCGCGGCCAGACGATGCCGAGGTCGTCGTGGTTCTGCTCGGCGAGCACGCCGACCAGCCGCGAGACGCCGACGCCGTACGAACCCATGGTGATGCGGATGGGCTTGGAGTCCGGACCCAGCGCGTCGAGCTCGAACGCGTCCGCGTACTTGCGGCCCAGCTGGAAGATGTGCCCGATCTCGATACCGCGCGCGGCGACCAGGGTGCCCTTGCCGTCGGGCGACGCGTCGCCCTCGCGGACCTCGGCGGCCTCGATCGTGCCGTCACCGGTGAAGTCGCGGCCCGCGACCAGGTCGACCACGTGGTGGTCGCGCTCGTCGGCACCGGTGACCCAGGCCGTGCCGTCGACGACACGCGGGTCGAGCAGGTAGCGGACGCCGTTGTCCTTCAGCGCCTTCGGGCCGATGTAGCCCTTGACGAGGAAGGGGTTCTTCGCGAAGTCGGCCTCTTCGAGCAGCTCGAACTCGGCGGGCTCGAGCGACGCTTCGAGACGCTTCGGGTCGACCTCGCGGTCGCCGGGGAGGCCGATGGCCAGCAGCTCCCACTCCTTCGCGCCCGGCTGACGGGTTTTCACCAGGACGTTCTTGAGCGTGTCCGCGGCGGTGAAGGTGCGGCCTAGATCGGCGTTGTTGAGGAACGCGACCAGGGACTCGATGGTCGGGGTGTCCGGCGTGTGGTGGACCTTCGCCTCGGGCAGGCCCTCGATCGGCTTCGCGTCGGGAGCGGGCGTGGTGACCGCTTCGACGTTGGCCGCGTAACCCGATTCGGTGCTGCGGACGTAGGTGTCTTCACCCGTCTCGGCGACGGCGAGGAACTCCTCGGAGGCCGAGCCGCCCATCGCGCCGGAGGTCGCCTTCACGACGACGTACTCGATGCCGAGGCGGTCGAACAGCTTGGTGTATGCCTGGCGGTGCAGCTCGTACGACTTGCTCAGGCCCTCGTCATCGAGGTCGAAGGAGTAGGAGTCCTTCATGACGAACTCGCGACCGCGCAGGATGCCGGCGCGGGGTCGCGCCTCGTCGCGGTACTTCGTCTGGATTTGGTACAGGACGACCGGGTAGTCCTTGTAGGAGCTGTATTCACCCTTCACGGTGAGCGCGAAGAGCTCTTCGTGCGTCGGGCCGAGGAGATAGTCGGCGCCCTTGCGGTCCTTGAGGCGGAACAGGGCGTCGCCGTACTCGGTCCAACGGCCGGTGGCCTCGTAAGGCTCCTTCGGCAGCAGCGCGGGGAACTGGATCTCCTGCGCGCCGATCGCGTTCATCTCGTCGCGGACGACGTTCTCGATCCGGCGCAGCACCCGCAGGCCCAGCGGCAGCCAGGAGTAGCCACCCGGGGCCACCCGGCGGACGTAGCCGGCGCGTACCAGGAGCCGGTGGCTCGGTACCTCGGCGTCCGCCGGATCCTCACGCAGGGTGCGAAGGAACAACGACGACATCCTGGTGATCACTTCTGGGCTCCTCGCTGGAATTACGTGCTTAGACGTTCTGCGCAGCGTAGTCACCCCGCCCCGGGCCGGTTCAACCGGTTATCGCGGGCGCCCGGTTTTGTCGGTGGGCGCCGCTAGCGTGCCGTCATGGGCATCGAACTGGGCATGATCACGATCGACTGCGCGGATCCGCGCGGGCTCGCGGCGTTCTGGACGAAGGCGCTGGAGGTCGAGGTGGATCAGGACCACGGCGGCGAGTTCCTGATCCTGCACGCCAAGAAGGAGAACGGGCCAGTGTTCGCCTTCCAGCGGGTGCCGGAGGAGCGGGTCGGCAAGAACCGGGTCCACGTGGACTTCGGTACCGACGACATGGAGAAGGAGGTGGGACGTCTGATCGGATTGGGCGCGAAGAAGCTGGACGAGCACAAGATGCCGGGTTTCGCCTGGACGGTGCTGGCCGATCCCGTCGGCAACGAGTTCTGCGTCGCGACCCACGAGGGCTGACGGAGGTCGCGATGGCCAGAATGGCGGCATGACGGAGCGAGCCATCCTGCCCTGGTCCGATATCGAGCTGCCCGAGGGCCTGAGCGCGCGGCTCTACGACGGTCTGGGTCCGCTGCCGGACGAGGGCCTCGATGACGTCGAGGTCTACGTGCTGCCGTACGACACCGGCGCCGAGCCGATGAAGCTGCTCTCGCGGCTTCCGTCGCTGAAGCTCGTGCAGGCGTTGTCGGCCGGGGTGGAGAAGCTGATCCCGCTGGTGCCGGCGGGCGTGAAGCTGGCCAACGGCCGCGGCCTGCACGACCTCAGCGTGGCCGAGCACGCGCTGGCGCTGATCCACGCTTCGCAGCGGGATCTGCCGCGCTGGTTCGCGCAGCAGGCGACGGCGTCGTGGGAGCGCGAGCACACGCGCTCGCTCGCCGACAGCCGGGTGCTGCTGGTCGGCCACGGCTCGATCGGCCAGGCCATCGAGCGGCAGCTGGTCGTGGCCGAGGCGATCGTGACCAGGGTGGCGAGCACGGCCCGGCCCGCGGAGCGGGTGCACGGCGTCGGCGAACTGGCCGAGCTGCTGCCGTCCGCCGACATCGTGGTGCTGATCCTGCCCGAAACGCCCGCGACCATGGGTCTGCTCGGCCCCGCGGAGCTCGCCGCGCTGCCGGACGGCGCACTGGTGGTGAACGTCGGGCGGGGCTCGGCGATCGACACCTCGGCGCTCACGGCCGAGACCGCCTCCGGGCGGCTGCGCGCCGCGCTCGACGTGGTCGACCCGGAACCGCTGCCCGCCGGGCATCCGCTGTGGAGTTCGCCTGGAGTGATCATCACGCCGCATATCGCGGGCGGGTCGGCGTCGTTCTACCCGCGCGCGAAGCGGCTGGTCGCCGAGCAGTTGTGCCGGTACGCCGCCGGGGAAGAGCCACTGAACCTCGTGAGTGGCTAGGAACCGCCCCGCGGTGCGCCACTCTCGTGAGTGTTAAGGACGGTTAGAACCGTCCCAGCCACTCACGAGCAGCCAGGGCAGCTACTGCCAGTGGGTCCGGTAAGCGAGCCACTCCCGCATGGCACCCGCGAGACGGCGCTGCGCCGCACGCACCCCCGTCGTCGCGGGCGGTTCCGGCAACCGGCAAGCGCGTTCGGCGTGCCCGGCCAGCGCGACACCGAAAGCGGTGACCGCCCAGACCGGGACGCCGGTCAGCACGGGGCGGCGCCGGAGCAGCCGGTCGACGTCGGCGGGCTCGTGCCCCGCGTCGAGCAGGTACGGGCGGAGCGCGACGAGATCGAGCCAGCCCGCGCCCCTCGCCGGGTAGCGCCAGTTGGTGACGAGCACCCGGCCCGGCCCCGTCCGCACCAGGTACTCGGGCTGGATGTCGTTGTGCAGCAACGTGTCCCCGGCCGACCAGGGATGCCACGACGTCTCCAGCTGGACGAGCCGGTCGAGATTGCGGACGGCCCATTCGTCGAGGTCGCCGGGGCGTTCCTTCGCGAGTTCGTGCCAGCCGCGCAGGAGCGGGCCGAGATCGTCGAGCGCGTCCGGCACGTCGGGCAGCGGGCACGGGGTGAGCGTGCGCCCGAGCGCGCCGAAGGTGGCCAGCACCGCGGAGAGGTCCGGCGATCCGGGGCGCAGGTTCGGCCTGGTGCCGTCGAAGTCGGCGAACACGAGCACCAGCCATTCACCATCCACAAAGGACAGCAGCTTCGGCGTCGGCGCCTCCGGGGGAAGCCGTCGCGCGATGGCGGCCTCCGTCCGGTAGCCGCCCGCGCGCGGGCTGCCCGCCGGGATCGCCTTCAGGAAGACCCATCGGTGACCGCGTTCGAGTTCGAGCCGCGCCGAGACACCACCGTCGAATTCCGGGGTCTGCCACAACGAACGACGGACCATCGACCCGAGCTCACGCTCGACGGCGTCACGCGTCGCCGAGGGGAGGTCGTGCCAGCCGAGGCGTGCGGAAACCGGCAACGCCCTACCACCCCCAGCGATCTCTCCGAGAAGATCGACTGTACCGAAATTCACCCTTTCAGGTGACAACCGGTCAGGTCGGGACGGGTTTCACGTACCCGGCCCAGCGCTGGAACTCGCTGAACCCGACCCGTTCGTAAACCCCGAGAGCGCGGTGCGTGTTGTCCTGGTCGACGTTGAGCGAGGCCCGCTGGAAACCCTTGGCCTTGGCCTGGACGAGCGTGTGCCCGAGCAGCGCACCCGCGATTCCGCGTCCGCGAAGGCTCGCGTCGGTCGCGACGTGGCTGACGTACAGATCCTTCACACCCGTGGCGGCCTCGTCGGAGGCGAAGAACGCGCTCAGCACCATCGCGACCACCCTGTCCCGCTCCGGGCTCAGCAGGAGGAACGACAGGTCCGGCTGGAAGTCCTTCGCGCCGACCACCAGATGCCGCCACGCTTCCGGCGACTGCTCGGTGCTCCCCCAGTGATCCGCGAAGGTCTCGTTGCGGGACCGCAGCGTGAAGGCCTCGTACTTCTGCTCGTACGCGACGAGCGGGAACTCCTCGGGCAGCGGTTTCGCCGGCGGGATCGAGCCGAGGTCCGCTCGCATGTCGACGAACCACCGGGCGTGCTCGTACCCGCCGTCCACGAGTACCTCGGAGAGCCAGCGCTGTTTGGTGTTGGCCGCGGCGTGCAGTTCCAGCGGCACGTCCGGATGGGACTTCGCGTGGAGCGCCTTGCCCGCTTCCTCGAACCAGCCGATGAGGTGCGCGGCGATCGCGGTGTCCCGGTAAGCGGGGTGGACGAGCGTCTCGACCCGCATCATGTGCACCGGATCCGCCGCGTCGCGCTTGCGGAGCAGACCGTAGGCGACCAGCGTGTCGCCGTCCCACGCGCTCGTGGACGCGGTCGGCAGGTCGACGGTCGGCGTACCGATCTCTTCGGCGAGATCCTCCGCGCTGTAGTGCTCCTCGATCGGCTCGACACGCTCCGCCTCGGCGAAGGTCTCCGCCAGTCGCGGCATGTCGTCCATGGTCAGCGGGCGCCAGGTCAGGCTCATGCGGACGAGGCTAAGGCCGCGCCTCGGGGTGACGCACCCCATTTAGTTACGCTTCCGTGGTGCTCGTGCTCCTCCCCCCTTCCGAGACCAAGGCCGCCGGCGGCACCGGCGCGCCGCTGGACCTCGACGCGCTGTCGTTCCCGGAACTGAACCCGGTCCGCGCGAAGCTGGCCGACGCGCTGGCCGACCTGGCGGGCGACGTCCCGGCCAGTGTCGCCGCGCTCGGTATCACGCCGCGACAGGCCGACGAGGTCGCGCGCAACGCCGAACTGTGGACCTCGCCCACGATGCCCGCGCTGCGCCGCTACACCGGAGTCCTCTACGACGCGCTCGACGTGAAGTCCTTCACCAAGGCGACGCTGGCGAAGGCCGAGAAGCGCCTCGCCGTCGCTTCGGCACTGTTCGGAGTGGTCGCGGCCACCGACCCGATCCCCGCGTACCGGCTTTCCGGCGGCAACGCCTTGCCGTCGCTGGGGACGGTCCGCAGCGTGTGGAAGCCGATCCTCGAACCGGTGCTCCAGGGCATCGACGGTCTCGTCGTCGACCTGCGTTCCGGAACCTACTCGGCGCTGGCGAAGCTCCGCCCGGACGCGGTGACCGTGCGCGTCGTGACCGAGGACGCGAAGGGCAACCGGACCACGGTGAGTCACTTCAACAAGGCGTACAAGGGACGGCTGGCGGCCGAGCTGGTGAAGTCCCGCAGTGAACCGTCCACTGTGGAGCAATTGATGCGCGTGCTGTCGAAGGCGGGCCTCGACGTCGAACGTACCGGCGACCACAGTATCGAGCTGTTGACCGGCGACGGAGCGCATTAGTTCCGTACCCCTACGGGCTTCTTCCTCGGTTGTTCCTCCAGGCGCGGATGCGGAAAGTGATTTCCAGCCACCTGGAAAGGAACCACCGTGAACAGAAGACAACGGCTACTGGGGATCGCCACCGCCACCCTCGGCTGCCTCTCGGTCCTCCTGCCCGCTCCGGCGGCCGCCGCGAACCTGCCCGCCGTCACCCCGACGGATCAAGCGGTCGTCCCCGGTGGACTGCACACGAACTCCATCGGCGGCACCCCTGCCTCGGTCAAGGACCACCCGTTCATCATCGCGGGCCTGCGCGAGGGCGGGACGCGGCCGCAGGGGCAGACCTGCACGGGCTCGGTCGTCGCGCCGCGCAAGATCCTGATCGCCGCGCACTGCAAGGACGCGGCCGGTGAGAAGTCGTTCCTGTACGGACTCGACGATCTGAACGCCGGTGGTGGAACGCGGATCGGCGTCGTCAGCTACGAGAAGCACCCGAAGTACGTCAACTTCGACCAGGGCTACGACGTCGCGGTGGTCACCACCGACGCCGACATCCCGGTGCCGGGCGGCCAGTACGCGAAGGTCGCGACGTCGGCCGACACGGGACTGAACCAGCCGGGCAAATCCGGGCTGGGCCTCGGTTACGGCAAGAAGGACCACAACGACGACACCCGCAACGTCGAACTGCACAAGTTCACCCTGCCGATCGTGCAGGGCAGCAACTGCAACGGTGTCGGCGCGGGCTTCAAAGACGCCACGATGATCTGCAGCGGCTACAGCGACGGCCGCGTCACGATCCTTCCGGGTGACAGCGGCGGGCCGCTCATCGTGGACGGCAAGATCGTCGGCGTCGCGTCGTGGAGCCGCAGCGACTTCAAGTGGTACAGCGTGTACGGCAGGCTCAACAACGAGATGGGCGACTGGGTCAAGCAGCAGATCGGCGAGCCGCAGAACCCGGAGACGTTCTCGCTCGCGGTGACGCCGTCCTCGCTCAAGGTCGAGCCGGGCAAGTACGTTTCGGCCACGGTGACCAGCAAACCGGGCAAGAACGGCGCGGAGAAGGTCGATCTCAGCGCATCGGGGCTCCCGGACGGTGCGACGGCGACGTTCCAGCCTTCGTCCATCACCTCGGGTGAGTCCGCGAAGGTGAGCATCGAGGTTCCGGCCGGGACGGCCGAAAAGGATTACGCGGTCACGATCTCGGGCAAGGGAACCACCGACACCGCGACCACGAACCTGACCCTGACCGTCGGCGACGGCGCACCGCAGCCCGGTGACCTGAAGGTGGGCCTGAGCCCCACCAGCGGGACCTCGCAACCCGGTTTCTTCAGCAATGTCACGGTTTCCGCCACCGGCGGCACGGGCACGATCACGCTGTCGGCGTCCGGGCAGGGGCTGCCGTTCGCCCCGTTCTTCAACCCGAAGACGATTTCGAGCGGTGGCAGTTCGACCATGCAGGTGGTCGCGCCCTTCCAACGGGGCACGTATCCGGTGACCGTCACCGCGACGGACTCGGCGGGCAAGACCGCGACCGCCACCTACACCCTCACCGTCCAGTAAGCGAATGCGCGTGAAGGTCCCCTTCCCTCGGCTCAGCCGAGGGAAGGGGGCCCTCACGCGCTCACCAGCACCGCCATGGCCGCGTTGTGCCCGGGGATACCGGAGACGCCACCGCCGCGCACCGCCCCGGCGCCGCAGAGCAGCACCCGCTCGTGCGCGGTCTCGACACCCCAGCGGCCCACCTGATCGGCATCCGCGGCATAAGGCCACGAGAGATCCCGATGGAAGATGTGTCCCGCGGGCAGCCCCAGCTCGGCTTCGAGATCCAGCGGCGTCTTCGCCTCGACGCACAACCGGCCGTCCGGCGCGCGCAGCACACAGTCCTCGATCGGCTCGGCCAGCACACTGTCCAAAGAGGACAAGGTCGCGCGCAAAGCCTCGTCACGCGCGGCATCGTTGCGCCCCTCGAACAGCCGGGCGGGCATGTGCAGCCCGAACAGCGTCAGCGTCTGCACCCCGGCGGCCTGTTCGGCCGGGCCGAGGATCGACGGGTCGGTCAGCGAGTGGCAGTAGATCTCGCACGGCGGCAACGACGGGATCCGGCCCGCGGCGGCCTCGGCGTAGGCCGTCGCCAACTGCTCGTAACCCTCGTTGACGTGGAACGTCCCGCCGAACGCCTCTCGCGGATCGACACCCGAATCGCGCAGCCGCGGCAAACGTGACAGCACCATGTTCACCTTGAGCTGCGCGCCTTCCGGCGCTTCCGGCGGCTCCTCCCCCAGCAGCCGCGCGAGCGTCCGCGGCGCGACGTTCGCCAGCACGTGCCCGCCACGCACCACGAACTCGTCGTCGCCGAGCCGGTAGCGCACCGTGCCATCGGGGTCGATCGACGACACTTCGGCGCCGGTCGTCAGCCGTGCTCCGGCGGAAGACGCGGCCGACGCGAGGGCCCCGGTCACCGCGCCCATCCCGCCCACCGGCACGTCCCAGTCACCGGTCTCGTTGCCGATCACGTGGTAGAGCAGGCAAAGGTTCTGCCGGAAATCACCGGCGCCGGCGAAGGTGCCGATCAGCGCGTCGGTCAGGACGACGCCGCGCACGGTGTCGTCGCCGAACATCCCGGTGAGCGTTTCCGAGATCGGCCGTTCGAACAGCGCGTCCCACGCCTGGCGCTCGATGCCCGAGCGCAGTTCCTCCCTGGAGACCAGCGGCTCGGTCAGAGTGGGGAAAGTCCGTTTCGCGACCTGGGACGTCATCGCGTAGAACCGTTGCCACGCCTCGAAGTCCTTTGTGGACCCGGTGAGCGCGGAGAACGACGCCGCGGTCCGGGCGTCGTCGCCCGTGTCGACAAGGAGACCGCCGTCGCTGACCGGGGTGTACGACGACATCCGCCGCCGTCGGAGATCGAGGCCGAGCCCGAGGTCCGCGACGATCTTGCGAGGCAGCAGGCTCACCAGGTACGAGTACCGTGACAGGCGGACGTCGACGCCGGGGAACGCCCGGAAGGAGACCGCCGCGCCGCCGACCTCGTCGCGCCGTTCCAGCACGAGCACCGAGCGGCCGGCCCTGGCCAGGTACGCCGCCGCCACCAGGCCGTTGTGCCCGCCTCCGACGATCACGGCATCGTAGGACTCCATCCAAGACCTCCCAGCGAAAACGACAGTGCGCCGCGGCCATCGTGACCGCGGCACACCGCCGTTCGCAAGGACTCAGAAGGTGATGGAGAAGCCTTCGATCGTCCCGGTGTCGAACCGGTGGACGTCGCGGACCCGCAGTTTCCAGGTCCCGTTCGCCGGTTCGGACGAGGCGTTCACCGTGTACGACGTGTGCACGCCGCTCGCCTCGCCGATCCCTCCCGCCTGCTTGAGGCCGAACACCGCACCGCTCGGCCCGATCAGGTCAATCGCCAGGTCACCGGTGTAGGTGTGCGCGATGTCGACCTTGACCGGCAGCGTCGCCGACGCCTTGCCGTCACAGCCTTCCTGCGTCACCGAACTGGTCACCGCGTCACCCGCGTCCGGAATGGACACCGGTGTCGTGTTGGATTTGGCCCCGCACGTCGGCGTGGGGCCACCGCCGCCGATGAACGACACGTTCAGCAGCTTGTTGACCGTGCCGGACGGCAGTCCCTTGAGCACGCCGTCGGAGGCGTTGTTCACCAGCGCGTCCCGCGTCTGCTGCGCGGTGGCACCGGAATTCGCGGCGAGGTACAGCGCCGCCGCCCCGGCCACGTGCGGCGTGGCCATCGACGTCCCGCTCATGTTCGCCGAACCACCGTTGGACGTGGACAGCGACGTGATGTTGCTGCCAGGGGCGAAGATGTCCACGCACGAACTGTGGTTGGAGAACGAGGACTTGTTGTCACTGCTGTCCGAGGCGCCGACCGTGATCGCCTCGGGGATGCGGGCGGGGCTGACGTTGCAGGCGTTCTGGTTCTCGTTGCCCGCTGCCACCACGTAGACGAAGCCCGCCGCGATGGACTTCTTGATGACGTCGTCGCCGAGCCCGACCTGGTCCATCCGCAGGCTCAGGTTCGCCACCGCCGGTTTGGTGCCGTTCGCGGTGATCCATTCGGCCGCGTCGACGATGGCGGAGTCCGGCCCGTTGCCCGAACAGTCGTTGCCCAGCACCTTCAGCCCGACCAGCTTGACCTTCTTGGCCACGCCGTAGGTCTTGCTGCCGATGGTGCCCGCGGTGTGACTGCCGTGCCCGTTGCAGTCCTTCCCGTTGCCGCCCACGAAATCCTTGCCGATGGACGCGCGCCCCTCGTACTCCGGGTTCTCCGGGTTGATCCCGGTGTCGAGGTCGTACGCGGTGACGCCCTCGCCCGTGTTCGGGTACGTGAAGCTCTTGTCCAGCGGCAGGTTCTTCTGGTCGACGCGGTCGAGGCCCCAGGTGGGGTCGGTCTGCGTACCGACGGCACGCGCGGTGCCGTCCTGGTAGACCGCCTTGACCGCCGGGTCGGCCGCGAGCCGCCGGGCCTGCTGCTCGGACATGCCCTTGACGGAGAACCCGCGGAGCACGTTCTTGTACGCCGACCGGACTTCACCGCCGTAGCGGCCGGTCAGCGCGGCCGAGGACTGCTCGACCGCCATGGTCCCGACATCGTGGAGCACGACGATGTACTGCCCGCCGTAGTGCTGCTTCGCCTGCACGACAACGCCTTCCGCCGGAGCGGCGAGGGCGTTGCCCGCGGCGAGCGCGGCCAGCGCGGTGGCCGCGAGGGCCACCACACCGGCGCGCACGCCGCGGCGCATCAGAGACCCGCCACGTTCAGCAGCTTGTTCGTCGAACCGGAGCCCGGGCTCGTCACGACGCCGTTGGTGGCGGCGTTGGCGAGACCGGAGGCCACGGCGGCGGGGGTCGCCGACGGGTTCGTCGTCAGGTAGATCGCGGCCGCGCCGGCGACGTGCGGCGTCGCCATCGAGGTACCGCTCATCTGCTGCGTGCCGCCACCGTTGCGCAGGGAGGTGATGCTGGTGCCCGGCGCGAAGATGTCGGTGCAGCTGCCGTAGTTCGAGAACGAGGACCGGCGGTCGTCGCTCTGGGTGGCGTTGACGGTGATGGCCTCACGCACCCGGGCCGGGCTGGTGCCGCAGGCGTCCGTGTTGGAATTGCCGGAGGCCACGGTGTTCGTGATGCCCGCCGCGACCGCGCGGCGCACGGCGGAGTCCACCCCGGAGTCGGCCGGGCCACCGAGGCTCATGGTGAGCACCGACGGGCCCTTGGCGTTCCGCACGACCCAGTCGATCCCGGAGATGATCTGCGAGTACTGCCCGCTGCCCTGGCAGTTCAGCACGCGGACCGAGACGATCTTGGCGCCCTTGGCCACGCCGTAGGTGGCGCTGCCGACCGTGCCGGCGACATGCGTGCCGTGCCCCTGGCAGTCGCGGGCGTCGCTGTCGTTGTCGATGAAGTCGTACCCGCTGGTCGCCCGGCCGCCGAATTCGGTCTGGCGGTAGTCGACCCCGGTGTCGAGGACGTAGACCGTCGCACCGGAACCGGTGTTGGGGTAGGTGTACTTCCGGTCCAGCGGCAGGTTCTTCTGGTCGATCCGGTCCAGACCCCAGGTCGGGTTGGTCTGGGTGCCGAGCAGATGCGCGACCGCGTCCTGCTGGACGAAGTCGACGTTCGGGTCGGCGGCGAGGCGTTTGGCCTGCGCCTCGGTCATCTTCGCCGAGAAGCCGTTCAGCGCGGCGGTGTAGGTCGCCTTCACCTGGCCGCCGTACTTGGCCGCGAGGCTCGCGTCGCCGCTCTTGAGCGAGACGATGTACCCGTCCGTGACGGCCCCCGGCACACCGGCACCGCGGATCTGTCCCTCGGCGGCCGCGGCCGGTCCGGCGAAGGCCACGGTGGCCGCCGCGCAGGCCCCGGCCAGCACCGCACCCGCGATCCGGTGACGTCGAAGTTCTCCACGCATTTCCTGAGCTCCGTTCACTCGAACAGGTGGTTCGCACCGGCGGAGGTCTTGGCCGGCGCCGTGACGTGCAGTCACGCTGGAATCACTTTCGGGTGGCGGGACCTGCGCGAACAAGCGAGGCAACGGTCCGTAGGACTACGTATCTAATGGCGGAATACACCGTCCCTACGAAAGTCGGGTGACCGTCCGAGCGGGTTCCGTGATCATCGGAACCGCGCTTAAGCTGCGTTCACTCGAACGGTGTGGTTCGTGAAGCGGGGGTGACCCGGCATGGTGATCGGTGGCTGCCGACGCAGGACGAGTTCGCCGGTACTCGTCGGCCGTGAGGCGGAATTACGCGAGCTCCTCGACGGCGCGTTGCGCTCGCCGTCGGTGATCATGCTCGAAGGCGAAGCGGGGGTGGGCAAGACCCGGCTCGCCACCGAATTGCTGTCCTGTGCCGAATTGGCCGGACGGCCGGTCCTCACCGCGACCTGCCAGCCGTTGCGTGAGCCTTTTCCGTACGGCGTGGTCTTCGACGCGCTCAAGGACGTCCGCCCGGCGCGTGAGCTCAACCCGGTGACCGGTGTCCTCGCGCCCTACCTGCCCGAGCTCGCGGCATTCCTGCCCCAGCCGCCACCGCGCCCGGCCGACCCGAGGGCCGAACGGCACCAGCTCTTCCGCGCCGTCCGGGAACTGCTCGGCTCGCTGGGCCCGCACGTCCTGCTCATCGAGGACCTCCACTGGGCGGACGACGGTTCCCGCCGCCTGCTGCGATTTCTGATGACCGAGCCGCCCGCCGGCCTGACGCTCCTGCTCACCTACCGTCGCGAAGAGACCCCCGGCGGCATCCCGCTCGGCAGTGCCTACCGGCCCGCGCCCGGCACGGCGCACGCGCTCGTCACCCTCCGGCCGTTGGACCGCGACGGCGTCCAGGCACTGGTTTCCGCACTGCTCGGCGAAACCAGCGTCTCCGCGGAGTTCGCCGCGCGACTGCACGAGCGGACCGCGGGGATCCCGTTCGTGGTCGAGGAGATCGTGCACGCGATCGGCGGCGTCGAAGGCGCGGTGCACGCCGACGGTGCGACCGCGCGGCGTCTGCTCGACACGGTCGAAGTCCCGGCGCTGCTACGGGAAGCGACGGTCGAACGCCTGATGGCGCTGCCGCCCGCCGCCCGCCGGATCACCGAGGCCGCCGCCGTCCTCGGCACACCGTCCACTTCGGACCTGCTCGCCGCGGCGGCCGCGCTCGCCCCGGAACGCGCCCGCCGCGCGCTCGTCCTCGCGCTCGAACGCAACGTCCTCGTGGAGTCCGGCGAAGGTTTGTACGACTTCCGGCACGCGTTCGCCCGGCAGGCCGCGTACCTCACCATTCCCGGCCCCGATCGCCAGGAACTGCACCGGCGGGCCGCACGGCTGCTGCGCGACCGCCTCCCGCAGTCCTTGGTGCGGCTGGCCGAACACTGCCGGAAGGCGGGCGACCGGGCCGGCGCCCTGAAGTACGGCGAAGCCGCCGCGGATCAGGCGTCGACGGTCGGCGATCTCGCCACCGCGACCGATCTGCTCCGCACCCTGCTCGACGAACCGGGCCTTCAACCGTCCGATGTGGACAGAATCGCGGTCAAGTTCAGCTCGGTGGCGTGCAACGGACTCGCGCAGACCGAAGTCGTCCCGGCGCTGGAGCGGCTGCTCACCGACGGCAGGCTGTCCGGGCGCCTGAGCGGCGAGGTCCGGCTGGGACTCGGGCTCCTGCTGGTGCGCCAGGCAGGCGGCTTGGAGGCCGCGAGGACCGAGATCGAGATCGCCGTCAACGACCTCTCCGACCGGCCCGATCTGGCGGGCC
Source organism: Amycolatopsis sp. WAC 04169 (assembly GCF_003947535.1). NCBI lineage: Bacteria > Bacillati > Actinomycetota > Actinomycetes > Pseudonocardiales > Pseudonocardiaceae > Amycolatopsis > Amycolatopsis sp. WAC 04169. Next base: position 411,550 of record NZ_QHJI01000009.1, on the reverse strand, counting down.
GCGGGATGGGCGTCCTCGCCCAGCCCTGGGTCGGTGCGACCCCGCTGCGGGAGCACCGGCGCTGGATGGACCGGGTGGACGAGCTCATCGACCGGGCCACCGACCGGCGGCTGAAGATCATCCTGCTGGCCAACAACGCGGCGTCACGGCTGCACATCGGGGACGCGCGCGGCTGGGACATGCTGGACCGGGCGCCCACCACCGTCGGTTCCGCCGACGAACAGCGGCATCTGGCGCGACTGCACTGCAACAGCGCCGACGCCTGCGCCTGGACCGGTCACCACCGGCGGGCCAGGAGCCTGCTGCGCAGCGGGATGCAGCTCGCCGCCGACTGCGGGGCGCCGTACGTCGTCAGCACCGCCCGCGCGACCGCCGTCCACACCGACTGGCTCACCGGGAACTGGGACGGCCTCGCCGAACGGGCGGTCGCGCTGATCGACGAGTACCGCGATCTCCTGCCGGTGACCAGCGAACTGTGCCTGGTGCTGGGTCTGCTCGCCGCCGCCCGCGGCGAATGGGACGAGGCCGCGGCCCGGTTCGCCGGTACCGCGGCGGATCAGCCCGAAAACGCGTTCACCCCGGTCGCGATCGCCGCACACGCCGGGATGTCGGGCATGCTGCTCGCGCAGGACCTCGGCGAGGCCGCGGTGACGCAGGCCGAGAAGGGGCTGGAACTCCTGCGCGCCAAGGGTGTCTGGGCCTGGGGCGCCGATCTGGTGATGGCCGCCGTCGACGCGTATTGCGCCACCGGGCGGGACGCCGAGGCGCAAGCACTGACCGACGAATTCGAACGCGAGGTCGGCGACCTCGACGCGCCGTCGACCCGGGCCGCGCTCGCCGCGAACCGCGGGCTCGTCGCGGCGTCCCGAGGCGACCACGATGAGGCGATCGAGGCCTTCGAGCAGGCTCGGACCCGGTTCGAGGCGCTCCCCGCGCCCTATCACGCGGCGCTGGTCGCCGAACGGGGCGCGCGCTGCCGCCTGGCCCGCAACGAGGACGTCGCCGAGACTTTCGCGGCACTCGCGGAGACCTTCGACCACCTCGGCGCCACACGCGACGCCGCGCGCTGCCGCCACGCCTTCCGGTCCACCGGCGCCGTCGCCCCCTCGCGGCGCGGCCGCCGGGGTTACGGCGACGAGCTGTCACCGCGCGAGCGCGACGTCGCCCGCCTGCTGGCCGCCGGGCACACCAACCGGGAGATCGCCGAGGTGCTGTTCCTGTCTCGGCGCACGGTGGAACAGCACGTCGCGAGTGTGCTGCGGAAGCTGAAGGTGCGGTCGCGGAGCGAGCTGGCGGGATTGCGGTCGGCCTAGGCGCGTCGTGAGTGGTCAGGACGGTTCTAACCGTCTTTACCGCTCACGAGGCCCAGCACCGGCGTTTACCCGTGATCGACCGGACGACACGCGTGATCCAGCGGACGCCACGCGTGATTGGAGGGACGTCACGATCGCGGCGTCCGTCCAATCACGCTTGTCGTCCATCCAGTCACGCGAAACCGCCACCAGCGCACCGGCCGGAAGTGCCCGAGACACGTACCAGAATTAAATCGGTTGCGTGGTCCGAAGGGGTCGGGGATGATCGTCCGCGATCCGGCAGGGAGCCGGTGGATGCGACTGGGAGGTGCCTCGTGCTGATGACTGTCCGGGGCCTTGGCCGCCCCCATCCACTCGCCCCTCGCGGCTGAGCGCGGAGCCACGACGCTCGCCCGGTGGGGCATCCCTGATCTAGGAGAACCCACCAGTGCGCAAGCACGATCTCGAAGAGTCTTACGAACAACGTCCTCGCCGCACCCGTCGTGCCCGTTTCGACGACGAACCCGAACCCACCCGAGGCGGGCGGCTCACCGAAGCCGAACGTGTCCGCCTCGCCCGGTTGCGGGAGGACGCCTACACCGAGACCGCCATCCCCGACGGCGCCGACCGCTGGAGCACCTGGGGAGAAGCGGAGCAAGGACCGCTGCCGCGCCCGGACTGGGTGATCACCGAACTGGCCGCGGTCGACACCGAACTCGGCATCCTCAAAACCGGCAAGGAGGCGGACGTCCATCTCGTCCGGCGCAACCTGCCCGGCACCGAGGGCACCGTGCTCGCCGCCAAGCGGTACCGCAGCGGCGAGCATCGGCTGTTCCACCGTGACGCCGGCTATCTCGAAGGCAGGCGGATGCGGCGTTCGCGGGAGATGCGGGCGATGGAGTCGCGCAGCAGCTTCGGCCGCAACCTCATCGCCGAACAGTGGGCCGTGGCCGAGTTCGGCGCGCTGAGCAGGCTCTGGTCGGTCGGGGCGCCCGTGCCGTACCCGGTGCAGCGCGACGGCACCGAACTGCTGCTGGAATTCCTCGGCGAGGGCGAGACCGCCGCGCCCCGGCTGGCACAGGTCCGGCCGGAGCCCGACCAGTTGCGGGAACTGTGGTTCCAGACCTCGGCGATGCTGGAACTGCTGGCGTCGCAGGGGCTCGCGCACGGTGACCTCTCGGCGTACAACCTGCTCGTGCACCACGACCGGATCATGGTGATCGACCTCCCCCAGGTGGTCGACATCGTGGCCAATCCCGGCGGGCTGGAGTTCCTCGCGCGCGACGTGCGGAACATCGCGACGTGGTTCCACTCGCGCGGATTGCCGGAGCGGCTCACCGCGGTCCCTGAGCTGCTTGAAGAGCTGAAGGAGATCGCCGGTCTGCGGTGACCGTCCACAGTGTCATGAAAGGGTCGTTCAGGACGTGATGTGTCAGGAACGACCCTTTCATGACACGCAGGGAGAAGCCGTCGTGGAGACCCTGCCCACAATCGGTCCCTCCAGTTGGGAGGCCGGATAACGGTCCGGTACAGTAGTGACAGACCGCAACCGGCGGCGTGGATGAGTTGGTGTCCGTCGCCTCCAAAGCCAACCGAATGGCTCGCGGTATCCGTATCAATCCATTGGCGCGCGGTGTCACGCAGACGCGGTGTGCCGGGTTCGTCCCTGTGAACGCCCATCTGTGCACACCATCTTGCCCTGCCTGCGCGCGGGCAGCCCGGGCCTCCTTGCGACGTGCCACGTCCGAGAGGCATTTGTGACAGTCACGTTCAACTCCGGCCACGTCTCACCGTCGGCGCGTCAGCACCGCAAGCCGCGCACCCGCCCCGCGGGTGACGCGATGCTGCGCGAAGACGCCGTCGAGACGGTCAAGGTGAAGACCTGGGCGGAACTCGGCCTTCCCGACCCGCTGCTGCGGGCGCTGGCCGACGCCGGTATCACCTCCCCGTTCCCGATCCAGTCGGCGACCATCCCCGACGCGCTCGCCGGTCGCGACGTGCTCGGCCGCGCCCAGACCGGTTCCGGCAAGACCCTGGCCTTCGGCCTCGCGATGCTGACCCGGCTCAACGGTGGCCGCGCCCGGCCGAAGCACCCCCGCGCGCTGATCCTGGTCCCGACCCGCGAGCTGGCCATGCAGGTCGCCGACTCGCTGACCCCGCTGGCCAAGGCCCTCGGCCTGTGGTGCCGCACCGCCGTCGGCGGGATGGCCTTCACCCGCCAGGCCGACGCGCTTTCCCGCGGCGTCGACCTGCTGATCGCCACCCCCGGCCGGCTGTCGGACCACGTCCGCCAGGGCACCGCGTCGCTGTCCGACGTCAACTTCGTCGCGCTCGACGAGGCCGACCAGATGGCCGACATGGGCTTCATGCCGCAGGTCCGCGAGATCCTCGACCTGACCCCGGCCCGCGGGCAGCGCCTGCTGTTCTCGGCCACCCTCGACGGTGACGTCGACCGGCTGGTCCGCGCGTACCTGACCGACCCGGTCACGCACTCGGTCGCCCCGTCGACCGCGAGCGTCACCACCATGGACCACCACGTGTTCCAGGTGTCGCACCAGGACAAGCAGGACATCATCACCGAGATCGGCGCCCGCGAGGGCCGCACGATCATGTTCGTCCGCACCAAGCACCACGTGGACCGCCTGACCGAGCGCCTGCGCGAGAAGGGCGTCCACGCGGCCGCCCTGCACGGCGGCAAGACCCAGGGCCAGCGCAACCGCGTCCTCGCGGACTTCAAGGAGGGCTACGCGCCCGTCCTCGTCGCCACGGACGTCGCCGCGCGCGGTATCCACGTCGACGACATCTCGCTGGTGCTGCACGTCGACCCGGCCGCCGACCACAAGGACTACCTGCACCGCGCCGGCCGCACCGCGCGCGCCGGGGCGTCCGGTGTCGTGGTCACGCTGGTCACCCACGACCAGCGCCGCATGGTGCGCCGGATGACCGACCGCGCCGGCGTCCGCGCCGAGCAGACCACCATCCGCCCGGGTGACGCCGAGCTCGCCCGCATCACCGGTGCGCAGCAGCCCAGCGGCGAGCCGGTCGTGGAGCGCCGTCGTGAGTCCCCGCGTCGTGGCGGTGGCCGCGGCTACGGTGGCGGCGACCGCGGCTACCAGGGTTCGCGCGAGGGTCACGGTCACCGCGAAGGCGGCCGTCCCGGTGGCTTCCGCGGCCGCCCGCGTCGTGGCGAGGGCGGTGGCGGCAACGGCCGTCCGCAGCGTCCGGGCGGGCGCCCGCGTCGCAGCTACGACAGCTGAAGTGACTGAAGCCGGTCCTTCCGGCGGCTAGTGCCATGAAAGGTCCTTTCCTTGCGAAATTTGCAAGGAAAGGACCTTTCATTGCGTTCGGAGTGGGGACCACCACGTCCATCGGGAAACGGCGGATGGGAGACTGCGGGACGTGACTTCTCCCGGCCCCGCCTCCCAGAACCTCCCGCCCGACCAGGTCTTCGACTGGCTCGACGTGGAGGCGGAGAAGCGGGCCGAGGCCGGGCTGGTGCGCAAGCTGCGCATCCGGCAGGCGCAGGAGCCGGAGCTGGACCTCGCCGGAAACGACTACCTCGGGCTCGCCAGGGACAAGCGCGTCGCCGGTGCGGCGGCCGCGGCCGCGTTGCGCTGGGGCGCGGGGGCGACCGGCTCCCGGCTCGTCACCGGCACCACCGAGGTCCACGCCGAACTCGAGCACGAACTCGCCCGCTTCTGCGGCACGCAGGCCGCGCTGGTCTTCTCGTCCGGGTTCACCGCGAACCTCGGCGCCGTCACGGCCCTGTCCGGCGCGGATTCCGCGATCGTCACGGACAAGTACATCCACGCCTCGTTGATCGAGGGCTGCCGCCTGTCCCGGTCGGACATCGCCGCCGTCGCGCACAGCGAGCCGAACGCCTTCAAGCACGCGCTTGCGACCCGCCGCAAACCGCGTGCCCTCGTCGTCACCGATTCCGTGTTCTCCGTCGACGGCGACATCGCGCCCTTGGAGCAGCTCGCCGGTGTCTGCCGGGAGCACGGCGCGTCGCTGCTCGTCGACGACGCGCACGGTTTCGGCGTCCTCGGCGAGGGCGGCCGCGGCGCCGTCCACGCGGCGGGGCTCTCGGTCGCGCCGGACGTCGTCACCACGATCACGTTGTCGAAATCCCTTGGGGCGCAAGGCGGAGCGGTGCTCGGACCGCGCCGCGTGATCAGGCATCTCGTGGACACCGCGCGCAGTTTCATCTTCGACACCGGGCTCGCGCCCGCCAGTGCCGCCGCCGCGCTCGCCGCCCTCACTGCGCTGAAGGCCGAGCCGGAGCTGGCCACCAAGGTCACCGAAGCCGCGGGAAACCTTGCGATGCAACTGAAGTCGGCCGGATTCAGGGTCAGTCTCCCGGACGCCGCGGTGATCTCGGTGCAGGCGCCGTCGCCGGAGGCCGCCGTCGCTTGGGCGGCCGCCTGCGCGGATCAGGGTGTGCGCGTCGGCTGCTTCCGGCCGCCGTCCGTGCCCGACGGCATCTCCCGCCTGCGCCTGACCGCGCGGGCCGACCTCACCGAGGCCGACGTGGACCGCGCGGTCGCGGTGATCACGGCCGCGGCGCCTCCCGGCGCCACATCGTGAGGTGCGGGATCCCGTCTTCCATGAACTCCTCGCCCTCGACGACGAAGCCGTACTTGGCGTAGAACTTCGTCGCGTACGTCTGCGCGTCGAGGACGCACGGCGCGTCCCCGATCCCCGCGAGGGCGGTCTCCATCAGCCGTCCCGCGAGCCCCTTGCCGCGTGAGCGGACGGCCGTGCACACCCGGCCGATGCGGAAGGTGCCGCCGGCGTCCTGCAGCACCCGCAGGTACGAGTCGACGGCGACGGAACCGCCGATCCAGAGGTGCCGCGTGCCGGGCAGGAGGTCGCGTCCGTCGATCTCGTGATAGGCGCAGTCCTGCTCGACGACGAACACGTCCACGCGCAGGCGGAGGATGCCGTGCAGCTGCGCGGCGGTGATCTCGTCACCGGCGACGGACAGCGGGAACGACGTGGTCTCGATGATCGGGGTGTCGGTGCTCACGTCCCACTTGTTAGCACATCGGACGGGAAGAAGGCACCGATCAGCCGATCAGGCCCCGGCTCTTCTGCTGGGAGATCTCGTTCGCGAAGTGGGAGACACGGGTGTAGACGCCGGGCTTGCCCGCCTTCGCGCAGCCCTCGCCGAACGACACGATCCCGATCAGCGTGTCTCCCACCACGAGCGGTCCACCCGAATCGCCCTGACAGGCGTCGACGCCGCCCTCGGGGTAGCCGGCGCACACCATGTCGCTCGGGTCGTAGCCCGAGTACGCGGTACGGCAGGTCTTGTCGCTGACCACCGGGACGACCGCGCTGCGCAGGTAGTCCGACCGCGCGCCGCCGTCGGCGACCCGTCCCCAGCCGAGGACCGTCGCCTTCGTGCCTTCTTCGTACAGGTCGGCGTTGCCGTTGTCCGCGACCTTCGCGGGCCGGTACGGCAGCTGACCGCTGACCGTCATCACCGCGATGTCGTCACCCTTGCCGGGATCGCCGCTGTAGTCGGGGCTGACCCAGACCCGCGAGACACGCAGCTCGACACCGTCCCGCGAACGTTTGTCCTCGCGTCCCGCCACCACGCGGACGTCGGCGCGTTTGACCGCGACCGCGCAGTGCGCCGCCGTCGCGACCGTCGTGGAGCTGACGATCACCGCGCCGCAGAACTGGTTGCCGCTCCGGTCGGCCAGGTAGACCGCGTACGGGTACTGCGAGACCGAAGCCTTGCCGCCGCCCACGATCCGCGGCTGGGCGGCCTGCTCCGGGCCGCTCACCGCGCTGTCGTCCGCCGACGCGCTGTTGACCGCGACCGGCACCATCACCGCCGTCGCGAGGACCGCTCCGACCGCGAGCAGCAGCGTGCGACGTGACTTCTTGGGCATGTTCTGTCCCTTCACCGGGGCGTACGTACGGTCAAACCCTGGGAAGTCATTCGACTCCAGCGCGTACACAAGCGATCGCGAATACCCTAATCGGAGAAAGCCCGATGCGGTGTCACTGAAACGGGTGGAACTGTGCTCACCGAACGCATCTGTCACCCTGGACGTCGTGCGGGCTACGGCGACGATTCTGGCGGCTGCGGTCTTTCTGCTCTCCTCGTGTTCGAGCCCGGTGGCCGCCCCTCCCGCGGAAACCTCTTCCGCCGCAACGACTCCGGCCACGTCGGCCCCGCCGCCGTCACCGGCCTGGCAGGTCGGCGCGAAGCCGCTTCCCTTGCGCCGTGACGGTTTCGGGCAGATCCTCCCGACTCCTCCCGTGCTGGCGAACCGGTCACTGCCGACCACCGACCTGCTTCCCCCGCCAGCCGGGAACCGGTTCGCGGGCACGGTGAATCCCGTCCCCGCCGAGGTTCTCGCACGCAGCACCTGGCAGGCGGCCTGCCCGGTCACCGCGGGCGAACTGCGCTACCTCACGTTGTCGTTCTGGGGTTTCGACGGCCGCGCGCACACCGGGGAAATGCTCGTGAACGCGTCGGTCGCGAACGCCGTCGTCACCGTATTCGGGCGGTTGTTCGCCGCGAAGTTCCCGATCGAGGAAATGCGCGTGACCGCCCCCGCCGAGCTCACCGCTCCCCCGACGGGTGACGGGAACAACACCACCGCCTTCGTCTGCCGTCCGGCCCGCGGCCTGACGAACTGGTCGGCGCACGCCTACGGGCTCGCGATCGACGTCGACCCGTTCTGCAACCCGTACACCAAGGGCGACGTCGTCCTGCCCGAGCTCGCGTCGGCGTATCTCGACCGGGGAAACCGGCGGCCGGGGATGATCACCGCCGGAGACCCGACGGTGGCCGCCTTCGCCGCGATCGGCTGGACCTGGGGCGGCTCCTGGACGACGCCGACGGACCGGATGCACTTCAGCTCCACCGGCCGCTAGACCGGGAACAACCGGCCGCCGTGACAAGTTGGCTAGAGTCGGAACCACCCCCGCTCCCGCCGCAAAGGAAGACAGCGTGCCCCACTACGACCTGGTGATCGTCGGTACCGGATCGGGCAACTCGATCCTCGACCCGCGTTTCGCGGACTGGAACACGGCGATCGTGGAGAAGGGCACGTTCGGCGGCACCTGCCTGAACGTGGGCTGCATCCCGACGAAGATGTTCGTGCACGCCGCCAACGTCGCGGCCACCCCCGCCACGTCGTCGAAGTTCGGCGTCGACGAGGAGCTGACCGGCGTCCGCTGGCGCGACGTGCGCGACCGGATCTTCGGCCGGATCGACCCGATCGCCGAGGGCGGCCGCGAATACCGCGTCGGGCACGAGGACAACAAGAACGTCACCGTGTACGAGGGCGAAGGCCGCTTCACCGGGCACAAGGAGCTGCGGGTCAGCTACCCCGACGGCCGCCCCGCCGAGACGATCACCGCCGACAAGTTCGTGCTCGCCGCCGGCGGCCGGCCGGTGATCCCGGACATCCCCGGCCTCGCCGACACCGGCTACCACACCTCCGACACGGTGATGCGGCTCGACGAGCTGCCGTCGAGCATCGTGATCCTCGGCGGCGGGTACATCGCGGCCGAGTTCGCGCACGTCTTCGCCTCGTTCGGGGTGGACGTGACCGTGGTCAACCGCTCCGGCGCGCTGCTGCGCTCCGAGGACGACGACGTCAGTGCCCGGTTCACCGAGCTGGCCGCGCAGCGGTTCGACGTCCGGCTCGACCGCAAGACCGTGCGCGCGCGCAAGACCGCGTCGGGTGTCGCGCTGGACCTCGAAGGCCCGCAGGGCGCCGAGACCGTCGAGGCCGACGTGCTGCTGGTGGCGACCGGCCGCACGCCGAACTCCGACCTCCTGGACGTCGCCGCCACCGGTGTGACCACGGGCGAGCGCGGGCACGTCGTGGTCGACGAGTACCAGCAGACCGTGGTCGACGGGATCTACGCGCTCGGCGACATCTCGTCGGTCTTCGAGCTGAAGCACGTCGCGAACCACGAGCAGCGCGTGGTGCAGCACAACCTGCTGCACCCGGACGAGCGGATCGAGGCCGACCACCGGTTCGTCCCGCACGCGGTGTTCACCTCGCCGCAGGTGGCCTCCGTCGGGCTGACCGAACGCGAGGCGCGCGAGCGTGGCGTGTCGTACGTGACGTCGCATCAGGACTACGCCGGTATCGCCTACGGCTGGGCGATGGAGGACACCACCGGCTTCGCGAAGCTGCTCGCCGACCCCGCCACCGGGCAGCTGCTGGGCGCGCACATCATCGGCCCGCAGGCCTCCTCGGTGATCCAGCCGCTGATCCAGGCGATGAGCTTCGGGCTGGACGCGAAGAGCATGGCGCGCGGGCAGTACTGGATCCACCCGGCGATGCCGGAACTGGTCGAGAACGCCCTGCTGAACCTGCCCCTGGACTGACCCCCACCCGCATTTAGTCCTCTGAATGCGCCCGTGCGCATTCAGAGGACTAAATGACGCGGTCGCAGGAGCGGGCCCCGTGCCGCGCCGCGAGTGCGCTCACCGCGTTCATCTCGGTGTCCGAGGCGCCCATCAAGGCGGCCGAGCGGGCCCCATCCCCGGAAAACCGCTCGGCTGCCTCGACGTAGCGGCGGATCGCCGCCAAGAACTCCTCCCGCGCCGATGCCGCCCCTCCCGGCACCGCGCGGACCCCCGTCGCCCCCTTGAGGACGTCCTTGGCGTCGTCCACCTTCACCGCGACGTAGTGCTGCCACTTGCGCAGCTCCGTCGCGGCCTCCCCCTCCGGATCCGGCCAGTAACGCTGGATCTCGGCGCCACTGTCCTTCCACACCTGCACGCACACCCGGTCCACGGCGCGGTAGAACTCCAGCGACGAGATGGCCGCGGGTGCCCGCTCCGGCACCACGGCGACGCATACCGCGGCGAAACACGCCAGCGCCGTCCCGTACGCCAGTCCCTCGACCACGCCGACCCCCAGAACCGAGTTTTTGAACAGGTTCAACTCGCTCAGGCTATGGCTCCGCCCCGGGACGGGTCAAGAAGTTTTTTGAACGCGTTCAGACGAAGCGGCGACGGCCCGCGAAAGCACCGAAGGTCATCTGCGCTGCGAAGACCGCGAGCATCATGATCCAGGGCACGGTCCATCCGTGGGTGAGATCGTGAAGCAGCCCGAAAAGGAACGGCCCGACGGCCGCCATCAGGTACCCGATGCCCTGCGCCATCCCCGACAGCCGCGCGGTGTCCTCGCCGGTGCGCGCCCGCAGCGCGATCACCGTCAGCGCGAGCGAGAACACGCTCATCCCGAGCCCGATGAGGAGGCACCAGAGCAGCGGCGAGGCGGCGGGGGCGACCATCATGCCGACCATGCCGACGAAGCCGGGAACGCCCAGCCCGACGATCCACGGGCTCTGGCTCTTGTGCCGGGCTGCCATCGGCGCCACGACGAGGCTGATCGGGACGGCGATGAGCGAGATCAGCCCGAGCAGCAGCCCGGAATCACCCTTGCTCACCCCCGCGTCGATCATCACCTCCGGCAGCCAGCCCATCACGACGTAGGCCAAAAAGGCCTGAGTGCCGAAGAAAAGCGTGACCATCCACGCAAGGGGGCTACGCAGGAGCGATCGCCCGCTACCCTGCTTGCCTGCCTCGGCAACGGGCGCACGTCCCGCACCGCGGGCTGCGAGAATCCAGACGAGGAGTGCGAGCACCGCCAGTACCGACCAGGCGCCGAGACCTTGGCGCCAGCCGCCGAACGCGTTCTCCAAGGGAGGGGTGAGCGCGGACCCCAGGGCGCCCCCGCCCTGCAGAGCGGCGGTGTACACGCCGGTCATCATGCCGACACGTGCCGGGAAGGAGTCCTTGATGACGACCGGGATCAGTACGTTCGCCAAGGCGATTCCCGCCGTGGCGACCAGGGTTCCCCCGAGCACGACGTACGGTCCGTCGAGCACGCGCAGCACCAGGCCGACGGCCAGCACCGAAAGCGCGGACGCGATGGCCGCGCCGATGCCGAACCGGCGGGCCAGCAGCGGTGCGGCGAGTCCGGCGGCGGCGAAACAGAGGCCGGGGAGCGTGGTGAGCACGCCGGCCCAGGTCGCCGTGGCGCCGAGGTCGTCGCGCATCTCGCCGAGCATGGGGCCGATGCTGGTGATCGCGGGCCGCAGGTTGAGGGCCACCAGGATCACCGCGACACCGAGCAGGACGCCGCCGGTGATCACTCCCGGCCGCCACTCCGTTTCGATCGAGCCTTCGAGTTCAAGGCTTTCGTCGAACGGGGCCACGGATTCTCGAGAGTCGACACGCACGTCGGCTAGTATCACATACATAGGATGATTGGATGAAGGGACAACGCTGTGCCATTGGCCACCACGCGCCGTGCCGGCCTGGTCGATCAGGTCATCGAGCAGCTGCGTGACGCCGTCACGCAGGGAGAATGGCCCATCGGTCAGCGGATTCCGACGGAACCCGAGCTGGCCGGACAGCTCGGCGTCGGGCGCAACACCGTCCGCGAGGCCGTGCGCGCGCTCGCGCACACGGGGCTGCTCGAAGTCCGACAGGGCGACGGGACCTACGTGCGGGCGACTAGCGAGGTCTCGGGCGCCATCCGGCGGCTGTGCGGCTCCGAACTGCGCGAGGTGCTGCAGGTGCGGCGCATCCTCGAGGTCGAGGGCGCCCGGCTCGCGGCCGTGTCGCGGACCGAGGAGGAGGTCGTCGAGCTGCGGTCCCTGCTCGACCGCCGCAACGCCGAGCTGCGCGACGGCCATTGGGAGGACTTCGCCCGTCTCGACGCGGAATTCCACTTCGCCGTCGTCCAAAGTGGACATAACACCCTGCTGACCGAGATGTACCGCGGGCTCACCGAGGTGATCACGGCCAGCGTGGCCGCCACGTCGAACGTGACGCCGGGCCGCGAGTACCTGCCGGAGATAGGGCATGAAGGCCTCGCCGAGGCCATCGCCGACCGCGACGCCGACCGGGCCGCCAGCGAGGCGTGCGGTTTCCTGGACGAGCTCCTGGCCAGGGTGGAGCAGGACGACGCCTGACCCTGAAGTACATGAAGGCCCCCTTCCTTGCGCCTGGCGCAGGGAAGGGGGCCTTCATGTACTTACGGCAGCGTGAGGATTTCGGCGCCGTCCTCGGTCACCACGAGGGTGTGCTCGAACTGGGCCGTCCACTTCTTGTCCTTGGTGGTGACGGTCCAGTCGTCGGCCCAGATGTCGTAATCGATGGTGCCGAGGGTGATCATCGGCTCGATCGTGAAGGTCATGCCCTGCTCGATCACCGTCTCGACGGACGGCTCCTCGTAGTGCAGCACGGTCGGCGCGGTGTGGAACGCCGGCCCGACCCCGTGCCCGGTGAAGTCCCGCACGACCCCGTAGCCGAACCGCTTCGCGTAGGACTCGATGACGCGGCCGATGACGTTGAGCTGCCTGCCGGGGCGGACGGCCTTGATGGCGCGCATGGTCGCCTCGCGCGTGCGCTCGACCAGCAGGCGCGCCTCCTCCGAGACGTCACCCGCCAGGAACGTCGCGTTGGTGTCGCCGTGGACGCCGCCGATGAACGCGGTGACGTCGATGTTGCAGATGTCGCCGTCCTCGATCACCGTCGAATCCGGGATGCCGTGGCAGATCACCTCGTTCAGCGAGGTGCAGCACGACTTCGGGAACGCGCGGTAGCCGAGCGTCGACGGGTACGCGTGGTTGTCCAGGAGGAACTCGTGGATCACCTTGTCGATGTCGTCGGTGGTCGCGCCGGGTTTGACGGCCTTGCCGCCCTCCTCCAGCGCCTGCGCCGCGATCCGGCTCGCGACCCGCATCGCCTCGATCACCTCGGGTGTGCGGACCCCGTTGCCCGTGTCGCGTTTCGGCGCCGGCCGGTCGACGTACTCGGGACGGGCGATGCTGGCGGGGACGGCTCGCCGCGGCGTCTGGACGCCGGGCTTCAAGGGGGAGCGAACGGACATGAGCCCAGCCTACGACCTGGTGGCTAACCGAGCCCCGCCAGGAAGCGCTGGGCGGCCTCGACCGCGGGCCTGGACGTCCCGGCGTCGGTCGTCAGCACCGCGAAGGCCAGGTCCCCGGTGTAGCCGACGAACCAGCCGTGCGAACGCGTGCCGTCGCCGAACTGGGCCGTCCCGGTCTTTCCCCGGACGTCCGCCAAGGGCTTGAGCAGTGTCGCCGTGCCGTCGGTGACGACCTCGCGCATCATCCCACGCAGCGCGTCGAGCACCTCCGGCTTGACCGGTTTGCCGAGCCCGGACGACGTGGTGGCCATCCCCCGCACCAGCGTCGGCACCGGGACCTTGCCCGACTGGACCGTCGCGGTGGCGACCGCCAGGCCGAACGGGCTCGCCACGACGGTCCCCTGGCCGAACCCGTTCTCCGCGCGCTGCGCGACGGTGTTCGCCGGCGGCGACGAACCGGTGATCGTGGTCAGGCCGGGGATGACGAAGTCTGCGCCGATGCCGAGATCGCGCGCGGCGTCGGTCAGCGCGGCGGGAGGCAGGTCGGTCGAAAGCTTCGCGAACGTCGTGTTGCAGGACTTGGCGAACGCCGTGGAGAGCGGGACGGCGCCGAGGGCGAACTTGCCCTCGTTCGGCACCGTCCGGTTCTCGAAGGTGGCCGTGCCGGGGCAATCCACCGGGCTGTCCGCCCGCACCGTGCCCGCGGACAGCGCCGCGACGGCGGTGGCCATCTTGAACGTGGAGCCCGGCGGGAAGCGGCCGGTGAGCGCGATCGCGCCCTGCGGGTCCGCCGGGGCGTTCTGCGCCACCGCCAGCAGTTCGCCGGTCGACGGCTGGATCGCGACCAGCGCGGACGCCGTCGGGACCGGCGCGAGCGCCCGCTCCGCCGCACCCTGCGCCTTCACGCTGAGCGTGCTGACGACCGCGGGCGCCGGTTTGGGGTTTTCGGAGTGCAGGTCGACGATCTCGCCGCCGCCCGTGTCGAGGGTGACGACGCGCCAGCCCGCCGAGCCCTCCACCTGGTCCTCGACGAGCGACCGGACCGCGGGCAGCACCTGCTTGCCGAAGTTCTTGTCGTCCGGCAGCAGCCTTTCCTGCTGGCTGAACCGGACCCCGGGCAGGTCGTAGATCTCGGGCTTCACCTCTTGGTAGCTGTTCGCCCGCAGGCTCACCACCGGATAGCCGGAGCCGGGTTTGAGCGTCTTCACGCCGTCGCGGATCGACTGACCGGTCACCGACGCCTCGAACCGGTTGAGCGCCGCGCCGAGTTTGTCGGTGACGGCGACCAAGTCGCCCGCCTTCGCCGGGTCGAGCACGACGCTGACGACCGTCTGCGGGCGCAGCAACGGCGTCCCGTCGCGGTCCAGCACCGGCGCCAGATCCGGCGGGTCCGCCTTCAGCGCGATGCTCTGCTGGGCGGCCAGCTGCGGATGGAGCGCGGTGGGCAGCCAGCGCACCTTCCACCCGTCCTGCGTGGAATGGACCTGAGCGTCGGCCTTGTAGGTCCAGACCCGGCCGCGCGGCAGGTTCCAGGTGAGCTGATAGGTCGCCGTCCCGTTGTCCGCGCCGGACGCGTGCCGGACCTGCTTGTCCACGATCTTGATCGACTCGGGGGAAAGCGCCTTCCGCGCCATCTCCAGCGACTCGCGCGCGGCGTCGGGCGAATCGGTGAAGGAGGCCGCGGCGGCGACGTCACCTGAGGAGAGCCCGCCGAGGAAACCCGTGATGGCGTCCTCGGGCCCGGAATCGGCGAAGAGCCCGCACCCGGCGGCCGAGAGGCCCACCATCCCCGCGAGCACGACGACGGCGACACGACGACCTGCAGGCATGCCCCGGATCCTGCCAGCCCGGGCACCTTCCACCCGGATGCAACGCCGATCTAGAACAGAACCGTCGCGTACTGCCCGACCTGCTGGAAGCCGATCTTGCGATAGGCGGCGAGCGCCGGGCTGTTGTAGGCGTTGACGTACAGGCTGGCCGTGCGGCCCATCCCGCGGACGAGCCTGGTCACCACGGACGCCGTCCCGGCGGTGCCGAGACCGCCGCCGCGGCGTTCCGGATGCACCCAGACCCCCTGGATCTGGCCGACCGTGGAGGACATCGCGCCGATCTCGGCCTTGAAGACGACCTCGCCGTCCTCGAACCGCGCGAACGCCCGGCCGCCGGCGATCAGCTCCGCGACGCGGGCGCGATACCCGGCGCCACCGTCGCCGTTGCGGGGGTCGACGCCGACCTCCTCGACGAACATGGCGATCGCGGCCGGGAGATAGCGGTCGAGCTCCTCCGGGCGCACCGCGCGGACCAGCGGATCGGCGGCGACGGACGGGATCCCGTCGAGCGCGAGCAACGGCTGATCGTGCCGGACTTCCCTGGCGGGGCCCCATTCCGGCTCGAGTTCGTCCCACAACCCCAGCACCTGCTCGGCCGGGCCGACCAGCGACGAGCAGCTCCGCTGACGGCGCAGGGCGCGATCGGCGAAGGAACGCAGGGCGGAGGCGTTGCCGCGCAACGGGATCAGGTTCGGCCCGGAGAAGCACAGCCCTTGGAGCCTGCCCGCCCGGACGGGACGGGAGTCGGCGGCCCAGAGCTCGCCACCGAGCCGCCAGGGGTCGAGACCCGCGGTCTCCACCCTGGCACTGACCATGCAGCTGCCGACCGGGTCTGTGGCGAGCGCGGCACGGACCGCCGGATAGTCCCGATCATCGAGCAGCCGTGCACCTGCAAGCCGCAACACCACTCCAGAGTGCCAGATGAGCGGCGTAAACGGAACGCAAGCTTCACGACACGCTGAGAGAACTTCGGCAGGTCGGGGCCGCCGGATGCTAGGAACGGTCCTTTCCTCGCAAATTTTGCGAGGAAAGGACCGTTCCTAGCGTGGTCTCGACCAGTCAGCCGACCGTGACGGTGGGCTCTCCCTCGCCGATCGTCTGGCCCGACTCCTCGGCGATCCGCATGGCCTCTTCGATCAGCGTCTCGACGATCGCGTGCTCCGGCACGGTCTTGATGACCTCGCCCTTGACGAAGATCTGGCCCTTGCCGTTACCCGACGCGACACCGAGGTCGGCCTCACGCGCTTCGCCGGGACCGTTGACGACGCAGCCCATGACCGCGACGCGCAGCGGGACCTCCATGCCCTCCAGCCCGGCGGTGACCTGCTCGGCGAGCGTGTAGACGTCCACCTGCGCGCGGCCGCACGAGGGGCAGGAGACGATCTCGAGCTTGCGCTCCTTGAGGTTCAGCGACTGCAGGATCTGGATCCCGACCTTGACCTCTTCCACCGGCGGAGCCGACAGCGAAACGCGGATCGTGTCGCCGATGCCCTGCCGCAGCAGCGCGCCGAACGCGACGGCCGACTTGATGGTGCCCTGGAACGCCGGGCCCGCCTCGGTGACCCCGAGGTGCAGCGGGTAGTCGCACTGCTCGGCGAGGATCTCGTACGCGCGCACCATGACAACCGGGTCGTTGTGTTTCACGGAGATCTTCACGTCGTAGAAGTCGTGCTCGGCGAACAGCGACGCCTCCCACAGCGCCGACTCGGCCAGCGCCTCCGGGGTCGCCTTGCCGTACTTGTCCATGATCCGCTTGTCCAGCGAACCCGCGTTGACGCCGATCCGGATCGGGGTGCCGTGGTCCTTCGCGGCCTTCGCGATCTCCTTGACCTGGTCGTCGAACTTGCGGATGTTGCCCGGGTTCACCCGGACCGCCGCGCAGCCCGCCTCGATCGCGGCGAAGACGTACTTCGGCTGGAAGTGGATGTCGGCGATCACCGGGATCTGCGACTTCTTCGCGATCGCGGGCAGCGCCTCGGCGTCGTCCGCCGAAGGGCACGCGACGCGCACGATGTCACAGCCCGCAGCGGTCAGCTCGGCGATCTGCTGCAGCGTCGCGTTGACGTCGGAAGTGAGCGTGGTGGTCATCGACTGCACCGAAATCGGGTGCTCGCTGCCGACGCCCACCGGCCCGACCTGCAGCTGTCGGGTCTTGCGACGCTCGGAGAGGACGGGAGGAGGAAGCGCTGGCATACCAAGAGCGACAGTCACGCCGTCAAGCGTACCTACCCCGATCGGCGGACATCCACGACGTCAGCCGTCACGGTGAGCAGCATTACCTGGGCAGCCCAATGATGCTGACAGCGCGCTCCGTCACCGCACTCCCGCGTCACTGGAACAGCTTGACCGGGTTCACGATGTCGGCGGTGACGGTGAGCAGGGTCACCGCGCCGCCGATGAAGACGAGCACCATCGTGACCGCGGACAGCTTCGTGTAGTCGACCGGTCCGCCCGCCGCCTTGCCGCGCAGCTTCCGGATCCAGTCGCGGACCCGCTCGTACCAGACGACCGCGATGTGCCCGCCGTCGAGCGGGAGCAACGGCAGCAGGTTGAACACGCCGATGAAGAAGTTCAGGCTCGCCAGCAGGAGCACGAAGATCTCCCACAGCCCGCGCTCGGCGGCCTCGCCACCGATCCGGCTGGCGCCGACGACGCTGACCGGGGTGTTCGGGTCGCGCTCGCCGCCGAAGATGGACTCCACCACCGCGGGGATCCGCGACGGGAATTCGATCAGCCGCTTGCCGGTCTCGGCGAACATCGTGCCGGTGAAGCTGAGCGTCCCGCCGATCGCGTCGACCGGCCCGTAGGTCAGCAACGGCGGCGCGGTGTTCTGGATCGGCGAGGCGCCGATCATGCCGACGTCCTTGACCGTGGTGTTGTTGGAGCCGTCGGCGACCAGCCGCTGCACGCGCGGCACGTCGACGGTCAGGTTCAGCCGCTGTCCGTTCCGCTCGACCACGAACGGCGTCGGGCCGTTGGCGACCTGGACGGCCGCGAGCATCTCGCGCCAGGTCTTGATCGGCTTGCCCGCCACGGAGACGACCTTGTCGCCTGCCAGGAGACCGGCGGTCTTCGCGGGGGTCGGGGCGTCCGGCGGGCAGGTGGTGTCGTTCAGCTGCTCCACCGTGGTCGCCGCGCGAGCGCAGGACGTGGCGCTGATCACGGCTTCGGTGGGGGCGGCCTGCGCGGCCGGGTTCGGCAGGCCCATGGTGACGGCCATCAGGTACAGAATGATGAAACCGAGGATGAAGTGCATCGCCGAACCCGCCGACATGACGACGGTGCGCTTCCAGGTCTTGAAGCGCCACATCGCGCGCTTCGACTCTTCCGGGGTGACCTCGTCGAGCGCGGTCATGCCCGCGATGTCGCAGAACCCGCCGAGCGGGATCCACTTCACGCCGTACTCGGTCTCACCGCGGCGGAAGGAGAAGATCGTCGGCCCGAAGCCGATGAAGTAGCGCCGGACCTTCATGCCGAAGGCCTTGGCCGCCCACATGTGCCCGGCTTCGTGCAGGGCGACGGACAGGCAGATACCCAGCGCGAACAGCACGATCCCGAGAATGAACCAGAGCACGCGCTACTTCCCCTTACCGATCAGCGCACCGGCACGCGCGCGAGCCCAGCGCTCGGCAGCTAGTACGTCATCCACGTCGCGAGGTTCACGACGCCATTCGTCGGCGGCTTCCACCACCTGGGCAATAGTGTCCACAATCGAGGTGAAGCCGGTGTTCTGTGCCAGGAAGGCGGCCACCAGCTCCTCGTTCGCCGCGTTGTAGACCGCCGGGACGCAACCGCCCACGGTTCCGGCGTGCCTCGCGAGCTCGACGGCCGGGAACGCCTCGTTGTCCAGCGGCTCGAAAGTCCAGCTCGCGGGTTGGTCCCAGACGCACGCGGTCGCGACGCCGGGCACGCGGTCCGGCCAGTGCAGTGCCAGCGCGATCGGCAGCCGCATGTCGGGCGGGCTGGCCTGGGCGATCGTCGAACCGTCCACGAAGGTCACCATCGAGTGGATGATCGACTGCGGGTGGACGACCACGTCGATGCGGTCGGTCTCGATGTCGAACAGGAGCTTCGCCTCGATCAGCTCCAGTCCCTTGTTGACCAAAGTGGACGAATTGATCGTGATGAGCGGGCCCATGGACCAGGTCGGATGCGCCATCGCCTGCTCGACTGTGACGTCGGCCAACTCCGCGCGCTCGCGCCCGCGGAACGGCCCGCCGGAGGCGGTGAGCACCAGCCGGGCGACCTCGGACTCGCGGCCGGCGCGCAGGGCCTGCGCGATCGCGGAGTGCTCGGAGTCCACCGGGACGATCTGGCCCGGCTTGGCCGCGGCCAGCACGAGCGGCCCGCCCGCGATCAGCGACTCCTTGTTGGCCAGCGCCAGCGTGGCGCCGGTGGCGAGCGCACGCAGGGTCGGCGGGAGCCCCTGGGAGCCGGGGAGCGCGTTGAGCACGACGTCGACGGGGGTGGCGTCGATCATCTCGACGACCGCGTCGGCCCCGGCGAAGATGCGCGGGAGCTTGAAGTCGCCGCTGGAGTAGCCGCGCTTCTGCGCCTCGGCGTACAGCGCGAGCTGCAGGTCTTCCACGGCCGTCGGCCTGCTGATGGCGACGGCGTCGACCTGGTGCGCCAGGGCCTGCGCGGCCAGCGCGGCGGGGTCGGAGCCGCCAGCGGCGATCCCGGCGACCCGGAACAGCTCCGGGTTGCGGGCCGCGACGTCGAGGGCCTGGGCGCCGACCGATCCGGTCGAACCGAGCACGAGCACACTTCGCGAGGTAGTCATCGGGGCTCATTGTCGCTTGGGGCCCGTCGGGCGCGTGCAGCCAGGTGTGGGATCATTCGCGGGCAAGCGAACCATCGGGTTTTGAGGAGTTGATCGTGGCGAGCAAAGCGGTCGAAAAGCGCGGCCGGGTGGGCGTCGACACCGTTGACCCCCGCGACGAGCCGTCGGCCGAGTGGGGCTGGCACGGTTCCTTCCCGAAGGCGACGCGGATCGCGGGCTGGCTGAGCGCGATCATCCTGCTGGTGATGCTCTACGGCAACCACCACGGCTGGACCGAGAACCTGTGGCTGATCGGCCTGTCGCTGCTGATGATGTTCGGGCTGGTGCTCGACATCCGCAAGCAGCGCACGGCCTGGCGCAAGTAGGTCCTTCACGGCTCAAGGGCCCCTGTCCACCTTCGTGGGCAGGGGCCATTCGCCGTTCTGGGCCCACAACTCGTTGACGATCTTGACCGCGTCACCGGCCTCGACCCCGTAGCGATGCCGGTACTTCGCGGCCGGACGCTGGACCGCCGCGGCGACGTCCCCGATGGCGACGTTGTTCCAAGTGCCGTTCGGGTAGAACTGCCGCATCACGGCGAGGAACCGGCCGGTCGCCCACACCGGGTCGGTGCGCTGTTCGAAGGAGCCCCAGCTCGCGCGCTGCTGGAAGAGCCCGACCGAGTCGCCGAGGCCGCCGTCGAGGTTGGCGATACTCGACTCGACGATCACCGTCGCGATCGCGATGGCCGCCGCGCGATCGTTGAGCCCCGATCTCTGCACGGTCTCGACGATCACTCTGGCGCACGAGGTGTTGTACGGGTTCATGTAGCCGCGCATCTTGGTGGCGAGCTGCTGGTTGAGGCTTTGGGCGGAGTCGGTGTCGTCGGCGGACGCGCCCGCCTGGGCGCACGGCAGGGCGATGTGTTCGACCTGGTCGGGCCGGATCTCGGTGGGCGGGAGCAGAACGAGGGAGAAGGCGAGGTACGCGGCGGTGAACATGCGGCTCCGTTGGTCGTGAGTGGCGATTCGTGTTCTAACCCGAATCGCCACTCACGACCACCCGGACGGCACCCCCGCGTGAACGGCTACCCGACGACCATCCTTTTGGGTTAGGTTCCCCCTCATGAAGCTGCGCTGGGGTGTCACCGCTGTCGTTTCCGCTCTCGCCGCCGTGTTCCTGCCCGGCGTCGCCACCGCCGCGCCCGCGTCCTCGGCGTCCTTGCCGATCGTGCGCTGCGAGTTCACGCCGACGCCGGAAAACCCCGCGGCCCGTCCGGTCCTGCGGCCGCTCCCCTTCGCTCTGACCCGCGGCACCGTCGACGTCACCTTCCGCTTCAACTACGGCCCGGTGACCGTGCGCCTGAACCGCGCCGGCGCCGCCCCGTGCGCCGTCCACAACCTGGCGAGCCTGGCCCTGCAGCGCTTCTACGACCGCAGCCAGTGCTGGCGCCTGACGAACTCCTCGCGCCTCGGCGTACTGCAGTGCGGCGACATCTACGAAGCCGAGAAGGGCGGGCCGGGCTACAAGTTCCCGGACGAGGTCGACGGCACCGAGACCTACGAACGCGGCACCATCGCCATGGGCAACCAGGGCCCCGGCACGAACGGCAGCGAGTTCTTCATCGTGCACTCGTTCGCGAACATCCCGAAGAACTACTCGGTGATGGGCAAGGTCGTGCGGGGTATGGAGGTGCTGGACCGGATCGTGGCGAACGGCATCATCCCGACGGATCCGAACGGGCCGCAGGACGGACTACCCGCGAAGCCGGTGAAGATCCAGAAGGCGACCGTGGGATTCTGAGGTGGCTGCGGGCCGTCCAGTCTTACGGAAGCGGATCAGAGCCGATCGATTTCGATCCCCTTCGAGTCAATGATCGCGTAGTCGCCGGGATAGGGAACCCACACCCCGATCCCGTTGGGCCACGAGACGATCTCAAGCGAGGCCACGTTGGCGATCGCGGTCCGAAGGAAGACCGCCTCACCATCTCTCAGGGAGAAGGTGGTTCCTACCGGTTCGAAGCACACTTCGGTGCTTTCCCCTTGCGCCGCAGCGAACTTCAGATCTACGACCTGGCCGCCCTCACTCATTTGACTCCACGTCACTCTCCTGGCCGCCAAGGAGCCCGAGGAACTCTCCGAAATCGCGGGCGACCCGGCGGGGAACTCGATCTTCGTCGATGTAAACGACGGCAGGCTCATCGCCGCTTCCACAGTCGCGATAGTCGAGCATGACCGCGTCATGCCCACCGGAAGGCATATCGAAGAGCACTATTCCGATATCCGGGTATTCCCACTCCGAAATCAAGTCCCGGCTGCCGTGCCCGCCGCTTGAGTCGATTCCGTGGTCACCACCGATTCCGAGCAGTGATCGCACCTCGAAATGATCGTCCGCCCACGAGGTCGGGAACGACGTCGGACACAGTCGGCGGCGGAGGAGCCCGCCGTTCATCCGACGCAAGATGTCCAAGTAGGACGAGGGGAGACGATACCCGAGTCGTTCCTCGGCCTTGCTGATCAACGCATCGTCGACAGCCGGGCCAGTGAACATGTCCTCACGTGCGAACGGTTCGATCACCGTCTTCCTCTCCAGACCACTTGCTCGGCCGAGCTCAGACAGATTCCTGCGAAAGGACGAACTCGGCGATCTCCTTCTTCCGGAGCATCCTCCAAACCGGATCCCCCGTCACCGACGCGAGCCAATCCGCGAAATCGACACCGTCGCCGCGAAACCACCACACCGCACGGCTCCGGAGTGACCGCAGGCCCGCATCCACACGACAGCGGAACTCGAAGCCGACCTGTGAGTACTCTGCGTGCTCACCGTCGGCGTCGACGATCTCCATCTGCCGCACGAACCCCACCGCGAACATCGGCTCGGAGCCCCAGTTCACTTCGCCGTACTGGAAGAGGAAACCGTCGGTATCCACGCCATCGGGTACGGCGAACCCGACAGCTTCGAAGCACCTGACGGCTGCCACCACCTCGTCGACGGTCGGGGGTTTCGGACGTGATCCGGGTAGTCCGAGGAGGTCCTGCGCGACGCTGCCCGCAGAGCCGACGGGAAGTTTCACGCTTCCTCGGTACAGAGATCGGGCACACAACGCGAGAGCGAAAGATCCGAAATCGTCACCCAGCTTCTCCGAAGGCTCGTTGTGATGAACCCATCCCAGGACCGGGTACTCGCCGGCGTCATCCGGCTGCGAGGAGTCGAGGGCCACCACCCCGCCCATCCCGTCGAACGCCACCAGGATCAGTTCGGCGGGCATCCCGTAGTCGCGGCGCATCTCCAAGGTCTCGGTGATGGGCCCGATGAACTCCTCGCCCGCGATGTCCCAGGTGCCGAATTCCTGGAGCAGGCGGCGATACGAGGGAGGGAGCGCGGCGCCCAGGGTTCGTTCCGCGGCGCTGATCGTCGCCTCGTCCCAACCGTCGGCATGGTTCGAGATGTCTTCGTTCGCGCGGATCAGTCCGATCAGCCGCTCGCTCGCTTCGACACTCATTCGATGACCTGATCCCTCATCTCAGCGGTGTCGGACACGAAGGCGCCTCCGCACAACCCGCGGCCACTTCCCGCAACGGATGCACGATGGTTCCGTTGCCGAGATCCGGCGACGACACCTTTCGCACGATGGCATGGAAACCCAGGGCAACTTGGTTCACGAGTCACACCCAAGCCCGTGCCGAACCAGGAAATCGAGAAAACCGGGCGCCTCACGTTCGCGCAGGCCATCGTCGTGCGATCGGAGATCGACCGCTTCGTCACACTCGGTTCCCGTCAAGGTGAAGCCCCACCAATCCCCGGTACCGACCGGGGCCACCGCGAGGAATCCCGTCTCCCGCAGGGAATCGCGATTGACCGAGACGAGGTCTTCTGCTCTCGGGCCTGGGGCGACGACCGGCAGCAGATCGACGAAGAGGAACGCGCCACCGCCATGTCGCACCATGAATTCCTTGCACTGCCCAGGAAGGCGAACATCGAGCTCGTGCTCGACTCGCTCGATCTCATCCTCGGACGAACGCCATGAATCGAAAGGAAAGAAGCCTTCGGGGTAGTCCTGAGTCCGCAACCCCTCCCTGGTCCGCAGCACCAGTGCATCGAACTCATCGAACTCCATGACCGTCCACCACCTCTTGCCGGCCGCTCACGACTTCACGCATTCGACCAGTCTCGCGGGCTCCCGTTCGCCCGACCTCAACAGCTTGAGCATGAGTTCACCGGACTCGTTCACACGTTGCCCGAGCCTGCCGCTTTCGTCGACGACCTCGCCGCCGTGAACGACCCCGGCCGCCATGACGACCACCGCCCCGGGATCTCGGCAGTGACCGTGGCCACACGAGCGACCGACGCCATTCGCGGTTCGTCGACACACCACGCCTCATAGTCGACCGCCATAAGTCACTTCTCTTCCCGGCATTCAAGAGCAGCAAGTCACGCAAGCTGGAAAATCTCCAACAATAAGCCCGCCACGAGAGAGCGGCGGACACAGAAACCACACAGCCCGCTCACAGGAACCAGTATTTCACCCTTTAGAGTGACGCGTCCGCATCGGCCCGACTACCGGTGACGCTCCTGGGGGTTCAAAATGATGACGCACGAGCAGTACCTGTCCACGAAGAGATTCCCGGCCCTCGACGGGCTGCGCGCGATCGCCGCGCTCCTCGTGGTGGTGTTCCACTACGGAGGACCGTCGTGGGCCACGGCCAACGGGTGGATCGGCGTCCACCTCTTCTTCGTACTTTCCGGCTTCCTGATCACCACGCTGGCACTGCGCGAAGAAGATCGAAACGGCAGGATCTCGCTCGCGAACTTCTATATCCGTCGCGCGTTTCGCATTCTTCCGGTGTATTTCGCAGTCCTGGGCATCATCGTGGTGTTCACCTATCTGCGCGGCCAGTACACGTCCAGCGGGCTTGCCGGAGCGATGCCGTACTTCCTGACCTTCACCAACGAATTCGCCCACAACGCACCTTTCGGTCAATCGTGGACGCTGGGGGTCGAGCAGAAGTTCTACCTCGTCTGGCCGTTCCTGGCCTTCGGTATCGCGGCGTTGAGCTTCCCGAAGCGGCTGGGCCTGGCGATCGGCCTGATCGCGCTCATGATCGCCCTGATCCCGGTGATGCCGTACGCCGGCGCCTACTCGCCCATCATCATCGGTTGCGCGCTCGCCATCGGCCTCCACTACCGCAAGGGCTTCGCGGTCCTCCGCGTCTTCACGCACCCCATCGCCTGCTTCGTCCTGCTCGCGATCCTCGTCGTCCTCCAGATCCACATCACCGACATCGAGGCCTTCTTCCAGGACGGCGGCACGATCGGCGGCACCACGTACGCGGTGCTGGTCGCGCTGTTCATCACCTCGCTGATCCCTCGCGGCCCGATCGCCTGGCTCTTCTCCACCCCTCCGATGCGGTTCATCGGCGAGCGGTCGTATTCCGTGTACCTCCTGCAAGGGGTGGCGGCCACCGTGGTCGCGCTGTCGATTCCTCAGCTGGGCACCCACCGGACGCTTACCGCGATCGCCGTCACCGTCGTCGCTCTCGTCATCTCCGACGTCCTCTACCGCTGGGTCGAGGTGCCGATGATCGAGGTCGGCCGCAAACTGGTCGCCCGGCGCAGGCCCGCACCGCCCCGTCCCACGATCCGGGAAGCCGAACCCGCCCTGGCCAGCGGCTGAGCGATTCGGGCGGATCACCCTTGTGCGGGTCCGGTAGTCTGGTCGCCAAGGTCGAGAGGCGCTGCAACGGACCGCGGGGTCCGCCACGCTCGGCCCCGGACTTCACCGCAAGGGCGCCTCCCACGACATGGGAGGAGCGCTGGATGGAAACGACCGCCCTGCGAAAGCTGCTGGATGAGCGCATCGTGGTGCTCGACGGCGCGTGGGGGTCGATGCTCCAGAACGCCGGCCTCAAACCCGAGGACTACCGCACCGAGCGGTTCCAGGATCACCCTCGTGACATCACCGGCGACCCCGACCTGCTGAACATCACCCGGCCGGACGTCGTCCTCGACATCCACCGCCAGTATCTGGACGCCGGCGCGGACATCACGACGACGAACACGTTCACCGCCACCACCATCGGCCAGGCGGATTACGGGCTGGAGCATCTCGCGTACGAGATGAACCTCCGCGGCGCCCAGATCGCGCGCGAGGCGGCGGACGCGGCGGGCGGGAAGTTCGTCGCGGGGTCGGTCGGGCCGCTGAACGTCACGTTGTCGCTGTCCCCCAAGGTCGAGGACCCGGCGTTCCGCGCGGTCACCTTCGACGAGGTGTACGCCGCGTACGCCGACCAGATCAAGGCGCTCGCCGAGGGCGGCGTGGACCTGCTGCTCATCGAGACGATCTTCGACACCCTCAACTGCAAGGCCGCGATCGCCGCGGCCCGTGACGTCGCCCCGCATCTGCCGCTGTGGATCTCGGTGACGATCGTCGACCTGAGCGGCCGGACGCTGTCCGGTCAGACGGTCGAGGCCTTCTGGAGCTCCATCGAGCACGCGGATCCCCTGCTCGTCGGCGTCAACTGTTCGCTGGGCGCCGAGGAGATGCGCCCGCACATCGCCGAACTGTCCCGCCTCGCGGGCACGTACACGGCTTGTCACCCCAACGCCGGCCTGCCGAACGCGTTCGGCGGGTACGACCAGACACCCGAGGAGACCGGCGGGCTGCTCGGCGACTTCGCCACGGCCGGGATGGTCAACGTCGTCGGCGGCTGCTGCGGCACGACGCCCGCGCACATCAAGGAGATCGCCGACGCCGTCCGGGGAATGGCGCCGCGCACCGTCCCGGATCCGAAGGCGCACACCCGGTTCAGCGGGCTCGAGCCGTTCGAGATCGGCAAGGACACCGGGTTCGTCATGATCGGCGAGCGGACCAACGTCACCGGATCCGCCAAGTTCCGCAAGCTGATCGAGGCCGACGACCACCAGGCCGCCGTCGACGTCGCGCTGGAGCAGGTCCGCGGCGGGGCGAACCTGCTGGACGTCAACATGGACGCCGACCTGCTCGACAGCGAAAAGGCGATGACCACGTTCCTGAACCTCATCGCCACCGAACCCGAGGTCGCCCGCCTGCCGATCATGATCGACAGCTCGCGCTGGACGGTCCTCGAAGCCGGGCTGAAATGCGTGCAGGGCAAGGGAGTCGTCAACTCCATCAGTCTCAAGGAGGGCGAGGAGCAGTTCCTCCAGCAGGCTCGCCGCATTCGCGACTACGGCGCCGGCGTGGTCGTGATGGCCTTCGACGAGGAAGGCCAGGCCGACACCGCCGACCGCAAGGTCGAGATCTGCGCCCGCGCCTATGACCTGCTGACCCAGCAAGCGGGTTTCGCCGCCGAGGACATCATCTTCGACCCGAACGTGCTCGCCGTCGCCACCGGTATCTCCGAGCACAACGGGTACGCCAAGGCGTTCATCGACGCGTTGCCGCGGATCAAGGAACGCTGCCCCGGCGTGCACATCAGCGGCGGTATCTCGAACCTCTCGTTCTCCTTCCGTGGCAACAACGTCGTGCGCGAGGCGATGCACTCGGCCTTCCTGCTGCACGCCGTGCGCGCCGGGCTGGACATGGGCATCGTCAACGCCGGGCAGCTCGCGGTCTACGAGGACATCCCCAAGGACCTGCTGGAACTGGTCGAGGACGTGCTCTTCGACCGCCGTGAGGACGCCACCGACAGGCTGGTCACGTTCGCGGAAACGGTCAGTGGCAAGGGAACCAAGCGCACGGTCGATCTCTCCTGGCGGGAGAATTCGGTCGAGGCGCGCCTGAGTCACGCGCTGGTGCACGGCATCGTCGACTACATCGAAGAGGACACCGAGGAAGCGCGCCAGAAGCTGCCGAGGCCGCTCGAGGTCATCGAAGGCCCCCTGATGGACGGCATGAAGATCGTCGGCGACCTGTTCGGGTCCGGGAAGATGTTCCTGCCGCAGGTGGTCAAGAGCGCGCGCGTGATGAAGCGGTCGGTGGCCTACCTCGAGCCGTTCATGGAGGCCGAGAAGGAGAAGGCGCGCCTCGAAGGCCGGGTCGAAACCCGCCAGGGCAACGGAAAGGTCGTCTTGGCGACGGTCAAGGGCGACGTGCACGACATCGGCAAGAACATCGTCGGCGTCGTCCTCGGCTGCAACAACTACGAGGTGATCGACCTCGGCGTGATGGTCCCGGCTTCGGTCATCCTCGACACGGCGGTCTCCGAGGGCGCCGACGCCATCGGGCTCTCCGGCCTGATCACCCCGTCGCTGGACGAAATGGTCAACGTCGCCGCCGAAATGGAGCGGCGCGGGCTGAAGCTGCCGCTGCTGATCGGCGGCGCGACCACGTCACGCCAGCACACCGCGGTCCGCATCGCGCCGGCGTACGAACACACGACCGTGCACGTCCTCGACGCCTCCCGTGTCGTCGGCGTCGTCGGCGACCTGCTCGACGCGGACCGCGCCGAGATCCTCGACAAGAAGAACCGCGAGGACCAGGAAGAGCTGCGCGTACAGCACGCGAACAAGCAGCGCACGCCGTTGCTGACGGTCGAGCAGGCCAGGGCCAACCCGGAGAAGGTCTCCTTCGACGACATCCCGACGCCCGCGTTCACCGGCGTCCGGTACGTCTCGCCGTCGATCACCGAACTGCGCGAGATGATCGACTGGACCTTCCTGTTCCTTGCCTGGGAGCTGAAGGGCAAGTACCCGGCGATCCTGGACAACCCGGTGGCGCGCGAGCTGTTCGACGACGCGAACACCCTGCTGGACCAGATCGTCGCCGAGGAACGGTTCCAGGCCAAGGGCGCGTACGCGTTCTGGCCCGCGCACTCCGAGGGCGACGACATCGTGCTGGAGTCGGGCCTCAAGTTCCCGATGCTGCGCCAGCAGACCAAGAAGCCGCTGGAGCGGCCGAACCGCTGCCTGTCCGACTACATCGCCCCGGCGGGCGCGGGCGATCACCTCGGCGGGTTCGCGGTCACCATCCTCGGTGCCGAGGAGTTCGCGGCCGAGTTCGAGGCGAAGCAGGACGACTATCGCGCCATCATGGTGAAGGCGCTCGCGGACCGGCTCGCCGAGGCGTTCGCCGAGCACCTGCACCTCCAGGCGCGGCGGGACTGGTTCGAGCCGGACGCCGATCCGAAACTGGAAGACCTGCACGCCGAGAAGTTCCGCGGCATCCGCCCGGCGCTGGGGTACCCGGCGAGCCCGGATCACAGCGAGAAGCAGGAGCTTTTCGACCTGCTCGACGCGGGCAGCTTCGGCATGGCGCTGACGGAGTCGTTCGCCATGACACCGGCGGCGAGCGTCAGCGGGCTGATCTTCGCCCACCCCGCTTCGCGGTACTTCACCGTCGGGCGGCTGGGCAAGGACCAGATCGAGGACTACGCGGTCCGCCGCGGCCTCGAACTGTCCACTGTGGAGCAGTGGCTCCGCCCGAACCTCGCCTACGACCCCGAATGACACAATGACCGCGTGACTGCCGAGGGCTCGGACTTCCTGCAGCTGGACATCGGGGACGCCCCGCCGGGGCGCCGGTCGGACTGGCTGGCGTCGCGGTTGCGGCACGCCATCTCCGACGGCCGCCTGCCGGTCGGCAGCAGGCTGCCCGCGACCAGGGCGCTGGCCGCGGACCTGCGGGTCTCGCGAGGGGTGGTCACCGAGGCCTACCAGCGGCTGGTCGAAGACGGTCACGTCGCCGGACGCGGCCGCGCGGGCACCGTGGTCGTCGCGGCGCCCGCGCGGACGAAGGAGCAGGCGCCGGCCGGTCCCCCGGCCGCGGGCACGATCTTCCGGCCCGCTCCCGGGATCGGCGTCTTCGACTCGCTGCGGTCGACCCCGGCGCGGATCGACCTGTCCCCCGGCGTGCCGGATCTGACGGCGTTCCCGCGGACGGCCTGGTTACGCGCGGAGCGCACCGTGCTCAACGACCTCTCGGCGGCCGCCTTCGGCTACGGCGACCCGCGGGGCGCGCCGGCGTTGCGGCTGGCCATCGCGCACTGGATCGCCCGCACCCGGGGCATCACCGCCGACGCCGACGACGTGCTGATCGTCGCCGGTGTCGCGCAGGGACTCGGCTTGCTGGCGCAGGTGCTGCACGACAACGGCATCTCCGAGATCGCCATCGAGGATCCGAGTTCGCTGGGCGCGCGGCAGCATCTGCACGACCGGCGGCTGGCGACACCGCCGATCCGGGTCGACGAAGACGGGATCGACGTCGACGAGCTCGTACGCAGCGGCGCGCCCGCCGTGCTGCTCACACCCGCGCACCAGTTCCCGACCGGGGTCGTGCTCGGCGGGGAACGCCGTCGCGAGCTCATGCGCTGGGCCGCGGACGGCGGGCTGATCATCGAAGACGACTACGACGCCGAGCACCGCTACGACCGCCCGCCGGTCCCCGCGCTGCGCTCGATGCTCGCCGAGCAGGTCTGTTACGCGGGCAGTGTGTCGAAGTGGCTCGCGCCCGCGCTCAGGGTCGGCTGGATGCTGGTGCCGCCGCGCTACCGGGACGAGGTGGTCGCGGCCAAACGGTTCGCCGACCTCGGCAACGCCGTCCTCCCGCAGCTGGTGCTCGCGCATCTCATGGAATCCGGCGAGATGGAACGGCAGCTGCGGTTCGTGCGCAAGCGGCATCGCCGCCGCCGGGACGCGATGATCGACGCGCTCCGGACGCATCTCCCGGACGCCGTGGTGCACGGCGCCGCCGCCGGACTGCATCTGACGATCACCTTCGACGGCGAGTTCTCCGACCTCGACTTCGCCGCCGCCGCGCTGGAGCAAGGGGTGAAGGTCCAGCCGCTGTCGTGGCATTGTCAGCGGCCGATGAATCCGGGCCTCGTGCTCGGCTACGGGGCGAGCCCGGCGAGCGACATCGCCGAGGGCATCGCCACCCTCGGCCGCCTTCGACGCTAGCCGCCCACGCATTTCGTCCTCTGGATGCGGTGGTTCGACGGCGAACTACCGCATTCAGAGGACGAATTGCCCGAGGAAGGCCAGGAGCACGGCCGGGTCTTCGACGTGGGCGTTGTGGCCGAGCCCGGGAAGTTCGACGGAAGCCTCGTTGAGCGCGCGAAGCTGTTCGGGGCGGCTCATGGGGTCGTGCTCACCGGCGGCGAGGGCGACCGGACAGCGCGCCGCGCCGAGCAGGCCGGGCATGTCGGGAGCGCCGACCGCGAACGCGCGGGGATCCAGCGACAGCCGCCAGCCGCCCTCGGTTTCGACGATGCCGTCGGGGTCCGCTTCGGCGAGACCGGTCAACCCGGCGATCTTGAGAAAGGCTCGTTCGGCGTCCTCGCGGGCCGCGAACACCCTGGGCGGTTTCGCCGCCATGTCGGCGGCCTTCGCGAGGTCGGACTCGCTCCATTCGACCTTGACGCCCACCGCGAGCAACCCGTCGACCCGGAGCCCGAACCAGCCGCTGGCCAGCGCGAGCCCGACCACCCCACCCAGGGAGTGGCCGATCACCAGCAGCGGACCGCGTTCCGGGAGCACGTCGGCGACCGCCGCCGCCAGACCGCCGAAGGAGTAGTGCGTCGAGTGCGGTGAAGCCCCGTGCCCGGGGAGGTCGGGCGCCAGCCAGCGGTAACCGGGTTGCAGCATCAGGCCTTCCCAGACCGCACCCGTCGCGCCGAGGCCGTGCAGCAGGAGCACGGCGGGGCCTTCGGTTCCGGCGGTGCGCATCTTCAGCTTGTCCACCGGACGGATCTTTCCTCAGGTCCCGGTGCGCGGGCTAGTGTCGACGCCGTGATCACCGATCCGGACGTATACACCCGAGGCGTGCCGTACGAGCACCTCGCGGCGCTGCGCCGGGAATCGCCGGTCGTGCGCGTGGACGATTTCTGGGCGGTACTGCGGCATTCGGACGTCAAGCACGTGCTGAGGAACCCGAAGCAGTTCTCGTCGCACCTCGGCGGGACACAGATCCGGGATCCGGCGACCGAGCAGGACCTCGGTTACGTCCGCCGCATGATGCTCAACATGGATCCGCCCGAGCACGCCCGGCTGCGCGGCCTGCTCACCAAGGCGTTCACGCCGCGCGCGGTCGGCAGGCTCACCGAGCGGATCCAGGGCTGGGCCAGGGAACTGGTCGCCGGGGTCCGGGACGACGGCGAGTGCGACTTCGCCACCCTCGCCGCCGATCTCCCGTTGCTGACGCTCGCCGAGGTCTTCGGGATCCCCGAACAGGACCGGCGGCTGATGTACGACTGGAGCAATCGCGTGATCGGCTACCAGGACGCCGACTACGCGGTGAGCGCGACCGTCGAGGCGGACGACGTCACCGATCTCGCGCGGGCGGCGCTGGCGGTGCGGCCGGTTCCCGAACCGGACGGCGCGATGCCCGATCCGCGCACGCGCGCCGGGATGCCGGATCTCTACGCGTACGCAACCGCGCTCGGCGAATACAAGCGGCGGCATCCCGGCGACGACGTGATGAGCAACCTGATGGGGCACGTGGAAGACGGTGGCCGGGTGTCCATCGCGGAGTTCGAGAACCTGTTCTGGCTGTTTTCCGTGGCGGGCAACGAAACACTGCGCAACGGCATCCCCGGCGGGATGTTGTCGTTGCTGTCGCATCCGGATCAGTACCGGCGGCTGCTGGCCGACCGTTCACTGCTTCCCGGTGCGGTGGAAGAGATGTTGCGCTTCTGGACGCCGGTCATGCATTTCCGCCGGACCGCGACCGAGGACGTCGTCCTGTCCGATGTGGACATCCGCGCGGGCGAGAAGGTGGTCGTGTGGTTCTCGGCCGCGAATCGCGACGAGTCCGTCTTCGAAGACCCGGACCGCTTCGACATCGGCCGCACGCCCAACGATCACCTGACCTTCGGGCACGGTCCGCATTTCTGCCTCGGCGCCCAGCTGGCGCGGGTGCAGCTGCGTGCGATGTTCGAAGCGGTCCTGGATCTGCTCGGCGAGGCCGAACTCGCCGGTGAACCGGTGCGCTTGCGGTCGAACTTCCAGAACGGGCTGAAATCCCTGCCGATCCGCTGGTAGCGCGATGCCCCTTCCCGCCCCCGAGCGCGGGAAGGGGCATCGCCCCCCCTTGTCATTCGGCGGCGGCGTACTCCGGTTCGGCGATGGCGGAGCGGGCTTCGGCCTTGCGCAGGCCGACGACTCCCGACAGCGCAACCAGGACACTGACCACGGCGATGCCGGTGACGACGGTCAGCGCGGGCGCCAGACCGTTCAGCAGCGCGGCCGGGCCGGTGGCGCCGCCCGAGTTGCCGGTCAGGACCGCGGTCACCACGGCGAGCCCGATCGCGCCGCCGACCTG
The DNA here is from genome assembly GCF_003947535.1 of Amycolatopsis sp. WAC 04169. Lineage (NCBI taxonomy): Bacteria > Bacillati > Actinomycetota > Actinomycetes > Pseudonocardiales > Pseudonocardiaceae > Amycolatopsis > Amycolatopsis sp. WAC 04169. Next base: position 378,539 of record NZ_QHJI01000009.1, on the reverse strand, counting down.
GATCGACGTGTTCAGCAGCCCGCCGGCGAGCCCCTGTTCGTCGTCGGAGATGCCGTTGGTCGCCTGGATGTTCAGCGACGAGAAGGCCAGCATGAAGCCGATGCCCAGCAGGATCATGCTAGGCAGCACCGAACCGGCGTAGCCGGAGCTCTCGTCGATCCGCAGGAACAGCGCGTACCCGATGACGTGGGCGACGACGCCGGCGAGGATCGTGCGCGGGGTGCCGAGCCGGTCGATGAGGGGCTCGATCCGAGGTGAACCGAACGCCACGATCAGCGCGGCGGGCAGGAATCCGAGCGCGGTCTGCAGCGCGGACCAGTGCAGCACGTTCTGCAGGTACAGCATGACCACGAACTGGAAACCGATGTACGCGCCGAAGAACGTCGCGCCGCCGAGGTTCGCGCGGGCCAGCGGGCCGGAGCGCAGGATGCCGAGCCGGAGCAGCGGGTGCTTGCTGCGCTTCTCGATGAGCACGAAGGTGACGAGCAGGGCGAGCGCGAGGGCGAACGAGATCAGCGTCCGCGGCGCGGCCCAGCCGATCTCCGGCGCCTCGACCACGGCGAAGACCAGCAGCAGCGAACCGGCGGCACCGGTGATCGCGCCGGGGAAGTCGTAACCGCCACCCGTCTGCGGCTGGTAGGACGGGATCAGCTTGATCGCGGCGACCAGCGCGGCGATCGCGATCGGCACCGGCAGCAGGAACGTCCAGCGCCAGCCCACCTCGGTGAGCAGACCGGAGAAGACGAGGCCCGCGGAGTACCCGCTGGCACCGAAGACGGCGAAGATGCTGATCGCCCGGTTGCGGGCGGGGCCTTCGTGGAAGGTCGTGGTGATGATGGACAACGCGGCCGGTGCGGTGAACGCGGCGGCCAGGCCCTTGATGAAGCGGGTGGCGATCAGCAGCGCGCCGTCGTCGACGAGACCGCCGAGCAGGGAGGCGAGCGCGAAGACCGCGACGGCGACGAGGAAGACCCGGCGCCTGCCGAGCAGGTCGGCGGTGCGGCCGCCGAGGAGCAGCAGGCCGCCGTAGCCGAGCACGTAGGCGCTGATGATCCACTGCAGGGCACCGGTGGAGAGGCCGATGTCGGCCTGGATGGACGGGAGGGCGACGGCGACCATCGACACGTCGAGCGCGTCGAGGCCGACGACAACGGACACAGTGAGCAGGACACCCCAGAGGCGCGCGTCCCACCTTGTCGAGCTGGTGGACAGCTGCACGGAAGAACTCATGATCCGTACAGTACATGCACACGCATCTAATGCAAGTGCATTTAATGACTTTGCATAAAATTCACGTGCATGCTATCTTGGGCCGCGTGAGCGACGTCGCCGAAGAAGACCTGCTGCGGGAGTGGCACGACCTGTCCGCCCGCCATGCGGCGGTCTTCGGTCGGCTGGAGTGCCGCCTTCAGGAACGCCACGGGCTCGGTGTCACCGAGTTCGAAGCCCTCGAACGCCTGGTCACCTGCGTGGTCGGCAAATGCCGCGCGGCCGACCTGACCGAGGTCGTGCACCTGAGCCAGAGCGCCACTTCGCGGCTCGTCGCCCGTCTCGAGCGTGAGGGCCTCGTCCAGCGCGCGCTCTGCGAATCGGACCGGCGCGGGATCTTCGTCGTCGTGACCGACGAGGGGCGTCGCCGCTACGAAGAGGCGAAGCCGACGCACCGGGCAACCCTGGAAGAGACCCTCACCGTCGACGCCTGACTCCTGGTCAGCCTCGGGCCAGCTCCTCACGCACCGCGGGGACGACCTCGTTCCCCCAGCGGCCGAGCGCGCTGTCGGTGGAAGTCCCGTCCTCGACCGGGAAGTAGATGAACCCCGCCGCACCGTGGTCGCGCACCGCCGACACCAGTTCCCCGACCCACTGCTCCGGCGAACCACCGACCCAGCGCCCGTCGTCGTCACGCGGGGACGCCACCGGGTTTTCCGTTATGCGGCCAGGGAAGTTGTAGATGGTCGCGATCTCACCGGGGTCGCGGCCCGCGTCGACGGCCGCCTGGTCGATCACCGGACGCGACTCGGCGAACCGAGGGCTGAGCCAGTCGGCGGCGTGCCCCGGGATCCAGCCGTCGGCCAGTTTTCCGGTCACCGCGAGGGATTTGGGCCCGACCGCGCCCGTCCAGACCGGCGGCGCGGCCGCGGCCGCCGGCACCAGGCCGTCGACGGAGTAGAACTCCCCCTCGAACGTCACCGGCTCCCCGCCGCCGGAAAGCGCCTTGACCAGGGTGATCGCCTCGCCCATCGCCCGGACCGCCTCGGCGGGCGTCCGGTGCTCTACCCCGAGTTTGGCGATCTCCTTCCAGAGCCCGCCCGCACCGATTCCGAGCGCGACACGACCGCCCGACAGCGCCGAAAGCGACGTGATCGTCCTCGCCAGCATCGGCGCGGGACGGCTCGGCAGGTTGGTGACGTTGACGGCGGCCGTCACGTGCGAAGTCCTGCCGAGGATCACGCCCAACGCCGCGTAGGCGTCCAGCCGGTCGGCGAAGTACGGATGATCGGACAAGCTGACCAGGTCAAGACCCGCGCGGTCGGCCTGCTCGGCGTGCCGCAGAAGCTCGTCCACCTCGCCGACGCCGGTCTCGAGGCCGAATCCGAACAGTGCCATCACCACTCCTTAAGTTCGTAGTACGCACTATTTGTATCACGAACTAGTCCGGTGCGCACTGGCCACAGTGGACAAAATCGCCCGGAAGGCTCGGCTTCGACGAAGCCGCGGCCGTCCCATCTCCGCTTCCACCGCGCTCCAAGCACTCCAGGGCAAGGACCGGGTCATCGGCGCGGGCGGCGGTGTGGGCACCTGCAAGGCGCTCACCCTGCGCGCGCTCACATACGAGCGGCAAGGTCGTCATCACCGTCTGAGGTGACCGTACTGTTCTTCCCCGCGTCGGCCTGCGGTCATCTCGGCGGTGTTCGGTGTCGGAGAGCGATCCGCCGAGCGCCGAGGAGACCACCGATGTCCGTGAACCGCCGGGACCTGTTGCGAGGCGCCGCCACCGCCGGTGCGCTGGGGCTGGCCTGGCCGTTGAGTTCGCGGATGACGGTCGCGCAGGCCGAGGAGGCCGCCGTCGCGCTGGGCGCGACCTGGGACGAGGCGCCGTTCACGCTCGGCGTCGCGTCCGGCGACCCGGTCCCGTACGGCGTGGCGCTGTGGACCAGGCTCGCGCCGAAGCCGATGGAGTTCGAGCAGCCGCTGGACGACACCGTCGAGGTCGGCTGGGAGGTCGCCACCGATCGCGGGTTCCGCCGCCGCGTGGCGCGCGGGACGACGGCCGCCACCGCCGGGCTCGGGCACAGCGTGCACGTCCCGGTGTCCGGGCTGGAGCCGGGCGCGCAGTACTACTACCGCTTCCACGCGCTCGGCAAGGTCAGCCGGGTCGGCCGCACCCGCACCGCGCCGGTCGGACCGGTCCGGCGGGTGCGGTTCGCCTCGGCGAACTGCCAGGCGTTCCACGACGGGTTCTACGCGGCGCACGCCGGGATCGCGCGGGAGGAGCTCGATTTCGTCGTCCACCTCGGTGACTACGTCTACGAGCACGGTCAGGTCGGCGGCAACCCGCTGCGCGACCACGAAGGCCCCGAGGTGCTGACCCTGCCGGCGTACCGGCGGCGGCACGCGCTCTACAAATCCGACCCCTCGCTGCGGGACGCCCACGCGGCCCACCCCTGGTTCATCACCTGGGACGATCACGAGGTCGTCAACGACTACAGCGGCACCACCCCGTCGTTGCGGGCGCGGCGCTCGGCGGCGTATCAGGCCTGGTTCGAGCACATGCCGGTGCGCCCGGACCACCCCTCGACGCCGAGGATCCACCGGCAGCGCCACTGGGGCGACCTCCTCGATCTGTCCATTTTGGACTTGCGGCAGTACCGGTCGGCGCAGAACCTGCCCGACGGCACGATCCTCGGCGCGGACCAGAAGGCGTGGCTCAAGGACCAGGTGACCGGCGCGGGCGAGGCCTGGCACTGCTGGGTGAACTCGATCATGCTGAGCCAGCTGGCGAAGCCCGGCGGCGGCTACATGTTCACGGACCAGTGGGACGGCTTCCTCGCCGAACGTAAGGAGGTGCTGACCCACGTGGCGCAGAGCGGCCTCGAAGACCTCGTGGTGATCACCGGCGACTGGCATTCCGCGTTCGTCGACGACATCCGCCCGGACTTCGCGGACCCCGCCACCCCGGTGATCGGCACGGAGTTCACCGCGCATTCGATCAGCTCCGGCGCCTACTCCCCCGAGTGGAACGCCACGAACGGGCCGAAGATGGGCGCGGCGAACCCGCACCTCAAGTACTTCGAAGGCGACCGGTACGGCTACGACGTCTACGAGGTCACCCCGCGCCGCTGGAGTACGCATATGCGGGTGATCGGCGACCGGCGCGACCCGCGTTCCCCGGTGAGCACCCTGACGACGTTCCACGTCGACCGCGGCAGGCCCGGATCCTATGAGGACCGGTCCACCAGCACGTCTCCGGCACAGTACCGGCGACGCTAGGCCAAAAGGGGAGCCGGGAACTCAGAAGAGGGGCGGGCGCCGCCCTTTCGGAGCAGCGCGGCTCACCGCACGCGTTCTCGTTTCACCTGCCCGATGAATTCACGACAATTCTTCCGTGCGGCTAATCTGGCCTTTCCACTGGGCACCAGACGCGGGAGAAACAATGAAGAAGAAAATCGCCGCTTTAGCCATGGCCGCCTTTTCGGCGGCCGGATTCCTGGCCGCATCGCCGGCCGCCGCGGCGACCGAAGGCCAGTTCCCGCCGTACGGATGCGACAGCAATCGCTACGGAATCCTCTTCGGCGAGGGCATTTCGATGACCTGCTTCTCCCTGCCCAGACACTCGGAAACGTACCGGGTGGTCGCCCACTGCGCGTCCGGATCCTCCTTTTGGTACACCGTCGGACATTGGGTGCCGATCGGTTTCGGCCCCTCGACCGCGGAATGTCACGGCGCCCTGCTTTCGAGCGCCTACGTCGCCGGATATCACGTAGACGACTTCTAATATCCGAATGAAACGATGTTGATCTTGGCGGCGCCTTTCAGCGTCCGCTCCCGGCTGGTCCCCACCGGCCCACTTCCGCGGTGAGCCACCGGTGCAGGGAAAAGGCCAGTTCGACCGGCGCGTCGTACTGGATCAAATGCCCCGCATCGGGAATGACGTCGAGGAGGGCACCCGGAATCGCGCCGGCGAGCTGTTCCGCGCGATCCACCGGGATCCACGTGTCGTCCGCTCCCCAGATCACCTTCACCGGTAACGCGAGTTCCGGATAGCGATCCTGGATCTCGTCGGTGTACCGGACGTCCGCCTCGGCGATCTGCCGGTAGAAGGCGCGTTGGCCCTCCTCGCCCAGCCAAGGTCCGGTCAGCGTGGCCAGTTGCGCGCCGGTGAGACCACGATGGGAGGCCGTGCCGATGTAGGACTCGAGCGCACCCCTGTGCACCGTCGGGGGCTGCGCCTGGAACACCTCGGCGTTCTCGGCGACGAGCCGGAAGAACTCCGAGCCCCACGGCCGCAGCGCGACGACGTCCACCAGCGCGAGCGAGGCGTACTCCGCCCCGTGCAACAGCTTCGCGCGCAGCGAAACGGCTCCGCCGTAGTCGTGGGCGATCACGTGCGGAGCGCTCAGCCCCCAATGCGTGAGGAGGTCGGCGAAAAGCTCGCCCTGCGTGCCGAGATCGACGGCGTGGCCGGGATCCTTCGACGAACCACCGTATCCGGGCATGTCCCAGACGTGGACGGTGAACTCCTCGCTGAGCGCTCGCGCGAAAGGCGCCCACAGTTGTGCCGACCACGGTGTCCCGTGGCACAGCACCACCGGGGCGCCTTCGCCGAGGCGTTCCCACACCACCGAACGGCCACGCCACTCGAACGTCCGCGACAACTCCAGCTCGCCGAAACCCATGATCGCGATGGTAGCGGCGGCCGCCCGGTCAGTCGGGCAACTGCAGTTCCGCATGCCGTTTGGACAGCATCTCCGCCAGTTCCCGGAGTTTGACGTTCATGTTCTGCGATGTGTGCCGCAGCACTTCGAACGCCTCCGCGGCGTCGATCCCGCGCCGGGCCATCAGGATGCCCTTGGCCTGCCCGATCGCGTCCCTGCTGTCCAGCGCCTGCTGGAGCTGCTCCTCCTGGAGCTGACCGCGCGTGACGGCGTGCGTCGTCGCCAAAGCCAGCGACGCGTGCGTCGCCAGCAGCAACAGCACGTCGCGGTCGGTCCTGGCGATGCCGTGCGGGCGGCGCGAGTAGACGTTCAGCGCGCCGGAAAGCTGTGAACTCGACGCTTCCGGCAGCAAGGCCGTCGAGACCAGCGAGTGGAACCCGAGCGCCGCGGCGGCGGGGCCGAAACGCGGCCACCGGGCGTCTTCCGCGAGGTTGTCGCTGAAGGCCGCCGCCGGCCCGGAAACCCGCGCCGCTTCGACACAGGCACCCTCGCCGTACTGATACTGCAACTGGTCCAGTTCGCCGGCGATCTCGTCGGTCGCCATCGGCGTGTGGAATCCCCCGTCGGGATCGAGCAGGGTGACGCTGACCAGATCCGCACCCGGCACCAGATCACGCGTCGCGAAGACCACTCGTTCGAGTACCGCGGCGATCGAACCGGAATCCAGCAGCGCCCTGGTCAGGGACACGAACTGGTTGACCAGTGGCCCGGCGAGGAGCCGGGCGCCGCTTTCGGAGGTCACCGGCAGTTCGCCGTCGCCGGCATCCTCGACGAATCGGTTCTTGTCCCGCTGCCAGTCGATTTCATCGTCCAAAGCCCGCCTCTCCCACTTCTGCACATCGGCGTGATGCACCACGGGAGCCACCGGCGGGAACCGGCGCCGAGCGCGCACCATCAACCGCCGCAACCAACCCGGTTACCGGCGGATCGGCGCTAACTTCTCAACGCTCAGAACCGCTTTCGGAAGCCGACCTTAGCCGAATGCGATCACCCCGCCTACCGCGACCCACGTTCGGCCCGTCCCGGATCACCTCTTCCGGCCGTGCCGTGGCGCACCGCTCGGCCACCTGGCGTAACGCGATGTCCTCCCGGCGATGTTTCATCCGGGGTCACGGTTGGTATCCGGGCGCGGTATCGCCGAGAACCCCGGGGGTGGTCACTGTGTCCTCGCTCCAGGCCGAGGAGCAGCGACGGATCGTCGCAGCCTGCTTCGCGCGCACCGGGCTCACGGTGGAGCAGCTGTGGGTGAGGTATTTCGCGCTCGGCGGTGACGTCAGCGAAGTGGAACTGGAGGCATTCCTGCAGGGGCTGCTTCCCCTGCCCAGGATTCAGCGGGACATGGTGGCCCACGCGGTCAACGAGCGCCTCGACGAGATCTCCGGCACACGACGGGCACCGTACAGCCGCGAGACCGGCGACGACACCCGTCCTCGCGGCCCCTTGGCCGCGCTGGTGGAACTCCTCGACGGTGCCCACCGGGTCCCCCCGGAGCGGCTGCCCGGGGTCATCGCCGCGGCGGGGCGCGCGCTGGACCTCCGGATCGCCGTCTATCTCGCCGACTACGACCAGCACCGGCTCATCCCGTTTCCCGATCAGCCGTCCGGACGGGTACCGCTGGCCATCGAAGGCAGCACCGCCGGGCAGGCGTACCGGAACGCGGGCACCATGCTGGCCGAAGACCCCACCGGGCAGCGCCTGTGGACCACGCTGCTGGACGGCGACGAGCGCATGGGCGTGCTCGAAGTCGAAGCGGGTGCGAACACCGATCTCAACGACCCCGCGCTGCGCACGCAGTGCCACTGGCTCGCGTCGCTGTCCGGCCATCTCATCGCCGCCGCGATGCGCTACGGCGACGGCCTCGACATGACGCGTCGCAGCCGACGGCGCGGCCCCACCGCCGAGTTGCTCTGGCATCACCTTCCGCCGTTGACGGCGGCGACACGCGACGTCGTGGTGGCAGGCGGTGTCGAGCCCGCCTATGACGTTCGCAGCGTCACCTTCGACTACGCCCTCTCCGAAACGACAGCGTGGCTGGCGATCTTCGACGCGGGCCGCGACACCGGGTCCGCGGGCCTGATGGTGTCGGCGGCACTCGCCGCCTACCGGTCCGCCCGCCGCGAAGGCCACGGGCTGCACGGCCAAGAAAGCGCTGTCGACAAAGCGCTTTCAGCGCAGTTCGGGGCCGGCGCGGAGGTCCGTGGCACCCTGGCCGAAGTGGACCTCGCCCGCGGGGACCTGCGTCACCTCGAAGCCGGCGGCAAGGCACCGATCGTGCTCGGCAGCGGCCCCGAACCGGCCACAGTGGACAGTGCGCCGCGATCACCGTTCGGCGCCGGGACGCCTGGGCGTGTCTCGACCACCCGGCTCCGCCCCGGAGATCTCCTCGCCCTGCACACCGAAGGCCTCTCGGAAGCGCGCTCCGCCGACGGCGCGCGGTTCTCGCTCGCCGGCTGCCTGGACGCCAACGCCGGACACGTACCGCCCGAAATCGCCCGTCGCGTGCTGCAGGCGGTGAAATCCCACTGCCACAACACTTTCGCCGGTGACGCCGGTCTGCTGCTCGCTCACTGGCCGGGAACGCCGTGAAGCGGCTCAGCCGCTGAAATCGACGTCTTCGGTCATCACCGTCCCTCCCTTACGGCCGGGCGCCGCCTGATGCCGCCAGTACAGATTCGTGTGCGCGATGACCAGTTCCGGCGCGATTCCGCCCCACTCGGTCTTGTCCATCGTCGTATGCGCGTCGCCGACCAGCGTCGCGTCGTACCCGCGGACGATGGCACCGTGCAGCGTCGAACGGATGCAGGCGTCGGTCTCGGCCCCGACGACCACGAGCCGTCCGACACCGCGTTCGGCCAGCACCTTCTCCAGATCGGTGTCCTCGAACGAGTCCCCGTAGGACTTTTCGACGACCGGCTCGGTGTCTTCCTGGTCCAGCTCGCCGACGATGCGCCACTCCTCGCTCCCTCGCACGAGCTCCTCGTCGGAATGCTGCACCCAGACGACCGGGACGCCTTCCCGCCGTGCCCTGCCGACGAGACCGCCGATCTTCGCGACCACGGCGTCGCGCTCGTATCCGTCTTCGACGACGGCGTTCTGCACGTCGACGACCAGGAGCGCGGTGTTCGGCCGGTTGTCGAGAGTGGTCATGACGGGTATCCCTCCAGGTCAGGCTGCTGAGGCAGACCCTAGACCGGAGCACCGACAAGAACCGCGATCAAGCTCCCGGAACGGCCAGCGCCTTTGCGTTGCGCCGGACATCGGACCACGCGCCGTCACCGCACAGTCCGCAGGACGGGCCGAAGAATTCCGCGCGGGCCCGCTCGTCGCCGGAAAGCCAGAACCGGAACCACGCCGTGATCGCGCCGCGGAACCCGCCCCCGTCACCGACGGGCGTGAAGTGGGTCGCCCCGCCGAGTTCGCCGTAGATCGCGGGGACCTGGTCCGCGAGGCGGTATCGCGGGACGACCAGCAGCGCGGGGACGACGACGGTGTCGAACTGGCCGCCGAGGAAGAACGAAGGGCCCTTGAGCGCCGTGGCGGAGCCCTGCGGTCCCGGCTCGATCGGAACCGTGGTGGTGACACGCGAGTCGGCTCCGGCGACGATCGCCCCACCTCCGCCCTGGGAATGGCCGGTGGCGCCGATGTGCGCGGTGTCGATCTTCCCCTCGTAGCGGCTGCCGGGACGGGAGTTCTCGGCGATCAAGGTCGTGGCTCCGGCCAGCATCTCCTGCCCCGAACCGGCGTTCGGGGTGTCGGCCGCCGCGACGACGAAACCGTGGGAGGCCAGATGCCGCAGCAGGCCGTCATAGATCTTCGGGTTCGCACCGGTCCCGTTGCCCCACAGGATCACCGGATGCCTCTCCAGCCGCGAAGGCCGGTACACGGTGTGGGCGCTGTCGAGGGCTTCGACCGTCACCGCGTAGGGGCCTGGTTCGCTCCACCGGGTGTCGATACCGGTCGCGGCCGACGCGGTGGGCGCGAGGCCGACGGTGGCGAGCGCGACCATGCCGGCGATCAGGATCCGTGTGCGAAGTCTCCCCATGGTGGTCACCGTCCCGTTCTGCCAGGGCCCCGTCGCCCTCGGCGTTCCATCCCAGGGTGTCGGTACGGTCACCGTACGTCCATGGGGCCGATCACAAGATCGCGCGGGCGGGTCTTGTGATCGGCCCCAAAGCGGAGGTCAGCCGACGAGCTGCCACAGATAGCTCGGGCTCTTCACCGGCGCGACGGCGTTCTTCTTCCAGAGGTACTTCACCTTGCAGGGCGGGACGATCCGGTACTTCTGCACGGTGAAGGAACGGCCTTCCTTGTACTGCTGCAGCCGCAACGTCTTCCCCGCGGGCACGGTCGCGGCGTAGGACCAGGAATCGGCCTTCGAGTAACTCGCACCGACGCTCACCGCCAGCGAGACACTCGCCTTCGCGAAGATGACGCCCGCCTCGGCGCTGGTCGTGCCGGTGATGGAGGCGTTGACCGAGGAGGTCGTCGTCTTGTTGTAGGTGATCGTGCCCGGCCCGCGCAGGTAGTCGCTGCGCAGATTGGTCTTCATCCAGGCCTTGGCGCCGTTCGAGATCTTGTAGTCGGGTGGGTCGTTGACCTCGGGACAAGGCTGGATCGCGAGCGAAGAGGGGCCCTCCCCGAGCGCCGCGGGCGCCACGCACAGCGCGCAACCGAGAAGAACAGAAGCGGCCACCGACCGGAAACGCATCGCGAACCTCCCGTTGTCGATCATGACCGAACGGTAATACGGCTCCTGGTGACGGCGTGGAAATCCAACCTGTTCGAGTTACGCCCGACTGTCCACTGTGGTCCTCACCCGAACGTCGAAAGCCCGTCCAGCAACCTGTCGACGTCTTCCGCACTGGTGTACGGTGCCAGCCCGACCCGGAGCGCCGGGTCCTCCAGCTTCAAGGCCGCGAAGACCTCGTAGGCGTAGAAGGATCCCGCCGGTGCGACGACGTTCCTTTCGGCGAGAAGCCGTTGCGCCTCGCGCTCGCGGCCGCCGAGGCTCATGAGAACGGTCGGAGTCCGGTCCGCCGCCTTGCAGTGCACGGTGACGGCATCGCCCAGTCCGTTCTCCAGCCTGGCGCGCAACGCGCTTTCGTGCTCGTGCAACGAGTTCATCGAATGCGCGAGCCGTTCGCGCCGTGATGCGCCCGGCCCGGGGTCCAGCGCGGCGAGGAAGTCCACCGCAGCCGTGGCGCCCGCGAGCATCTCGTAGGGCAGCGTCCCGAATTCGAACCGCTCGGGCACGGCATCGGGCGACGGCACGAGCTTGTCCGGCTCGACGGTTTCGAGCAGGGCGGGCGACGCGCCGAGCACTCCGCAGTGCGGGCCGAGGAACTTGTACGGCGAGCAGACGAAGAAGTCCGCTCCGAGCGCGGGCACGTCGACCAGTTCGTGGGCGGCGTAGTGCACCCCGTCCACGAACACCAGCGCCCCGGCGTCGTGGGCGAGGTCGGCGATCCGGCGGATCGGCGGTTTGGTGCCGAGGACGTTCGAGGCCGCCGTGACCGCGACCAGCTTCGTCCGTTCGGTGAGAACAAGGGAATCGAGGTCGAGTTCGGTGGTTTCGGGATCGATGTCGAGCCGGCGAACGGTCATCCCGGCTCGCTCGGCCGCCTGGACCCACGGCCGGACGTTGGCGTCGTGATCGAGACGGCTGACGACGATCTCGTCGCCCTCGCGCCAGTTTTTGGCCAGATGCCGGGAAAAGTCGTACGTCAGCTGGGTGGCGCTGCGGCCGTGGACGACGCCTTCGGCAGGCACGCCGAGGAAGTCCGCATAGGCGGCGCGGAAACCCGAGACGGCGTTCTCCGCGTTGAGTTCGGACGGACTGACCTTGCCCCGGTTCGACAACGGACCGGTCAGCGTTCCGGCGATGGCGTCGGCGACGGCCCGGGGTGTCTGGGTACCCGCGGGTCCGTCGAAGAAGGCGGTTCCGTCGGCGAGGGAAGGGAAGTGCAGCCGGAGGGCGGCGACATCGATGGCCATGTCCCCGACTCTGACATCCGGCGAGGCACGCGTAAACGCTTCGTGGCCGGAACTTCCTCCGGCCACGAAGCGTCTCGGACTCAGTACAGCGTCAGGCGGTACGCGCCGGACTGCGCGGTGCCGGCGAACAGATACCGGCCGTCCGCGCTGACCGCCAGGGAGAGCACCCTGGGATCGGGCAGCGCGCCGGGCACGGGCGACCAGGTGCGGCCGAAGTCCGTGCTGCGCAGCACCCCGCCGCCGGTCGCGTTGCTCGCGAACCACACCCGGAAGTCGAACGGATGCGGCAGGATCCGGCTGATCTCACGGGGGTCCTCGCCGTCGAGGACCCGGCGGAACGTCTTGCCGCCGTCCTCGCTCAGGTGGATGCCGGCGCCGCCCACGAGCATGCGCCCGCCACCCCATCGGCTGATCGAGATCGAGCTGACCGGGTCGCTGGTGACGTGGGTCCAGGTCTTGCCGCCATCGTCCGACCGGGACAAGCCGTCGGTGTCCCCACCCCAGACGCGGTCCGGGTTCCACGGATCACCGGCGAACGCGATGAAGCCGTTGTCGACCGCGAGCTTTTCCCAGGTCTTCCCGGCATCGTTACTGCGGTAGAGCACGTAGCCGGTGGGCGCGAAGGCCGAGACGAGCACCCGGTCCGGGTCGGCCGGGTGGGCGAAGATCGTCCTCGGAAGGCCTTCCTTCGCCTTCGCCGCGAACTGCCAGGTCCGCCCGCCGTCACCACTGCGGAGCACGTCGAGCGAGAATCCGTTGCGGGTGACCTGCCAGACGACGTCCGGACGGCTCGGCGAGACGGACAGGCGCGCGTCCTCGTGCAGCCGGTCGGTCGGGTGCGACTGCCAGACGCGGTCCGCCGCGGCCACCTTGCCGCGCGGGAGCGGGGTGTTGTAGATCTCCTGCACACCCGCCGCGACGACGCTCTCGCGCACCAGGTTGCCGGTGGTCACGAGGTCGCGGATGGACTCGCCGGGGACACCGACCTGCCGGTAACCCCGCTTGCCCTCGTCCGCGTACACCCCGCGGTAGAGCGAGGAGATCAGCGTGGTGGCGGGTTTGCCCGGCCCGGCGGGGAGATCGATCATGTCGCTGACGCCTTCGCCCGCGGCGGGCACCGGTTTGCGGGTCCAGGTGCGGCCGAAGTCCGCGGTGACGTCTATGTCGTTATACGTCGACACGTAGAGCCGTCCGCCGAGGAAGCGCGGTTCGCGCAGGGTCTGCTCGCCGGGATCGCGGCGCAGCACGGTCCAGGTCTTGCCACCGTCGGTGGAACCGTGCAGTTCGGAGCCGATCGTGACCACGAATCGCTTGCCGTCCGAAGCGACCTGGTTGATCTCGCCGTTGGTCCGGTAGACGAGTTCGGCCTGCGGCTCCTTGCCGCTGACCCCGCGGACCACCCACAGCGCGTACTCCGGGTAGACCGTCGTGAGGTAGGCGTCGTCGCCGACCATCGTGAGTTTGAGCGCGCCGACCGGTGCGGCGTTGCCCTCGCGCGGCCAGGTCCTCGGCACGTCGTTCCAGTGCTCGCCGCCGTCGGTGCTGACGCTCAGCGAATCGAGGTTCTGCACCACGACGACCCGGCCCGTCGGGTCCGTGGCCATGCCGAACGCGCCGTCGGGGTACCACTCGCGCAGGGTCTCCCAGGTCTGGCCGCGGTCGGTGGTCCGCACCAGCACGCCGCGCCATTCACCGAGGAAGCCCGCCGGTTTGTTGCCCACCGCGAGCATCCGGTCGGGGTTCGCCGGATCGACGAAGAATCCCTGGATGGAGGTGTCTTGCGGCAGTCCGCGGCGCACGCTCCACGAGGCTCCGCGGTCGCCGGAGAGCCACAGGGCGGGCGGGCTCGGCTGCATCATCGCCAGCCCGGCGGGCGAAGCGGCGAGCAGCCCGCCGACGCTGTTCGGGCCGATCGGTTCCCAGCCGCCGCGCGGCAGCCCGGTCGCGTTGACGTCGGCGGGCGGCGACTGGGGTTCGGCGGTGGCCACCGACGTCGCCCCGGTGGTGCCGAGAACCGTCAGCAGCCCGAGAACGAACATGCGTTTGGTGATCGATCTCAGTTTCATGCGGGAGATCTTGGCGCAAGTTCCGAAAAAGAGATAGAGGATTCGTCGGATCTTTGCCTGGCGATAACCCCTTCCCATCTTCGCTATGCCTTGTCAAGACTTGACTTACCGAGAACTCATCGGATGACTATCGCGATCAGTGCGGCGACGAGCAGAGCGAGGTACGCGATCGCGTGCGCACGGTCCGGGATCCGGCCGACCACCCGGCGGGTCACGGCGATGGCCGGCAGCGACCCGCACAGCAGCGCGCCCGCGGCCACCAGGTCGACGTAGCCGAGATGAGCGGTGCCCGAAACCGTGCCCGTCGCCGCGAAGGCGTAGACGGCCGTGCCGATCACCGCCACGGGCAGGCTCAGCGGGTTCGCCAGCGCGGTCGCGTCGGCCATCGGCAGTCCCTTGCGCCGCATGAGCGGCACGGTGAGGACGCTGCCCCCGACGCCGAGGAAGCTCGCCACGGCACCGATCCCGGTCCCGCCCGCGGTGGTGGTGATCCCGCCGAGAGCACGCGGCCGGTCGTCGTCCCGCCTGCTCACGAAACCCTTCCGGACGATGCTGTCGGCGATGGTCAGCGCGAGGTAGGCGACGAAGAGCCAGCGCAGGACGCTCTCGTCGGCGATGGTGGCGGCGAAGGACCCTAGCACGGCGCCCAAGCCGATGAAGGCGACGAGCGGCCACAGATAGTCGCGGCGGAGCCGCCCCGCCCGCCACTGGGCGAGGGTCGCGCTCCCGGCGTTGACCACCATCACCGCGGTCGACGTGGCCACCGCCACGTGCATCGCGTGTTCCGGCTCGGCGAGCGCGAAGGCGTAGACGACGGGCACGGTGATGAATCCGCCGCCGAATCCGAAAAGGACGGTGGTGACGCCGCTCAGGCAACCGAACCCGAGGAGCACCGAGATCTCGATCAGCACTCCCTCGACGGTAGGCCTGACCGGCACGGCGGGCTTTCGAAAGGGCGCCAGTTTCTTTCGCGGATCGGACAGCCGGCGTAGCCTCGGTGAGGTGCGTGACATCCCCATCGACGAGGTCGACCACCTTGACCGCGCGGTGGTGGCGATCCGCACCGATTACCCACCGGGGCACCGGATCCTCCCGCATCGGCACCGGCGGGCGCAGTTCCTCTACAGCGCGACCGGATCGATGCGGGTCGAAACGGCCGACGGCACGTGGACCATCCCGACCCGGCGCGCGGTACTCGTCCCGCCGGAGACCGTCCACCAGGTGTTCACGACGAACGTGAGCACCCGGAGCCTGTACATCGAGCCGAAGGCGGTGCCGTGGTTCCCGCGCCGCTGCCAGGTCGTCGAAGTGTCCGCGTTGCTCCGGGAGCTCCTGAACGAGGCCGTCGGCGTGCCGGAGCTGTACACCTCTCGCGGAAGGGACGCCGCGGTCATCGGCCTGACCCTGCACGAGATCCGCCGGTCCGCCCCAGTCCGGCTCGACCTTCCGCTGCCTAAGCACGAACGACTGCGTGCCCTGTGCGAGTCCTTTTTGGACTCTCCGGACATCCACGATCCGGCCGGCGCCTGGGCGAAACGGCTGCACGTGAGCGAGCGGACGCTGAACCGGCTCTTCACCGCGGAGACCGGGATGGGGTTCGCCCGCTGGCGGCAGCGGGCCTGCGTCCTGCATTCCCTGTCACTGCTGTCGGACGGCCTGCCCATCGCCGCGATCGCCGCCTCGCTCGGCTACGAGAGCCCCGCCGCGTTCTCGACGATGTTCACCCGGCTCCTCGGCACCTCGCCGAGGGACTACCGCGCCGCGTCCGCGCTCTGAACCCGGTGTCTCGAAGTAAGACTCGACAAACCCGCCTGATGGCGCTCACCCACGCTGCGCTCGTGCCGCCCCGACGCAGTACACACCGAAGGCCGCGACCCCCACGGCCACCACGATGAGCAGCACCGTGCCGAACGGCTGGGCGGCCAAGGTCCGCAGGGCGGCGTCGAGCCCGCCGGACCGGGACGGATCGTGCGTCAGCGCCGCGTACCCGACCAGCACCGCGACCACGCCGAAGACGAAACCCCTTGCCACGTAACCGATCCTGCCCAGCCGCTCCACCCATCGCCGGGTCCCCGACGGGAGCTTCGCGAGGTCGAGATCCTGCTCGAAGGTCCGGCGTATCCCCTTCACCACCGAGCCCACCGCGACGCCGAACACGATGACGGCCACCACGGTCACCAGGAACGGGCCGGCGGGCAACCCGAGCAGCCACGCGGTGAACTCCTGCTGCTTCTGGTCGCCACTGCCCTGTTCCCCCGCCCCCAAGGCGACCTTGGCCGCGTACACGCCCAGCGAGATCCCCACCAGGCACCGCACTCCGGACGTCACCCGCTTGACGGTGCGAGTGCGCTGCTTGTCGATCCAGGTGTAGCCGACCGCGGCCAGCAACCCCTGCCACAGGCCGTAGGCCACCAGCCCTGCCGCCAGTACCCACAACAGCACCCCGCCCACCGGCGTCGAACCGACTTCGGCGATCGCGCCGCGTCCGTCGGCCTCCTGGCCGCCACCGCCGACGGCGACGCGCACCGCCAGGTACCCGATGAGCAGATACACCAGGCCGTAGCAGCCCATGCCGATCCGTCCGAACACCTGGACGGCCTTGTTGTGGCGCACCTGTCTCGCCTTGGTCGCGGACATCCGGTCCACCTCCTTCGAGTCTTCATCGAGTGTCGCCGCCGACGATGAAGACCGCCGTGTGACTGGTCCGTCCGGCCCAGCGAGAGGAGGGAACTCGGCGATCGACCAAGCGGACAGCCAGTCGCCGATGTCTATCCGCGCCGGCCGCGTTCGTAGCCAGGGTGAGAGACGAACTCACCGAAGGAGCATCATGACCGCGACCTACACGTTCGACGTCTTTTCCAGCCTCGACGGCTTCGGCTCCCACACCGGCGATTGGGGCGGCTACTGGGGCAAGCAGGGTCCCGAATTCCTCGAACACCGCCTCGCCCTGTACTCCCAGGAGCAGCGGATGGTCTTCGGTGCCACCACGTTCCGGACGAACCTGGAGATGCTCAACGCGGAGGTCCCGGACGTCGAGGCGCTGGATCCGTGGGTCTCGCGGCTGAAGCACCTGCCGGCGACGGTCGTCTCGACCACGCTGCGGGAGCCGCTCGACTGGCCGGACGCGACCGTCGTGAGCGGGGACGCGGTCGACGTCGTCGCCCGGCTCAAGGAGGAGTCCGAAGTGCCGCTGCGCTCGCACGGGAGCCTGTCGATGAACCGGGCGCTGATGGCCGCCGGCCTGGTGGATCGCGTCCACGTGACGGTCTTCCCGGTGATCACCGGAAGGACCGGGGCAGGCCCGATCTTCCGGGGTGCGGCCGACTTCGACCTCGAACTACTCGAGAGCCGGACGTTCGACGGGCGTATCCAGGAGCTCGTCTACCGGCCGACTCGGCACAAGTCGAGCTGACCATCCACAAAGGACGGTCGCGTCGATCCCGCCTATGCGGTGATCGACGCGGCCGGCGTCCCGAGCCAGGGCGCCAGCAGGGCTTCGAGGTCGGCGTCCGAGAGCGCGTACGGTCCGCCGTGGAACTCGTGCCACCGCGAAGCGTCCCGCGCCGCGGTGTACTCCACCTCGAACGCCCGCATCAGGACGTACATGAAGGTCACCGAGCTGAACCGCTCACCGAGCAACGTCCTGGCCTCGCGCGCGACACCGGTCGCGCCATGGCCGAGCACGTCCGCGAGCTTCAGCTCCTCCGCAGCCGGATCCAGCAGGCTGGGGGCATACATCACGACAAAATCTCCATCACTGAAAGGAAGAACTCAGTTCTCGGCGGCGAGCTGTCCGCACGCCGCCGCGATCTCCTGACCACGCGTGTCACGTACCGTGCACGCCACACCGCCCGCGTTCACCAGCCGGACGAATTCCCGCTCCACCGGCTTCGGCGAGGCGTCCCACTTGCTTCCCGGCGTCGGGTTCAGCGGGATCACGTTCACGTGCACCAGCTGGCCCAAGTGCTGCCGAAGCCGCTTCGCCAGCAGCTCGGCACGCCAAGGCTGATCATTGACGTCCCGGATCAATGCGTACTCGATCGACACGCGGCGACCGGAGGTGTCCGCGTAGTACCGAGCGGCGGACAGGACCTCGTCCACCGACCAGCGCTCGTTCACCGGCACCAGCGTGTCCCGCAGTTCGTCGTCCGGCGTGTGCAGCGAAACCGCCAGGCGTACCTGCATCTTCTCGTCCGCCAGCTTCCGGATCGCCGGCGCGAGCCCCACCGTCGACACGGTCACCGAACGCTGACCGATCCCGAGCCCCTCCGGCGAGGGATCGGTGATCCGCCGGACCGCCGCCACCACGCGCTTGTAGTTCGCGAGCGGCTCGCCCATACCCATGAAGACGATGTTCGACAGACGGCCGGGGCCACCGGGCATCAGCCCGTCGCGCATCACGGCGGCGGCGGAGCGGACCTGGTCGACGATCTCCGCGGTCGACAGGTTCCGGTCGAGGCCGCCCTGCCCGGTCGCGCAGAAGGGGCACGCCATGCCGCAGCCCGCCTGGCTCGAGATGCACAGGGTCGCGCGGTCCGGGTAGCGCATCAGCACGCTCTCCAGCAGCGTCCCGTCGTGCGCGCGCCACAAGGTCTTGCGGGTGGTCCCGTCGTCGCAGGCGAGCGCCTTGATCTCGGTGAGCAGCGTCGGCATCAGATCGCCGACGAGCTTCTCCCGTGACGCCGCCGGGATGTCGGTCATCTCCTCCGGGTCCACCGTGAGCCGCGAGAAGTAGTGGTTCGAAAGCTGCTTCGCGCGGAACGGCTTCTCACCCAGCTCGGCGACGGCCGCGGCCCGCTCGGCGGCGGTGAGATCGGCGAGATGGCGCGGCGGGAGGCCGCGCTTGGGCGCGTCGAAGACGAGAGGGAGGGCAGTCATAGCTCACCCAGTGTCCCATGTCCACCTTTCGCACACCCGAGCCGCCCCGGATCCCTGTTCCCCAGATCACGCCACCACAAGCCACTGAGACCCAACTCACGCGAAAGGGGTTGTCGTCCGACCGTTTCCGATATATCGTGAACGAGTCGGAACATTACGAAGAGAGGATTCACATCATGCGACGACGACCTTTCCCTCCAGAACACGGCCGGCCCGCCTTCGGACCTTGGGCTCGCGGCGGCTTCGGCGACTTCCCGCCGGGTCCGGGCGGACCGGGCCACCGGCACGGCCGTCGCGGCGGCCCCGGCGGACGGCGCGGTAAACGCGGTGACGTCCGCGCGGCGATCCTGGCGCTGCTTTCCGAGCAGCCGAGGCACGGCTACGAGATCATCCGCGAGATCGGCGAGCGCAGCGGCGGCTTCTGGAAGCCGAGCCCCGGCTCGGTCTACCCGACCCTGCAGATGCTGGCCGACGAAGGCCTGGTGATCAGCAAGGACGAGAACGGCAAGAAACTGTTCGAGCTCACCGAATCCGGCCGTACCGCGGCCGAACAGCAGGACGCCGTCCCGCCGTGGGAGCAGATCGCCCACGACGTCGACCCGGTCGAGGTGAACCTGCGCAAGGCGGGCGCGACCCTGGCCGCGGCGGTGGCGCAGGTCATGCACGCCGGCAGCGAAAGCCAGCAGGCCCGCACCGTCGACGTGCTCAACGAGGCGCGGCGGACGATCTACGGCATCCTCGGCGAGGCCGAGGACACGGAGTGATCCGGCACGACGAGGCCGGTGGGCTTGGTGCGCGTATGCACGCGATAGCCCACCGGCAGCGTCACCCGCTTCTCCCCGGCACTTGACGAAACCTCGTTGAGCCGCCGGACCTCCGCGATCGCCTTCGCCGCGACCGGAGCGCTGAACTCGATCTTCAGCACCGCTTCCATCGCGGCGGCGTCTTCGAACAGCCACCGCGTCATCACCTTGCGGCAGTCGAATCCCTGACGGGCGAAGAACTTCTCGACGCCGGGCGGGTCGTAGTGCGGGAGATCCAGGCGCATCCAGCGGCCGTAGGGCTCACTCGTCACATCGAGATCCACGATCATCATCAGCCCACCCGGGCGCAACACCCGCTCCGCTTCGCGAAGACCGGGTTCACAACCGGGGCCGAAGAAGTACGCGGTGCGGGCGTGGACGACGTCGAAAGCCGCATCCGGCAGGGGAAGCCGCTGCGCACGGCCTTGCCGCACCTCGACGTTCGCCAGCCGTGCCACCCGATTCCGCGCGTCACGGACGAGCGGCTCATGGGGCTCGACGCCGACCACCGACCGCGCCGTCGCGGCGAACCGCGGCAGGTGGAAACCGTCACCGCAGCCGATGTCGAGGACGTCCGCCCCGGACCAATCGCGAGCCCCGGCGAGCACGCGCCAGATCTCGTCTTCGACGTCCTGCGCGCGGTTCTCGACCTCGTAGGCCTTCTGGTAGTACCAGATGTTCGGACTCGGCAGCACCTCCTCGCCGCCACGGCGGGCGGAGGAGAGGGCTCGGGGAAACCAGCGCACGGAAGCTCCAACGAAGGGACACCGGGCCGGGTTCCGGGGTATCCGGGTCGAAATCTTTAACGGAAACAATGCGGTCAGCGACTAGACTTTACTCCCACCGGTAAGGGAGAACCGCATGTCGCTTGGCTCGGCCGCCCACACTTCCGTCATACCTTCGGGAATCCCGTGCTGGATCGAGCTCGCGTGCAGAGACGAAGCGGCCGCACAAGCCTTCTACGGCGGGCTTTTCGACTGGGAGTTCGTCGTCCAGCGTGATCCGGCGACGCCGACCGGCCGGTACTCGATCGCGACTCTGAACGGCGTACCGACCGGTGGTCTGTACCGCGCGGGCGCGGAGGGACCGGCCGGCTGGAGCGTCCACATCTCGGTGCAGCAGGCGGCGGCCGCCGCCGAATGGGTGGACAGTCTCGGTGGCCGGGTCACGCTCGGGCCGATGGCGATCCCCCATCGCGGCAACATCGTGCACGCCATCGACGCGTGCGGCGCGCATGTCGTCTTCTGGGAGCCGCCCGCCACCTGGGAGTTCGCGACGGGGGTGCCGAACACGTTCAGCGGCGCGGACCTCAACACCCACGACGGCGCGGCGGCGGATCACTTCTACTGCCGCCTTTTCAACTACACCAGCCACCAGATCGGCGACGGCGCTTCGCTCGACTACGCCGAATGGCTCATCGAGCACGAACCGGTGCTGTACCGGTACGTGATGGGCTCGGAATACCGGCCGGACACTCCCCCGCACTGGATGGTCTACCTCGCCCTCGACCCGGCGCGCGGCGCGGACGCCGCGGCCGGACAAGCTCTGATGCTCGGCGGCGCGGTCGTGGTCCAGCCCTACGACACCCCGTACGGCCGGATGGCGATCCTCGCCGACCCGGACGGTTCCGTTTTCGCGGTGATCGACCACTCCCGGGCCGTCGAAGGCTGGGGCACCGCCGAAGTCGACGATCCGTACGACGACTGAGCCGGGGCGACGAGGCCGCCCCGGCTCTTCGGTCAGAGGCCGGCCCAGAAACCGCAGTCGTGCACGGCCCCGAGATCGACCGGGCCGATCACACCCGGCGCCAGCGACTGCGTCCGCGGCGAGGGACGCCACTTCGGCAGTTCCTCGCCGTTCGGATCACCGGTGCGCGCGAACGCGGTCCAATACCGGATCATTTGCCCCGCCAGTTCCTGCTGCGCGGGCGTCAATTTCGCCGGGAAGCCGGTTAAATCAGACAAATAAGCCAATTCGCTTCCGTGGGCGGCGCCGGGATTCATGCCCGGTGGCGCGGGAACGAGCGGCGGAGCGTCCCGATCGGCGAACTCGTAACCGAAGGTCCGCGTGCGCTGACGCAGCAACTGCTCGGTCCCCACCTGCGGGCAACCCCAGATCCGATCGGTCATCGCGTCCGCGAACGCCATCGCCGGGCCGCCGTGCTTCGCAGACGGATACCGGGCCTAGACGAGCGGCGCCTTCTCCCCGAACGCCGTCCGCAGCAGTCCCCGGTAATGCTCCTCGGTGAACGGATGGCCGGGGAACAAGGCGACGAAGAGCCTCGCCTCGTCCCTGGTGACCCCGGTCAGCACCGGCACGCGGGCGAAATGCCCCGCCTTCAGCGCCTCGGCCGGATGCTCCGGCAGCAGGCCGGTGCCGAACGCGGGCGTCGAGAACGGCTGGCTCACCAGATCCTTGACCGGGAGCCGCCGGAGACAGGCGACGTCGGCGCAGCCGAGCTTCTTCGCCGCTTCGGCACCCATCGCCTCGACGTCCGTGCGGGGCAGGTACGGCGAACCCGCGGGCACGCCGGGGAAGAACCCGCCGTCGGGCCAGGTCAGGGTGCACGGACCGCTCTGGATGATCGCGCGGTGGAACAGCCCCGCCGCCGACGGCGAGGTCAGCTGGGCGCAGGTGCTCATCGCACCGGCGGATTCACCGAACAGCGTGACATTCCGCGGATCTCCGCCGAAGGCGCGCGCGTTGCGCTGCACCCAGCGAAGCGCGGCCTGCTGGTCTTGAAGGCCGAAGACGCCGGAGTCGCGTCCCAGCTCCGGATGCCCGAAGAAGCCGAAGACTCCCAGCCGGTAGTTCACGGTCACCACGACGACGTCCCCACCGAGGGCCATGCGCTTGAAGTCGTAGTCGCTGCCTGCCCCGGAGGTGAAGCTGCCACCGTGCACCCAGACCAGCACCGGACGCGGCTTGCGCTCCGCCTTGGCCGGGCTGATCACGTTGAGATACAGGCAATCCTCGGCCTCGCTCGGCGGAGATCCGAGCCCCGCGCCCTGGGCGCATCGAGGCCCCGGTCTGCTCGCGTCCCGCACGGCGGACCACGATGCGGGTTTCCGCGGCGGTGACCAGCGCAGGTCGCCGACCGGGGGCGCGGCGAACGGGATGCCTTGGAAACTCCGGTATCCGTCGGCGCTCACGCCACGCACGGGACCGGAATCCGTGCGGACGACCGGGCTTTCGCCCGCTTCCGCCACGGTCGTCGTCAGGGCGCCGAGCGTCACCACGCTCAGTGCCATGGCCAGAATTCGCTTACTCATCCGTCGAGTTCGCATATTCCGACCTTGGCCCAGCATTCCGGGCTTGTCACATGGGTTCGGCTAAACGGGGACGAACGCCGAGAGCAGCAACCACGAGACGACGGCCGACGGAAGCAAGGAGTCGAGCCGGTCCATCAAGCCGCCGTGCCCCGGCAGCATGTTCCCCATGTCCTTGACGCCGAGGTCGCGTTTGATCAGCGACTCGACGAGATCGCCCAGTGTCGCCGTGCAGACGATCGCCGCACCGAAGAGCACACCCTGCCAGGCGTGGCCGTCGAGCAGGAGGCTCAGGGTCAGCGCGCCGGCGACCACACCGGCCACGAGGGAACCGGCGAAACCTTCCCAGGTCTTCTTCGGGCTGATGGTGGGCGCCATCGGATGCTTGCCGCCCAGCACACCGGCGATGTAACCACCGGTGTCCGAGGCGACGACACCGATCATGAAAGCCAGCACCCGGCCGACGCCGTCGTCCGGCGGGACGAGCATGGCGGCGAAAGCACCGAAAAGCGGGATGTACGCGGCGGCGAAGACCGACGCGCTGATGTCGCGCAGATACCCGTCCGCGCCGCCGGGCAACCGCCACAGCAGGCAGACGAGCACCGTCAGCACGAACGCCGTCAACGCGCCCTCACGGCCGTACGGCCACGCCAGCCAGATCATCGCCTGACCGCCGACGAGCACCGGGACCAGCGCGATCCGGATACCCGCCGCGCGCTTCAGTGCCCCGGCCAGCTCGATCGTGCCGACCGCGATGGCGATCGCGATGATGCCGATGAACAGAAAGCGCACGGTGAGCAGGGACGTGACGATCGCCGCGCCCAGCAGCAGCCCGACCCCGATCGCGGCGGGCAGGTTACGGCCGGCGCGGGAAACCTTCTTCGCCGGTTCCGGCTTCTCCGCCGGAACCGGTTCCGGGGCGTCCACCCGGTCCTCGCGTTCCTCGCTCACCTGGCTCATCAGACCTCGAGTAGCTCGGCTTCCTTGTGTTTCACCAGCTCGTCCACCTTGTGGGTGTAGGTGTCGGTGAGGTTCTGGAGTTCCTTCTCGGCGTGGACGACCTCGTCCTCGCCCGCCTCGCCGTCCTTCTTGATCCGGTCGAGTTCTTCCTTGGCCTTACGGCGGACGCTGCGGATCGAGACGCGGGCGTCCTCGCCCTTGGACTTGGCGACCTTCACCATTTCCTTGCGGCGCTCTTCGGTGAGCTGCGGGATGACGATACGGATCACGTTGCCGTCGTTGCTCGGGTTCACGCCGAGGTCGGACTCGCGGATCGCCTTCTCGATGGCGTTCAGCTGCGTCTGGTCGTAGGGCTTGATCAACGCCATCCGGGCCTCCGGCACGTTGACGCTCGCCATCTGGTTCAGCGGGGTCGGCGCGCCGTAGTACTCGACGACAATGCGCGAGAACATCCCGGGGTGGGCCCGGCCGGTGCGTACCGACGACAGGTCCTCCTTGGCGACGGACACCGCTTTTTCCATCTTCTCCTCGGCGTCGAGGAGGGTCTCGTCGATCACGGCAACTCCCGTTGTTGTGTATGCGTACCGATTACGGAGATCAGAGCAGGACTACGCGGACACCCCGTCGGCGGGGGTGTCGACCAGGGTGCCGATCCGTTCACCGCTGACCGCACGGGCGATGTTCCCCTCGGTGAGCAGATTGAACACGATGATCGGCATGTTGTTGTCCATGCACAGGCTGAACGCGGTGGCGTCGGCGACCTTGAGGTCCCGTTCCAGCACCTCGCGGTGGCTGATCTCGTGGAACATCTCGGCGGTCGGGTCGCTCTTCGGGTCCGCGGTGTAGACGCCGTCGACGGCCTTCGCCATCAAGACGGCTTCGCAGCCGAGTTCGAGCGCGCGCTGCGCGGCGGCGGTGTCCGTCGAGAAGTACGGCATGCCGACCCCGGCGCCGAAGATGACGACGCGGCCCTTCTCCAGATGACGCTCGGCACGGCGCGGGATGTACGGCTCCGCGACCTGTCCCATGGTGATGGCGGTCTGCACCCGGGTGGGCAGCCCCTCCTTCTCCAGGAAGTCCTGCAGCGCCAGGCAGTTCATGACGGTGCCGAGCATCGCCATGTAGTCCGCGCGGTCGCGGTCCATGCCGCGCTGCGACAGTTCCGCGCCGCGGAAGTAGTTGCCGCCACCGATCACGACGGCGATCTGCACGCCCGTCCGCGCGACGTCGGCGATCTGCTGGGCGACCGAGTGCACCACATCCGGATCAACCCCGATGGAACCGC
Source organism: Amycolatopsis sp. WAC 04169 (assembly GCF_003947535.1). NCBI lineage: Bacteria > Bacillati > Actinomycetota > Actinomycetes > Pseudonocardiales > Pseudonocardiaceae > Amycolatopsis > Amycolatopsis sp. WAC 04169. The sequence goes on along the minus strand of NZ_QHJI01000009.1, from coordinate 353,348 downwards.
CGCCGAACATCTCGCCGCCCAGTTTCAGCAGCACCCGCCGGTATCCGCCTTCGACCCGGACACCCATGTCGCCCTCCCTAATGCTCTGAAACCCGACTGTGCCCCGTCCCCGATGGACGGAGACGGGGCACAGTGGTGATTCTTGTGTTCCGCGCCTGGATCAGGCCTGGCCGACCTCGAACCGGGCGAACCGGCTCACGGTCACGCCGGCCTCGTCGAGCAGGGCCTTGACGGTCTTCTTGTTGTCCTTGACCGACGGCTGCTCGAGCAGGACGTTGTCCTTGTAGTAGGCGTTGACCTTGCCCTCGATGATCTTGGGCATGGCCTGCTCCGGCTTGCCCTCTTCGCGGGCGGTCGCCTCGGCGACGCGACGCTCGTTCTCGACGACGTCGGCCGGGACCTCTTCGCGGGTGAGGTACTTGGCCTTGAGCGCGGCGACCTGCATGGCGGCGCCGCGGGCGGCCTCGGCGGCCTCCTCGCCCTCACCGGTGTACTCGATGAGCACGCCGACGGCGGGCGGAAGGTCGGCACCGCGACGGTGCAGGTACGTGGTGGTGGTGCCCTCGTAAGCGGCGACACGGCGCAGCTCGAGCTTCTCACCGATGCGGGCGGCCAGCTCCTGGACCTGCTCCTCGACGGTCTTGCCGTCGAGCGAGGCGGCCTTCAGCTTCTCGACGTCGCTGGTCTTCTCGGCCTTCGCGACCTCGACGATCTTCGCGGCGAGGGCCTGGAAGTCCTCGTTCTTCGCGACGAAGTCGGTCTCGGAGTCGAGCTCGATCAGCACGCCGCCGTCACCGGCGACGAGGCCCTCGGCGGTGGCGCGCTCGGCGCGCTTGCCGACGTCCTTGGCGCCCTTGATGCGCAGGAACTCGACGGCCTTGTCGAAGTCGCCGTCGTTCTCCTCCAGCGCCTTCTTGCAGTTCATCATGCCGGAGCCGGTGAGCTCCCGGAGACGCTTCACGTCTGCGGCGGTGTAGTTCGCCATCGTGGGTGTGTCCGTCCTTTTTCAGGTACGAGAAAGTCTTTTGGGGAATTCACTCGTGGGGCCGCCCGGAGGCGGCCCCACGAGCGGGTGGATCAGGAGGAGGCGGTGGCCTGCTCGGCCGGGGCCTCGGTGGCCGCTTCGGTCGCCGCGGCGGCTTCCTTGGCGTCGGCGGCGGCGGTCTCGGAGCCGGCCAGCAGCTCCTTCTCCCACTCGGCCAGCGGCTCGTCCGTGGCGACACCGGCCTCGGGCTTGGCGTCGGCGGAGGAACCGTTGCGGCTGGAGCGGGCCATCAGACCGGCGGCGGCGGCCTCGGCCACGACCTTGGTCAGCAGCGCGGCCGAACGGATCGCGTCGTCGTTACCCGGGATCGGGTAGTCGACCTCGTCCGGGTCGCAGTTGGTGTCCAGGATCGCGACGACCGGGATGTTCAGCTTGCGAGCCTCGCCGACGGCGATGTGCTCCTTCTTCGTGTCGACGATCCACACGATGCTCGGCACCTTGGCCATGTCGCGGATACCGCCGAGGGTCTTCTCGAGCTTGTCCTTCTCACGGGTGAGCGTGAGGATCTCGCGCTTGGTCAGGCCGGCGAAACCACCGGTCTGCTCCTGCGACTCGAGCTCCTTCAGGCGGAGGAGACGCTTGTGCACCGTCTGGAAGTTGGTCAGCATGCCGCCGAGCCAGCGCTGGTTCACGTAGGGCATGCCCACGCGCGAGGCCTCGGAGGCGATGGCTTCCTGAGCCTGCTTCTTCGTGCCGACGAACATGATGGTGCCGCCGTGCGCGACGGTTTCCTTGATGAACTCGTACGCACGGTCGATGTACGTCAGCGTCTGCTGCAGGTCGATGATGTAGATGCCGTTGCGCTCGGTGAAGATGTAGCGCTTCATCTTCGGGTTCCACCGACGGGTCTGGTGCCCGAAGTGCACGCCGCTGTCGAGCAGCTGCTTCATGGTGACGACGGCCATTGCCGGAATCAACCTCTTCTGTGTCGTGCGCGCCCGGCTCCGCCGGAACGCGCTTGCTCGGTTCGTCGCTCTCGGCCGGGTGGCCGATCGCCCTGGTGCCGATGCTCGGGCCCGGACCCTGTGGCGAAGTGACCCCAAGGACCGCCGGGCCGTGTGCCCCCGCCTGTCCTGACCCTCCGTGAGGAGATCGGCCATCGGGAGCGCGCACGTGCACGCGAAGTCAGTCCGCTGCCGCGGACCGCGCAAAAGAGTCTACTCCCTGTCGCCACCGGGTACCGCACCGGCAGCCCCTGATGAGAGGGGTTGTCCACAACCGCCTCGGTTATCCACAGATTCCCCCGGCGCGCCCCGCACGCCACGCCGGTCCCCCAGCCTGGAACACATGACCATGACGACCTGTTCCCGCCCTGTCACCAGGCACTCCTTCGCTCTCGACCGCACCGGCGGGAGGCACCGCCGCCCCGGGGGCCCTCGGCGCCTTCCCCGCCTCGCGATCCTGGCGACCCTGCTCGCGATCTTCGCGTCGGCGGCGATGCCGGGCACGGCCAGAGGCGCGCCCTCCCCGCAAGGGCGCCTCTCCTGGCCGCTGTCGCCGGCACCGAGCGTCACCAGGTACTTCGAGCCGCCTTCGACTCCGTACGGTCCCGGTCATCGGGGCGTCGACCTCGCCGCAGCACCGGGCACGAACGTGCTCGCGGCCGCCGAAGGCGTGGTGATGTTCGCCGGGCAGGTGGCGGGCCGCGGCGTGGTGTCGATCGATCACGAGGGAGGGCTTCGCACGACCTACCAACCGCTCGCCCCGACGGTCACCGCGGGTGATCAGGTCTACCGCGGCCAAGTGCTCGGGACACTCGCGACGGGCCACCCCGGCTGCCCGGAGCCGGCGTGCCTGCATTTCGGCGTCCGGCGGGGCGAGGAGTACGTCGATCCGCTCGCGCTGATCGGCGAGCCGTCGGAGGTCCGGCTCAAACCGTGGGAAGGAGACTGAGTGACCGGTGCGGAACGACTCGGGCAGCCGAGCAGTGTCGGTCGCCTGCCCCTTCCGCAACGCAAGGTGCCGTGATCCGCGTGTCCTGGTGGACGGCACGCGTGATCGAACAGCGCACATGCGTGACTGGAGGCCGAACACACGTGATTGGAGGCGGAACTCGCCGTGGTGCCTGGGTGCTAGGCCTGCTCGACCAGTTTGGCGCGCAGCCGCATGACGGCACGGGTGTGCAGCTGGCTGACCCGTGACTCGGTGACGCCGAGGACCTTGCCGATCTCGGCGAGGGTCAGGCTTTCGAAGTAGTAGAGACCGACGACGATCCGGTCGCGTTCGGTCAGCTGCGCGATGGCCTGCGCCAGCTGGCGGCGGTTGTCCTGATCGACCAGGACGGCCACCGGGTCGACGGCGCCGTCGTCGGGCAGGGTGTCGACCAGCGAGCCGCTGTCCTTGCCCGCGGCGACGAGGTCTTCCAGCGCGATGACACTGGTCAGCTGCATCTGCCCGTAGAACTCGCGCAGGTCGTCGACGCTGATTTCGAGCTCGGCCGCGAGTTCGGCGTCGGTCGGCGTGCGGTTCAGCCGGGCGCCGAGGCGTTCCAGGGCGCGCTCGGCCTCGCGGGCCTTGCTGCGGACCGCCCGGGGGACCCAGTCCTGGGAACGGAGATCGTCGAGGATCGCGCCCCGGATGCGCTGCATGGCGTAGGTCTCGAACCGCAGGCCCCTGGCGGGCTCGAACTTCTCGATCGCGTCGACCAGGCCGAAGATCCCGGACTGGATCAGGTCGCCGACGTCGACGTGGGTCGGCAGCCCGGTGCCGACCCTGCCCGCGACGTACTTGACGAGCGGGGCGTAGTGCAGCACGAGCCGGTCGCGCACGACCTGGTCCGGCGACTCGGTGAATTCCCGCCACAGCGCCTGGATCCCGGCGTCCACTTCGTAGCCGGTCCGTGCTTCGGGTGCGACGGCAGGACCGTCCCCGCCGGGACGATGTTTCCCGGCGGCTTCGGTGACATGTGGGTCGGCGGTCATCGGACCGCCGTTCTCAGCATGCGACTCAGCGTGGTCTCCGTGCTCGTGCGGATGCGCGTGCGCCGCCGGTGCGGGCCGCCGGGTCACCTGCCGAGTCCTCCCCGGCATCATCGGGCCCGGGGGTGCGCGCGGTCGTGGATCGCCTTCAGCCGATCGACGGTCACATGAGTGTAGAGCTGCGTGGTAGCCAGCGTAGCGTGACCAAGCAGTTCCTGAACGCTTCGAAGATCAGCGCCGCCTTCGAGCAGATGGGTGGCCGCGGAATGCCTCAGGCCGTGCGGCCCCATGTCGTTCGCGCCGGGCACCGAACCGACGGCGTCGTGGACGATCCGCCGGGCCGCCCGCGGATCGAGCCTGCCTCCCCGTGCCCCCAGGAAGAGCGCCGCTTTCCCCGGCTCCTTCGTTTCGACGGCGAGCTTCCCCCTGCCCTCGTCCAGCCAAGCCCGCAGAGCCGTTTCGGCGGGGACGCCGAACGGCACGACACGTTCCTTGCCGCCCTTGCCCAGCACGAGCACGACCCGGCGGGAGAAGTCGACGTCGCCCACATCCAGCCCGCACAGTTCCGAGACCCGCACGCCGGTCGCATAGAGCAGTTCCACGATGGCACTGTCCCTCAAAGCCACCGGGTCGCGCTGTTCGGCACCGGCGGCTGAGAAGCGCATGACGTCGCTCGCCTGCTCCGCGCGGAGGACCCCGGGGAGCTTGCGGTGCGCGCGAGGCGCCACCAGCCGGCCGCCCGGATCCGAGGCGAGCGCCCCGCCCCGGTGGGCCCACGCGGTGAAGGTGCGTGCCGCCGCGGCGCGCCTCGCCAGTGTCGTGCGGCTGGCCCCCTCCTCGCGCTGCCGGGCCAGCCAGCCGCGCAAGGTCCCGATGTCGAGATCTTCGAACCGGCCGCCGTTCCCGTCCACGAAGCCCATCAGCGACACGATGTCGCCGAGATAGGCACGCACGGTGTGCGCGGACAGCCCGCGTTCCAGGGAAAGGTGCCGCTCGTAGTCGTCGATCAGCTTCCGGACAGGCTCCGGCAGCGCGGCACGGGCGGCGCGCAGATCGGGTCTGCGGGCGCGTTTCCCCGTGCCGTGGGCACCTTCGGTCGACGGCATGCCGATCACGCTGCGCGATGTACGGCGGATGGTCAAGTATCGCCGCACCCTGTTGCGGTGTCCGTGGTCGGATCGTGCCGGGATGGCGTCTCAGGTGTAGGCCAGTCAGGTCTTGGCGGTCCGTCTTCGCCACCCTGTGTCACTCCTTTCCGCGAAGCCGTCGAGCTCCAGTTCGGGAAGCAGCGAGCGGACGCGCTCGACCGGGACGCCCGACTCGGCCGCCAGCCGTTCCTCGTGTCTCGCTGACCGTGCGGACAGCGCGTCGTGCACTCGCAGCGCCTCCGGACCGAGCCGATCGGTGCGGCGGCGCGGTTTCGACGGATCCGCGGCCGGCGCCCCGAGGCGTCCGGCGGTCTCGAGGATCTCGTCGACCGAGGTCACCAGCGTGGCCTCGCCTTCGCGGATCAGCGCGTGACAGCCGGCGGACATCCCCGACGAGACCGGCCCAGGCATGGCCATCACGACCTTGCCCAGGGCTCCGGCCGTACTCGCGGTGTTCCGCGCGCCGCTGCGCCTGCCCGCTTCGACCACGACGGTGCCTTCCGTGAGCGCAGCGATGAGCCTGTTCCGGACGAGGAACCGATGCCTCGCGGGCGAAGTGCCCGGCGGGTACTCGCTGACCACCGCGCCGACCTTTCCGATGTTGCGCAACAAGGTCGCGTGCTGCGCCGGGTATCCGACATCGGCTCCGCAGCCGAGCAGGGCCACCGTCGTCCCGTCCGCGCTCAACGCGCCCCGGTGGGCCGCGCCGTCGATCCCGTACGCCGCTCCCGAGAACACCGGGATCCCGCGGCTCGCGAGGTGATAGCCCAGCTCGGCGGCGTGGTGCTCGCCGTACCCGGTCGCCGCGCGGGCACCGACGATCGCGATCGCCTGGTCGACGGCCTCGTCGAGCCTGGCCGGACCCCGGACCCACAGCGCCAGCGGAGGTGCCACACCGGAAACTCCCCTGCGCTGCGCCACCGCCAGCGAAAGCAAGGGCCAGGCCGGCCATTCGCCGTCTTCCGGGATGACGAGCCTCGTCTCGTCGGCCGCGGCCCGCTCCAGATCCCGCTCGGCGTAGTCGTGCGCTCGGCGCGCGGCCGTCTCGTCACGCACCTTCGGCGGGCAGTCGGCGCGCCGCACCCTTTCCGCGGCGACGACCGGGCCGAATTCGTCCACGAAACCGGCCAAAGCGGGTGCCGGGGGCTCGGCCACGCGGAGAAGGTACGACCGCGCGAGACGTTCGGCTTCGAGTTCACTCATCCGGATGACCTCTCCCGGAAGTTCAGGGCCGCCGCGACCTCATCCGCCTCCGGCTTGCCGGCCCCCTTCAAATCGGCGAGTGTCCAAGCGATGCGAAGGCAGCGGTCGGCGCCGCGCGCCGTGATCGCGCCCCTTTCCAACGCGCGGTCCAGCAGGGCCGTGACCTGCGACGGCAAGGCGAACTCACGGCGCAGCGCGGGGCCGGGCACCTCCGCGTTCGTGAGCCAGCCGTGCTCCGCCCAGCGTTTCGTGGCTCGCTCGCGTGCCTCCAGCACTCGCTCCCGGACGGGCGCCGACGCCTCGGGCGGCTCACTCAGGTGCGCGCTGAGCGCGGACAGCGGACGCAGCCGGACCCGCAGATCCACCCGATCGAGTAGTGGCCCGGACAGCCGGCCCAAATAGCGCCTTCGCATGGTCGACGAACAGGTGCAGTCGGCGTCCTTCGCCGGGGCGCATGGGCAGGGGTTGGTCGCCATCACCAGCTGGAACCGTGCCGGGTACCGCACGGCGCCCTTGACCCTCGCGATCCGCACTTCGCCCTCTTCGAGCACCGTGCGCAGCGACTCCAGCCGCTCCGGGCCGAATTCGCACACCTCGTCGAGGAAGAGGATTCCCCGGTGCGCACGGCTGATCGCGCCGGGGACCGCCAGGCCGCTTCCGCCACCGATCAGGGCGGGCACGCTGATCGAATGATGCGGCGCGACGAACGGTGGCACGGTGACCAGCGGTTCGGTGCGGGAGAGCGAACCGTCGATCGAATGCACCGCTGTCACCTGCAGCGACTCTTCGGCGGTCAGTCTGGGAAGCAGGCCGGGCAGCCGTTTCGCGAGCAGTGTCTTGCCCACCCCGGGCGGACCGGTCATGAGCAGGTGATGCCCGCCGGCCGCGGCCACCTCCAGCGCCCATCGCGCTTCCGGCTGCCCCACCACGTCGGCGAGATCGGGCACTCGCGGCGGCTCCTGGACGACGCCTGGCTCGGGGCGGGTGAGCTCGCCTTCGCCCTTGAGCCAGTCCGCGAATTCGCTCAGCCGCGCCACCCCGCCGACTTCCAGGCCGTCCACGAGAGCGGCTTCGAACAGCGACTCGGCGGGAACGACGGCCCGTCGGTACCCGGCGTTGCGCGCCGCCAGCAGCCCAGGCAGGACCCCGCGGACCGGCCGTACCCGGCCGTCGAGGGCGAGTTCACCGAGCAGCACGGTGTTCAGCAGCTTCGTGGCGGGGACCGAGCCGGTGGCGGCCAGGACCGCCGCCGCGATCCCCAAGTCGTAGCCGGACCCCACCTTCGGCAGATTCGCCGGTGAAAGGCCGAGGATCACCCGCTCGTCCGGCCAGGTCCGCCCGGAATTGCGCACGGCGGAACGGACCCTGTCCTTGGCCTCTTTCAGCCCGGTGTCCGGCAGCCCGACCATCGTCACCCTCGGCGATCCGCCGCCGATGTCGGCCTCGATCTCGATCACCTTGCCATCGACGCCGAGCAGCGCGACGGACCATGCCTTCGCCAGCGCCATTCAGAACGCCGCCTTGATGTGCCGCACCCGGGGCGGGGCATCGGGCGAGGCGACGATCGCGACGATGTCGTAGCGGACCGGGCACCAGCGGATCATGAACTTGCGCTGCCACTGGTACGCGAGACGGCGGATGCGATCGGCTTTGTCCGGTGTGACCGCCTCGGCCGGGGTGCCGAACTCCAGCCCCGTCCTCGTCTTCACCTCACAGAAAATGAGGACCTTCCGGTCGGTCGCGATGAGATCCAGCTCGCCGTCACGGCAACGCCAGTTACGGCTCAGGACGACGTAGCCCTTCCTCTCCAGATGCCGGACCGCGAGGTCCTCGCCCCAGCGGCCCAGCTCGATCCGAGGTGCCCCGGCGGGCGGCCGCTCGGCAATGCTCGTCATCTCGATCCCCCTCAGCGATCGGCACGGTGCGTGTGTGATCGACGCTGCCAGGGTGAGGGGGTGGCGGACAGACCTGATTTCGGCGCCTGTGGACAACCGGGGTGTTGTGGATGGTTGGGCCGTCAGGAGAGCTCATCGGCCGGAATCGTCGGTGGGCTGTGCTATGGGACCCGGTACAAGTACGTGAAGGCCCCCTTCACCGCGCTAGACGCAATGAAGGGGGCCTTCACGTACTTAGGAAGATCAGCCGGAGAACGGTCCGTCTTCCGGCAGCCGGAGATCCGGTTTGTCGAGCTCCTCGACGTTGACGTCCTTGAACGTGATGACCCGGACGTGCTTGACGAACCGGGCGGGCCGGTACATGTCCCAGACCCAAGCGTCGGACATGCGGACCTCGAAGTACACCTCGCCGCCACCGTCGCGCACCTGCACGTCGACGGCGTTGGCCAGATAGAACCGCCGCTCGGTCTCCACCACGTACGAGAACTGGCCGACTATGTCGCGATACTCGCGGTAAAGCGAGAGCTCCATCTCGGTCTCGTACTTCTCGAGATCCTCTGCGCTCATGAAATCCGCGCCCCTCCTCGCGATTTTGCTGCTGTTCCAGCGGCGGAGCGTTCATTGTTACCCACGTGCGGGCCGAGGGCACGTATCGGCACGCTCGGGTTTTCCAGTGCCGCGACGGTCAGCACGACCGGGTGAGGCGGCCGCACCCGGTGCGCGGCGGCCGCGGTGGCCACGTTGGCGTACGACCAGCGATGGACCGGACTCGGACCGTGAGTGTCGAGCGCCGCGCTGTGGTCGGTGGTGCTGTACCCCTTGTGCACGTCGAAACCGTAATGCGGGTGGACGTCGTGCAGGTCGCCCATGATCCGGTCACGGGTGACCTTCGCCAGCACCGAAGCCGCCGCCACGCAGGCGACGGCCTTGTCCCCCTTGATCACCGGGACACTCGGGGCGGGCAGCCCGGACACGCGGAACCCGTCGGTCAGCACGTAACCGGGCGTTTTCCGCAGCGCCGAGACGGCACGCCGCATGCCTTCGAGGTTCATGACGTGGATGCCGAACAGGTCGACCTCGGCCGCCGGGATGACGATGACCGAATAGTCGACGGCACGCTGGACGACCCGGTCGTACACGCGGTCGCGGGCCTTGGCCGTGAGCACCTTCGAGTCGGTGAGCTCGGGCAGGCGCGCGGCGTCGCCGGGACGCAGGACGCAGGCGGCCACGACGAGCGGGCCGGCGCAAGCACCGCGCCCTGCCTCGTCGACTCCGGCGACGGGCCCGAGGCCCCGCCGGTCCAGCGCACCCTGCAAACCCCAGAAGAGGTCGCCACGCACCACTGCCCGCGGCGGCCGAAGCGGCTCGGCCGGTGTGAGCGGTACAGGAACTCTCAAGGCCTTACCGCCTCCGGTCGACCGCCTTGCGCACTCCGGCCGACATCCGCCTGCCGAGGAAGAGCACGGGCCACGCCGCGGCGACACCGACTCCCAGCGGGAGCCCCTGCTGCCAAGCCGGGGCGCCGAGCGCCAGCGGCTGAGCGTTCGCCTGCGGGTTGTGGTCCGAAACGCCACCCCAGCGGCCGGGCGGGAGCACGATGACCCGCGCCTTGCCGATGATGTTGTCCACCGGGACCGCGCCGTTGACCCCACCGCCACCCTGGATACGGGAGTCGCTGGAGTTGTTGCGGTTGTCGCCCATCACCCAGACGTAGCCGGCGGGCACCTTGACCGGCTCGAACGTCCGCTCGGTGGGGGCCATGCCCTCTTCCCAGTGGACGTACGGCTCGTCGAGTGCCTTGCCGTCGACGACGACGCGGTTGTTGTCGCAGCACTGGACCGTCTGGCCGCCGACCGCGATGATCCGCTTGACGAAGTCGCGCTCGTCCGGCGGCGCGAACCCGATCAGGGAACCCAGCGTGCGGAATCCGGTGACGAAGATGTTGCTGGACTCCGGCGTGTCGATCTCGCCGACCCAGGCGGGCGGGCCCTTGAAGACCACCACGTCGCCCGGGGCGGGATCGGTGAAGTCGTACGTGATCCGATCGACCAGGATCCGGTCGCCCGTGCATCCCGAGCAGCCGTGCAAAGTGGTCTCCATCGATCCCGAGGGGATCATGTAGACCTTGGCGAGGAACTGCTGGATCAAGATCGTCAGCACGAGCGCGACGACGATCAGGATCGGCAGTTCCTTCCAGAACGACCGCTTCTTGTTGACCTTGCCGAATTTCTTGGAACCGGACCGGCCCCGGCGGGAGGCCCGGGTGGGGCGCTCCTCTTCGGGGCGATCGGGCTCGTCTTCGGAGGTGTTCTGGGACACGGGTTCGACCACGACGCCAGGTTACCGGTAACCGAGTGGCTACCTACTTGGCGGAGGCCGTCTCGCGGTTTTCGCGGCGTTCCTTGATCTTGGCGGCCTTGCCGCGCAGCTCGCGGAGGTAGTACAGCTTCGCCCGGCGGACGTCGCCGCGCTTGAAGACCTCGACCTCGGCGATGTTCGGCGAGTGCACCGGGAAGGTGCGCTCCACGCCGATGCCGAACGACACCTTGCGGACCGTGAAGGTCTCGCGGATGCCGCCGCCCTGGCGACGCAGCACGACGCCCTGGAAGATCTGGTTGCGCTCGCGGTTGCCCTCGATGACGCGGACGTGAACCTTGAGCGTGTCGCCCGGTCGGAAGTCCGGGATGTCGGAACGCAGTGACTGCGCGTCCAGCGCGTCCAGGGTGTTCATCGGTGGTCCGTCCTCGTCTTCGTATGGCTTACGTGCAGCTTGGGCGCGCAGTGTCGGGCACTGCGACCTACCCGGGGGCTGATGGCGTTCCGGCGGACTTCGCGGCCTTGATACCCGGCTTGCAGGGTTTCAAGTTTCGCGCGTCCACTCACGCCAACCTGTCAAGTATTGCAGACCAGGACTCAGGTGGTTGACCCGGCCTGGTCGCTGCCCTCGGCCAACCGGTCGAGGACCTTGAGATCGTGCTTGTCGAGACTACCCTCCGGCAGCAGGCCGATCAGTTCGGGCCTGCGCCGTACGGTGCGTTCCAGCGCCTGGTCGCGGCGCCAGCGGTCGATCAGCGCGTGGTTCCCCGAGCGCAGGACGTCGGGGACGGCCAGGTCGCGCCAGACCTCCGGCCGGGTGTAGCTGGGGCCTTCGAGGAGACCGTCGGAGAACGAGTCCTCTTCGGCGGAGCGGGCGTTGCCGAGCACTCCGGGCAGCAGCCGGACGACGGCCTCGACCATCACCAGGACCGCGGCCTCGCCGCCGACCAGCACGTAGTCGCCGATGGAGACCTCGTCGACGGGCATCCGCCGCGCGGCGTCGTCGATCACCCGCTGGTCGATGCCCTCGTAGCGGCCGCAGGCGAACACCAGGTGCTCTTCCGCGGCGTACTGGTGGGCCATGGCCTGGGTGAACGGCCGCCCGGCGGGGGTCGGGACCACGAGACGGGTGTTCTCGCCGCAGACGTCGTCCAGGGCGGGGCCCCAGATCTGCGGTTTCATCACCATGCCGGGCCCGCCGCCGTACGGAGCGTCGTCGACGGCGCGGTGGACGTCGTGCGTCCAGTTCCGCAGGTCGTGGACGCCGACCTCGATGAGGCCGCGGTCGATCGCGCGCCCGAGCAACGCGGCGCGGAGCGGATCGAGGTATTCGGGGAAGATCGTGACTACGTCGAGGCGCATCAGGCGTCCAGCAGGCCTTCCGGCGGGTCGAGGACCACGCGGCCGCCGGCGACGTCGACGGCCGGGACGATCGCCTTCACGAACGGCACCAGCACCTCGCGCCCGTCGTGATCGATCGACAGCAGTTCCCCGGCGGGCGAATGCACGATTTCGCGTACCTTGCCGACGACGGTGCCGTCGGCGAGTTCGGCCCGCAGGCCTTCGAGTTCGTGGTCGTAGAACTCGTCGGGGTCTTCGGTCGGCGGCAGCGCCGAGGTGTCGGCGATCAGCAGCGCGCCGCGGAGGGTCTCCGCGACGTCCCTGGTCAGCACCTCTTCGAAACGCACCAGCAGCCGCCCGCTGTGTTCGCGGGCGGCTGCGATGGTGAGGTCTCTGCTGCTGCCGTCACGCAGCTTCGTCGTGACGGCCGAACCGACCGCGAACCGCTGTTCCGGCGAGTCCGTGCGCACGTCCACCGCGAGTTCCCCGCGGATTCCGTGCGCCTTGGCGATACGGCCGACTACGACGTCCATCCCGTTGTGTCCTTGGTCAGCGATCGGTGTCGACGACGTCCACGCGGACGCCGCGGCCACCGATGCCGCCCATGACGGTGCGCAGGGCGGTCGCGGTACGACCGCCCCGGCCGATCACCTTGCCGAGATCGTCGGGGTGCACGTGCACCTCGAGCGTGCGGCCACGGCGAGTGGTCAGCAGCTCGACCCGGACCTCGTCCGGGTTGTCGACGATCCCGCGCACCAGGTGCTCGAGGGAGTCAGCGAGGAAGCTCACGCCTCGGCCTTGTCACCCTCGGCGGCTTCGGCCTTCTCGGCCTCGGCCTTCTTCGGGGCGGACTTCTTCTTCGGCGTGGTGGCTTCGGCGGAGGCCGAGTCACCGGCGGCCGCGAGCGCGGCGTTGAACAGGTCCTGCTTCGACGGCTTCGGCTCGGCGACCTTCAGGGTGCCCTCGGCGCCCGGGAGGCCCTTGAACTTCTGCCAGTCACCGGTGATCTCGAGGATGCGCTGGACCGGCTCGGTCGGCTGGGCGCCGACGGACAGCCAGTGCTGGGCCCGCTCGGTGTCGACCTCGATGAAGCTCGGCTCTTCCTTGGGGTGGTACTTGCCGATCGTCTCGATGGCCTTGCCATCACGGCGGGTGCGCGCGTCGGCGACGATGATGCGGTAGTACGGCGCACGGATCTTGCCGAGACGCTGCAGCTTGATCTTGACGGCCACGGGTGTGGGTACTCCTCAGTTCTCTCTGATGCATGTGGAAGGCGCACGCCAGCCGAGTGGGGACACGGCTGCGCACACCCGAAGGGTGAGCTCGGGCGCGGTGAGAGGGTCCGGCCAAAGCAGGCAAGCGTACATTCTGCCAGACGCCGATCGGCCGTCAGAACGCGGCTATCCCGAGCGAGGCGAGCAGGATCGTCACGGCCGGGAGGAAGTTGTTCACCTGATGGGCGACCACGCTGCCGAGCAGCCGCCCGGTGAACACCCTGGCCAGCCCGATCGGGATCGCGATCACCAGCAGCAGGGTGGTGCGCAGCGGTTCGAGATGACTCGCCGCGAAAACCGCCGTGGAGACCAGGAACGCCGCGATCCTCCCCCAGCGTTCGGTGCGCCAGGTCAACCGCTCCACCGCGCCCCAGAGCAGGCCGCGGTAGATGATCTCCTCGCAGATCGGCCCCACCAGCCACAGGTAGATGAACATGACGACGGCCGCCGAGATCGACATCCGCCGGTCCTCGACGAGCGCGCTGATCGCCGAGGTCGCGTTCTCGTTGCCGACGACCTGCGTCCAGACGTAAGCGGCGAGCGAGGTCAACCCGAGCCCGAGCACGCCGAGTTTGAGGCCGACCTTGACGTCGGCCCAGCTCCAGCCGATCCGCAGGTCGGTGAAGGGGCCGTTGCCGCGTAGCCGGGTGATCAGCAGCGCGACCCCGGCGGCGATCATCGTCGGCACCATGGTGCCCAGCAGCACCATGCGCATCGGCAGGGGCTGGCCGGGCTGGACGTCGCCGAGCAGGACGCTGATGAACGCCGCCGACGCCAGCAGGACGGCCTCCACCAGGAGGAAGGCCCCGAATCCCCAGCGATGCGGCGGTGGCGTGTCGGGCGCGGCCACCTCACCTCCGGCAGTGAGTTCGTCCGGCGGCGCCGCCTCGGGGATCGGCTCCCTGGGCTGAGATACGGTCACGCCGATCCTCCGGTGATCGTTCGGTTACTCAAAGACTCTAACCGCCTGAAGCGGCGATCACCTCGCCGCGAAGAGCAATACAGCCGGTGGGAGGTTGTTGGCCGCGTGCGCGATCACCGACGCGCTCACCCGGCCGGACAGATAACGGGCGAGGCCGATGGCGATCCCCTGGCCGAACAACGCGATCGTCCGCGCGGCCTCGCCGTGCAACTGGGCGAACACCAGCGCGGTGACCAGCAGGATCACCCACGAGGGCAGGCGATGGAAACCCATGGCGTTCCACAGCGTGCCGCGGAAGAGCAGTTCCTCGGTGACCGGAGCGGCGAGGACGACGATGACCGCGGCCAGCACCAGCCAGATCGTGTCGCCTTCGGTGGTTCCCGACAGTTCGGTGATCGGCCCGGGCGAGACGTCGGAAAAAGTCCTGTCGTCGCTGTCGGTCCCGTAGACGGCCAGCAGGAGCAGGTTGAGGAGGTAGCCGGCGGCGAGCGCGGCGGCTCCGCAGGCGAGCCCGATCCGGACGTCGCGCCAGGTGGGCTTGAGCCCGAAGTCCGTCCGAAGCCCCTGCCCCCAGACGCGCGAACCGACCGCGGGGCCGAGCCCGAGGACGAGGGTCGGCAGGAAGGCGAGGATCAGCAGCGGGCCGACGTCACGGAGTTCGAGCGGGTCGTAGCCACCGAAGCGGCCCGACATCAGGAAGCTCATGACGAGCGTGACGAGGTGGTATCCGGCGATGCCCGCGAAGAACGCTACGAATCCCCAGTGCGCTCCGAGCACCAGACGCTCGCGAGCCTGCCCGTCGTCCACCACGCCTCCACGCTAGGTACCGCTCCCGTCACGGATGGAGTCGGGTCAGGCGTAGATCTTGCCACGCAGCACGATGTGGCTCGGATGCCGGAGCACCGCGAGATCCTCACGCGGATCGGAGGGGTAGACGAGCAGATCGGCCGAAGCGCCGTCGGCGATTCCCGGCACGCCGAGCCAGTCGCGAGCCGCCCACGAAGCCGAAGCCAGCGCCTGCTCCGCGGACATGCCCGCCTTGTGCAGCGCCTCGATCTCGTCGACGAGCCTGCCGTGCTCGACCATGCCGCCCGCGTCGCTTCCCGCGTACACCCGGACACCCGCCTCGATCGCCGTCGAGACCATCTCCCCCACGCCGGCGTGCAGCGCCCGCATGTGGTCCGCGTACACCGGGTACTTGCCCGCCTTGTCCGCGATGCCGGGGAAGTTCTCGATGTTGATCAGGGTCGGCACCAGCGCGATACCGCGTTCGGCGAGGACGCCCAACTGGTCCGACGAGAGCTCCGTGCCGTGTTCGAGGCAGTCGATCCCCGCGTCGATCAGGCCGGGCAACGCGGCTTGGCCGAACACGTGCGCCGTCACCTTGGCGCCCTCGGCGTGCGCGGCGGCGATGGCCTCGGCGAGGACGTCGTCCGGCCACAGCGGCGCGAGATCGCCGACCCCGCGGTCGATCCAGTCACCGACGAGCTTGACCCAACCGTCGCCGTCACGGGCCTGTTCGGCGACCGCCTTCGGCAGCTCGGAAGGGTCTTCGAGTTCGATCCCGAGGCCGGGGATGTAGCGCTTGCGCAGGGCGAGATGCCGTCCGGCGCGGATGATCCGCGGCAGGTCGGCCCGCTCCTGCAACGGCCGGACGTCGATGGGCAGCCCGCAGTCGCGGATCAGCAGCGTCCCGGCGTCGCGGTCGGTGATCGCCTGCTCGGCGGCCTCTTCGAGGGTGGTCGCGCCGCCGACCCCGATCCCGGGATGGCAATGCGCGTCGACCAGGCCGGGAACGAGAAAGCCTTCCCGGACAACGGTTTCCGCTCCGGCCACCGGTTCGGTCGTGATCCGGCCGCCGGTGACCCACAGCTCACGGTGCTCGCCGTCCGGCAGGACGACGCCGGCCAGGTGCAGCGCCTCCACGGGCTACTTGTCCTTCGGCAGCTTGAACTTCTTCGGGTCGAACCCGGGTACGTCGTTCATGCCGCCGAGCTGCGAAAGGTCGGGCATGCCGCCACCGGGCATCCCGCCACCCGGCGGCAGCATCGGCATGCCGCCGGGGAAGCCGCCACGGACCTTGGGCTGCGTCGGGCCGCGCCCCTTGCCCTTCTTCCCCTTCTTGCCCTTGCGGTTCTTGCTGCCGCCGCCTCCGCCGCCGAAGCCGAAGCGGCCCGCCATCTGCGCCATCATCTTGCGCGCTTCGAAGAACCGGTTGACCAGGTCGTTGACGTCGCGGACGGCGACACCGGACCCCTTCGAGATCCGGACGCGGCGCGAGGCGTTGATGATCTTCGGGTCGGCCCGCTCGGCGGGGGTCATGCCGCGGATGATCGCCTGCAGCTTGTCGAGCTGCTTGTCGTCGACCTGCGCGAGCTGGTCCTTCATCTGCCCGGCGCCGGGCAGCATGCCGAGCAGGTTGCCGATCGGGCCCATCTTGCGGACCGCGAGCATCTGCTCCAGGAAGTCCTCGAGGGTGAGCTGGCCGCTGCCGAGCTTGGCCGCGGTCTGCTCGGCCTTCTCCTGGTCGAAGTGCTGCTCGGCCTGCTCGATGAGGCTGAGCACGTCACCCATGCCGAGGATCCGGCTGGCCATCCGGTCCGGGTGGAAGAGGTCGAAGTCTTCGAGCTTCTCGCCGTTGGAGGCGAACAGGATCGGCTGGCCGGTGACCTGGCGGACCGACAGCGCGGCACCACCGCGGGCGTCACCGTCGAGCTTGGTGAGCACGACACCGGTGAAGCCGACGCCGTCGCGGAACGCCTCGGCCGTGGTGACCGCGTCCTGACCGATCATCGCGTCGACGACGAACAGCGTCTCGTCCGGGGAAACGGCGTCGCGGATGTCCGCGGCCTGCTTCATCAGCTCTTCGTCGACACCCAGACGGCCGGCGGTGTCGACCAGGACGATGTCGTGCTGGGCGCGCTTGGCCTCGTCGATGGCGCGGCGGGCGACGTCGACCGGGTCGCCGACGCCGTTGCCGGGCTCGGGCGCGAAGACCGCGACCCCGGCCCGCTCGCCGACGACCTGCAGCTGCGTGACCGCGTTGGGGCGCTGGAGGTCACACGCGACCAGCATCGGCGCGTGGCCCTGCTTCTTCAGCCACATCGCGAGCTTGCCCGCGAGCGTCGTCTTACCGGCACCCTGCAGACCCGCGAGCATGATGACCGTCGGCGGGTTCTTCGCGAACGTGAGCCGCCTGGTCTCGCCGCCGAGGATGGTGACGAGTTCCTCGTTGACGATCTTGATGACCTGCTGCGCCGGGTTCAGCGCGCCGTGCACCTCGGCGCCCTTGGCGCGCTCCTTGATCCGGGCGATGAAGTCCTTGACCACAGACAGCGCGACATCCGCCTCGAGCAGCGCGATCCGGATCTCGCGCGCGGTGGCGTCGATGTCGGCGTCGGAGAGCCTGCCCTTGCGAGACAGGGTCTGCAGGGCGGACGTGAGCCGATCGGAGAGGGTGTCGAACACGGGTGTGCACGCTCCAGCTGGGTCGTTGTGGCTCGCCGGTACGAACCGGCGGCTTCCCAGGGTAGTCGGTGTCCGAGGTCAGCGTTTGACGCGGTTGCGGACGGCCAGCAGGGTCAGTCCGAGCAGCAGCGGCCCGAGGACGCGCATGACCAGCCGCAGGACCTCGCCGAACGGGGTCAGCTCCTTCGGCAGCGTCGCCAGTTTCGTGTCCAGCGAAACGGTGCTCTGGGCGACGTAGATGAGGGTGTCGCCGAAGGCGGGCGTGGTCTTGAAGCCGCCTAACCAGATGCTCGTGCTCACGACGGCTATGAGGACCGCCAGGGTCGCGAGGGCCCTGAGGGCGCGGAGGCCGTAGCCGGAGACGAGCCAGTAGAGGTGGAGGATGAAACGCTCGGACCACGGGGTGGCCGGGCTGTGGCGGCGCATCTCCATCTCGCCGTAGTAGAAGTCGGCGGCGCCGGGTTCGTTCTTGCTGTCTTCCTGTGCCTTGCGGAGCTGCCGGTAGAGGTCGGCGATGCGGCGGGGGCCGACCGGGGCGCTTCTGTCGGCACGCCAGGCGCGTTCCTCGGCGAGGACCTGGCGGTTGCGGTAAGAGCCGAACGTGCAGGCGCCTTCCAGCCGCAGTTTGTCCAGGTGATGCGCGCCGGTGAACCGGCAGTCCGCGAGGTCGATGTCGGTGAACACGACGTCGGCGACGTCCGTTCCCTCGACCGACGTGACCGACGCGGTTCCCATGACCGTCGAAGCCTTGCCGAAGAACGTCCTCTGCAGGGCGACCGCCGAGCGAGCGCCCAGCCGGAGCGTGGCCCCTTCCTCGAACCTGGTTTCGGAGCAGTCCATCACCGGCGCTTCGGCATCGACGAGCATCCGTCTCCGGAACGTCGCGCGTCCGAAGAGCAACTGCTCGGCGGTGACCGGCCCGAAGCTCTCAGCCGTCGTGAAGTCGGCCCCGTGGAAGTCGGCGCAGTCCAGGAAACGGGCTTCCGCGAACCTCGCCGCGCCGTGGAATTTCGCGCCCTTGAACACGGCGCGGCCATCGAACCGCAACGAGCCGAACCCGGCTTCTCCCGCGAATTCCGCTCCCTCGAACGAAACGAGATCGGGGAATCCGCGAGAGAACGACACGCCGGTTTCGAACTTCGCGTTCTCGAAGGAGACGCGCCCACCGAACCGCGTGTCCTCGAACGTGGTCTGCTCGAACGAAGCACCTTCGAACGTCACCGAGCCGGTGAACCGGCTGCGAAGAAACGAGGCACTGTCCCGAAAACCGGCTTTGCCGAACCTGACGGCGCCCGCGAACACGGCATCGGTGAAGTCCGCGTCGAAGAACGTGGCGTCTTCGAAAACCACGAGCCCGGGAAAGCGTGTCTCGGCGAAATCCGCGCGGCCGAACTCCGCGCGACGGCCGTCGATGCTCCCGACGGCGTCGACGAGTCTCGTGACGAGTTCCCCGGAAAGCGTGGTCCCCCGGAGATCGACTTCGGCGCCGAGCGAGAGACCGCGGAAGTACTCGTCCTGCCGCCCGGGTTCGAGATGCTCGAGACAGTGATCGAAGCCGAGGACGCGCACGCCGCGGCAGTCCTCGCGCTCGCATGACGGCCAAGCCTCGCCCATGCGTCATTACTAGCGCAGAAAACAGGGCTCCGGGACCGGTCGCCCCTCGCAGACCGGTACCGGAGCCCCTACGGAAGGCTCGCCTCCCCGCGAGCCGACCGTAAGCACACTTGGCGAGCTTCGCGGGACTCGGTATCGCCGGACCCCCAGTACCAGGCGATTCGCTGCCCGCGCTCTCTCCGCGCGATGGCATAACCATGCCCGGTCACCCTGGGGTCACGGCAGCGTGAAGACCCCCAACTCCCCCTGAGTAGATCTACTCAACTGGTCTTGGCCGACGACGACGCAGCCCGCTTCGCCCGCGTCCGCGCCTGGCGCGCCTTGTCCGCCGCTTCCTTGGCCTTCTCGACCGGGCCCTGCTGCAAGGCGGCGAGCAGCCGCGTCACACCTTCCGCCTGTTCGGCGGCGGTGGGCTGGAGGACGTCGTCACCGTCCAGCTTGGCCTGGATGAGTGCTTCGAGCGCCTCACGGTAGTGATCGGTGTACCGGCCGGGCTCGAAATCCTCTGTGAGGTCTTCGATCAGCGAGACCGCGTTCCGCAGTTCCCCGCGCCGCAGGTCGACGTCCTCGTGCAGGAACGGGAAGTCCGGCCGCCGGATCTCGTCGGGCCACAGCATCGTCTCGAGCAGGATCACCTGGTCCCGCACGCGCAGCGCGCCCAGCGTCTCGCGCTGTCGCAAGGTCACCTTCACGATCGCGATCCGCCCGGACTGCTGCAGCGCCTCGCTCAACAGCACGTACGGCTTGGTGCCCGCCGGCTCCGGTTCCAGGTAGTAGCTGCGCGCGAAGTACATCGGGTCGACCTGGTCGGCCGGGGTGAAGCCGACCACGTCCATCGACTGGGTGGTCGGCGCGAGCAGCGACGCGAAGTCACCGGCGGTCAGCAGGACGACGTCGCCATTGGGGACGGGATACCCCTTCGCGATCTCGGCCGCGGGCACCTCGGCGCCGTCGACCTCGCAGACCCACTTCACCCGCACCCGGCCGCCGTCCGGCTCGTGCACCTGGTGGAGGGGGATGTTGTGCTCTTCGGTCGCGCTGTACGCCTTCACCGGAATGGCGTAGGTCCCGAATCCGATCGTGCCTTTCCACACCGCGCGCATGGCCCACCTCCGCCTGGTCAGCGTATCCACGCGCCGAAGCGGCGGGACAGCTACAAACGGGTGTCAGGGGCTACTGAATCGCTCACACATTCGAATGACGGGCGCGATTCGGCGAGTGCCTCGGCCGAACAGTCGACAGCGGTGGCCGCCGCACGGAGCACTTCGGCGACCACCTCGACGTCGACCATCGGCGCGGTGGCCAGCGCGCCTTCGCCGCCCCCTTCGACACGGCCCGCCATGCCTTCGAGCGCGATGGCCAGCGCCTGCTGGCCCGCGACGAGGTGCCGGACCACTTTGAGCAGTTCGGGCACGGTCGCGGCGGTACCGGAAGCGGTGAGGGAGACGGCGAGGTCGTCCGCGCACGCGCGGAGATGGGAGGCGACGACGGTCGGCGGCAGCGTGATCCGCTGCGGTCCGGGCGGGTTCTGCTCGTGCTCCAGCACGCGCTCACCGCCCTCCGGGTCCTTCGGGTCTCGACCGCGCACATCCTGCCACCGCTACCCACCGCGACTCGCACGACACCCCGAACACGCGCTCAGGAAGCGGCCGCCAGCAGTGCCGCTTCGACCTTCGACCGCCACGCCTGGTCGACCCGGCCGGTCCGCGGCGCCACGGCGAACGAGTCGACGACGGCACCGCCGAGCGTGGCCACCTTCGCCCACCGCACCTCGGCCTCGCACCGGCGCAACGCGCCCGCGACCCGGTACAGCAGCCCGATCCGGTTCGCGGCCCGCAGTTCGACCACGACCGTGTCGCGCCCGCTGGTCTCGTCGTCGAACCAGATCACCTTCGCCCCGGCCGGCGGCGCTTCCCCTCCGCCGTAGTCCCGTTCCTTCGCCGCGAGCCGCTGGGTGAGCGGCAGCGTCCCCGCCACCGCCCGCGCGAACTGCTCCCGCAGCAGCGTGACGTCGGGCAGCGAGCCGAACTTCGGCGACGCCGTGAAGACTCCCGCCCGTCCCCCGTCGTGCCCGCGCAGCACCGCCGCGTGGACTTCGAGCGAGTTCAGCGCGAGCACCCCGGCCGCGGGGGCCAGCAGTTCCGCGCGGGCCGGGACGGCGAGCACCACCGTCACCACCTTGCCGGCGGCGGTGATCCGCACCTCGCCGCGGCCGGACGCGACGGCTTCGGCGACGAGCTCCCGCTGTTCGGCACCCATCGGCTCCGGTGGCACGAAACCCTTGCCGTGCAACGCTTCTTCGCAGCCGGACACCAGTTCGGCGAGCAGGCGCGCCTTCCAGTCCGTCCACACGCCCGGCCCGGTGGCCAGCGAATCGGCCGTCGTCAGGGCGTGCAGCAGTTCCAGCAGGACGAGATTGTCGTCGAGCGTCTTGGTGACCCGCTGGATCGTGGCGGGATCGCTGATGTCCCGCCGCGTCGCGGTGTGCGGCAGCAACAGGTGATGCCGCACCATCGCCGCCACCAGCGCCGAATCGGCGGGCGACAACCCGAGCCGGGCCGCCACCTGTGCGCTGATCTTCGCGCCGAGTTCGGAATGGTCCGCGTCGCGGCCCTTGCCGATGTCGTGCAGCAACGCGCCGATCAGCAGCAGATCCGGCCGCGAAACGGTGGTCGTCAGTTTCGACGCCTCGACCGCGGCCCGCACGAGATGCCGGTCGACGGTCCACGAATGCACCGGCGACCTCGGCGGGAGATCCCGCACGGCACCCCATTCGGGGAACAGCCGCGCCCACAGACCGGTGCGGTCCAGCGCCTCCACGGCGTCGACCAGCCCCTCGCCCGCGCCGAGCAGTTCCACCAATGCCTTGAGGGCGTCGGCGGGCCACGGCGCGCGCAGTTCCGGCGCGGTTTCGGCGAGCGCCCGCAAGGTCCCGTGCGCGATGGGCTTGCGGATCCGGGCCGACGCCGCGGCGACCCGCAGCAACAGGGCCGGATCCTTGGCGGGCAGGGCGTCCCGCGCCAGCGCGACCTCGTTCCCGTGCAGGACGACACCCTCGTCGAGCGGCGTCCGCACCGGACGGCGGCCGAACCGCGCCTTCGGTGGTTCCACAGTGGACCGGAGCGCGACGTCGACCGCGTACGCGATCGTCCGCCCCGCACCGGAAAGCTTGCGCGCCAAGGTGAACCGATCGCCGAAACCGAGTTCGCCCGCGACCGTCTCGGCTTCCGGCGCGCTGAGGATGTCCCGCTCCCGGCGCAGTTCGCGCCGTAGTTCCGTCCGGACGTCGAGCAGCAGGCTCTTGGCCGCGAGCAGTTCCTCGCCGGGCCTCGCCGTCAGCTGTGCCGCCGCGAGCGCTTCGAGAACGGCGAAGTCGCGAAGCCCGCCTCTGCCGTGCTTGAGATCCGGCTCGGCTGACTGTGCGATCTCGCCGCTGCGGGCCCAGCGCTGACGCACCGCGTCCGACAGTTCGCCCATCCGTTTCCGGGCGGTCCTCCGCCACTGGTCCCGTGCCGCGGCCGCCAGCCTGGCGGTGATCTCGGCGTCCCCGGAGATGTGGCGGATGTCGAGCAGCCCCATCGCGGTCCGCAGATCCTCCGACGCCACCTTCAGCGCCTCACCCGGAGTGCGGACCGAGTGGTCGAGGCCGATCTTGGCGTCCCACAGCGGGTACCAGATCGCGTCGGCGATCTCGCCGACGCTCGAGTTGCCGTTGTGCAGCAACAACAGATCGAGGTCGGAGAAGGGCACCAGTTCGCTGCGCCCCAGGCCGCCGACGGCGGCCAGCGCGACACCGGGTTCAGCGGTGTCGACGCCGGCCGCCGAAGCGCCCTTGCCCAACCAGAATTCGTAGAGGTCGACGCACGCCGCGCGCAACGCGGCCGCCCCTAACCTCCCGTGTCTGCCCTCGAGCAACCGCTCGGTGGCCTTGACCAGTTCACCCCCGTCGGCCATCGTGGGCGCCTATAGGGCGTCCGAGCCGCGCTCGCCGGTACGTACCCGGATGACCGTCTCCACCGGCGTCACCCAGATCTTCCCGTCACCGATCTTGCCGGTGTGGGCGGCCGTGGTGATCGCGTCGAGGACCTTCTCCACGTTGGAATCGTCGGTGACGACCTCGACCCGCAGCTTCGCCACGAAGTCCACGGAGTACTCCGCACCCCGGTAGACCTCGGTGTGGCCCTTCTGCCTGCCGTAGCCCTGTACCTCACTGACCGTCATGCCGAGCACGCCCAGCTGCTCCAGCGAGGAGCGGACGTCGTCGAGCGTGAACGGCTTGACGATCGCGGTGATCAGCTTCATGCCTTGCTCTCCTCGAGTTTCGTGGCCGCGGTGGACGTCTTGACCGGGATGGAGCTCGGCTGGCCGAGGCCGCCGCCCGAACCGGTGAAGTCGTACGCGCTCTCCGCGTGCTGGGCCTCATCGATACCACTGATCTCGTCCTCCGCGCTGACGCGGAATCCGCCGAGCTTCTTGATCACCCAGCCGATGACGAAGGTCAGCACGAACGAGTAGCCGAGGACCACGGCCGCCGCGAGCGCCTGCTTGCCCAGCTGGCCGAGGCCGCCGCCGTAGAACAGGCCGTCGACGCCGAGCGAGTTGACGCTGGTGGTGCCGAAGAAACCGATGAGCAGCGTGCCGACGAGACCACCCACGAGGTGGACGCCGACGACGTCGAGGGAGTCGTCGAAACCGAAGCGGAACTTGAGGCTGATCGCCAGGGCGCACAGGGCACCGGCGATGAGACCGATGGCGATGGCACCCAGCGGGCTGACGAATCCGGCCGCCGGGGTGATCGCGACGAGACCCGCGACGGCACCGGAGGCGGCGCCGAGCGTGGTCGGCTTGCCGACCTTGATCTGCTCGACGATCAGCCAGCCGAGCACGGCGGCGGCGGTCGCGACGGTGGTGTTGGTGAACGCGACGGCGGCGAGGTCGTTGGCGGCCAGCGCCGAACCGGCGTTGAAGCCATACCAGCCGAACCACAGCAGCGCGGCGCCCAGCAGCACGAACGGCACGTTGTGCGGGCGTCCGGTGCCCTTCGGCCAGCCCTTGCGCTTGCCGAGCACGATCGCGAGGGCGAGGCCCGCCGCGCCGGCGTTGATGTGGACCGCGGTACCGCCGGCGAAGTCGAGCGCCTTGAGCTGGTTGGCGATCCAGCCGCCGACCGAATCGGCGCTGATGAAGCCGTTGAACGAGAACACCCAGTGCGCGACCGGGAAGTACACGATGGTCACCCACACCGCGACGAACAGCGTCCAGCCCCAGAACTTGGCGCGGTCGGCGATGGCACCGGAGATCAGCGCGGGCGTGATGATCGCGAACATCAGCTGGAACATCACGAAGGCGAACAGCGGCAGCGCGTCCGCGCCGGGCCAGGCGACCTCGGGCGTCCTGCTGGTCGCGGCGGTCGCGAACCCGGCGAGCTTGCCGGAGATGGTCGAGAGCCCCGCGAAGTCGAAGTTGCCGAGCAACCCGCCGCCCACGTCGTTGCCGAACGCCATCGTGAAGCCGTACAGCGTCCAGAGGACGCCGACTACGGCGAGCGCGATGAAGTTCATCATCAACATGTTCAGAACGCTCTTCGCGCGGACCATGCCGCCGTAGAAGAACGCCAATCCCGGTGTCATGAGCATGACCAGCGCGGCGCTGATCAACACCCATGCGGTGTCTCCTGCGTTCAGCACAATCTTCCTCCCGTGCCTGGGGTGTACTGCGCAGGAATTTTTGGACCGGGGTGTTTCCTCGGGCGGCGATTCAGGTTTCACCCGCGTGAACTGTCGGTACGGCGTTGTTACGGCCAGGTTTCCGCTCACCTGGTGCGTTCTGTCCGGTTGCGAAACCTCGTGGTCGAATAGGGCCATGAACGCGCGTGTATCCGGCCATGACCCTCTGCCACCGGCGATCGTCCGGTCGTTGCGGTGTTCGGTCTGCGGTGACCCGGTCGGGTTAACCGAGCGCACGGTGCGTTGCGATCGAGGCCACTCCTTCGACGTGGCGAAGCAGGGTTACGTCAACCTTCTGCATGCACGCATCCCGGCGGGGACCGCGGACACGGCGCCGATGGTCGCGGCCCGTGCCGACCTTCTGTCGTCGGGCGTTTACCTACCCCTCGCCGACGCTCTCGCGAAAGTGGCTTCGGAGCACGTGGAGAACGGGATGGTCATCGACGCCGGCGCGGGCACGGGGTACTACCTCGCGCACGTGCTCGACGCCGTCCCCGCCGCGTACGGACTGGCGCTCGACGTCTCCGCCGTCGCCCTCCGCCGGGCCGCTCGCGCGCACGCGCGCGCGGGCGCGGCCGTGTGGAATCTATGGGAGCCATGGCCGGTGGCCGATTCGAGCGCCTCGCTGATCCTCAACGTCTTCGCGCCCCGCAACGCCTCGCAGTTCCACCGCGTCCTGACCGAGGACGGGCTGCTGGTCGTCGCGACCCCGAACCCCGGTCACCTCCGGGAACTGGGCGATCTGGTGATCTCCGTCGACGGCGGCAAGGACGCGCGGCTGGAGGACACGCTCGGCGAACGCTTCACCAGGGTGGACCGGCGCGAGGTCACCCAGGAGGTGACGTTGGCGCCCGACCGGATCCGCCAGGTGGTGGAGATGGGCCCGAGCGCGCATCACCTCCACCGCGACGGCAGGCGTGAACGCCTCGACGCGATCACCGGACCGGTCGACGTCACCACTTCGTTCAGCGTCACGCTCTACCGGCCGGTGTCCTGATGGAGGCACCCGCGACCCTGCTCGCCGACGCCGCGTGGGTCAGCGCCCGCATCGGCGGCGCCGCGAAGCTCTACGGCTGCTCCCGGCCCGAAGTGCTCGGCACGATCTGGTGGTACTCGCTCTCCTCCGTCCTCGTCGCGCCCTCGGTGGAATCCCTCGTGCGCGGCGAACCCTTGGACCCGTCACTCGACGCCGTCACGATCGACCTCGTCCCGGACGGCCGGTTCACCGGCGCCAGGTCCTCCCGGGCCCTCGACGGCGGCCTGGCCGAACTCGGCGCCGCGTTCGCCGGAACGCTGAGCACCGCGATCGGCACGATTTCGGCTGTCACCAAGGCGAATCCGCGTGCCCTGGGCGCGATCGCGACGGATTCCATCGGCAACCGCCTGCTGTGGACCGGCGACACCGAACGGGCGATCGCGCTGGCGGCGCCGCTCGTGGCCGCGATCGGGCTCGGGCTGCCGGAACCGCGGTTCACCCGGGTCGGGCGGAACACGGTGGTGCGCCGTGCTTCCTGTTGCCTGATCTACGAGGCGGGTAATCCGAAGTGCACCAGTTGCCCTCGGCAGGCTCCGGCGGAACGGGACCGGCGGCTTCGCGCCGCTCTCGGTTAACGCGGTTCCTTTACGGGACAAGGGAATTGACATGGCTTTCGCAACCTCGGCAGGGGTTGGAAGGCGGTCGGTCGGGTGGGTCGTGAGTGGCGATTCGGCTTAGAACCTGAATCGCCACTCACGACCAACCCGACCCGCGCGCTTCAGGCCCACCAACGCAGTTCTGTGACCAATGGGGCCCGTGAGACAGCACGCCTCATCCGGCGGCGAGATTCTCACCGGTCAACGCGGCCACCATCGCCGCCCGGGAACCGACCCCCAGTTTGGTGAAGATCCGCCGCATATGCGCGGAAACCGTGTTCAGGCTGATTTCCAGTACGCCCGCGATCTGCTTGTTCGTATAGCCACGCCCGACCATGCGCGCCACTTCGTGTTCGCGCGGGCTGAGCAGGTCGTGCGGTTCCGGCGCCACCGGGACGAGCAGGCATCTGACGCCGTGTTCGGTGACGTCGAGCAGCGGCTTCCGCTGCACGGAGCCCCCGTCGTTCAGTTCCATGACACGTCTGACGAGTGATCTCGCCAGGTTTCGTACGGCTTCGTCCTCCGTGACGACCGTCGCCCGCTGCCGCGCGAGATCGTGTAGCGACGACGCAGGAAATCCCATCACCGGGCTCGTGGACATAGACCGGCCTCCCCCCTCTAGGTCTCCCTCCTTCTCTAGCAAACCCCTCCGACAGGAAAAGCGCATCGTCGGTTTGTGTGACAAGTACGAACTAGTCGATTCATGTCACGCGAGAACGTGTGACTACCGGTGCACCCCGGTGCGCGGGCAGTGTCGGGTCAGTGCTCACCGACGCACCGCGCCGGCGATCGCGGATTTTCACCGGAGCAGAGGAGAACGGTTATGAGCCGTGGCTATGCGGCAGTGGACGGCGAGCTGGAAGACGAGCTGAGCCGTGAACTCGAGGCCGAGTTCGAAAACGAACTCGAGGACGAACTGGAAGGCGAATTCGAGGACGAGGACGAGTTCGAAGACGAGCTCGGCGGCCTGGCCCGGGAGCTCGAAGACGAGCTGGAGGACGAGGTCTACGGCGAGTACGAGGACGAAGACGAATTCGAGTCCGAGTTCGAGGCCGTCGTCCGCGAGCTCGAGGACGAGTTCGAACTGGAATCCGAGGACGAGGACTTCACGCATCCGGCGCGGCGGGTCTATCCCGACGCCGAGATGATGGCGCAGCTGGCCTTCCAGGCCGAGAACGCCGAGACCGAGGACGAGGCGGAGGCCTTCCTCGGCGCGCTCGCGCCGCTGGCGTTCCAGGCGGCGAAGTGGGCGGCGCCGAAGATCATCAAACACGGTCCGCAGCTGATCCGCGGCGCGGTGAACCTCGGGCGCAAGCTGTGGCGCAACCCGGCGACCCGCCGTGCCGTCCGGCACATCCCGAAGATCATCGGCCGCACCGCGCGCGACGTCGGGCGCCGGTACGCCGACGGCCGCCCGATCAACGCCCGGTACATCACGCGCCGGCTGGTCGGCCACACCGTGAACAGCGCGCAGAACGCGCCCGCGAACCGCCGGAACCAGCAGCAGCGCCGCCGCGGCCGTCCGCAGCAGCGCCGCCGTCGTCCCGCCGCCCGCGGCGGGCGCAGGACACAGCCCCGGGCCAGGGCGGGTGCCGCCCGTCGTGGCAAGGCGCGCGGCCGTGCGCGCCGCCGCTGAGGCGCTGCCCGCGGCATCCGGTGAATCGGCCTCGTCCACCGGGTTCCGGCGGGCGAGGCCGTCCGGGGACGACGAGCTGACGGCTTGGGTGCTGTCCCAGGCCACCAACGTGGAACGGCATCTGGAGGCGCTGCGGCCGTTCCGCTGGTCGGAGTTCGGCGACCCGGCCACCGGCCCGAGCCGGGCGCATCTCGCGGCGGTCAACGAGACGATGGCGACCTTGCGGAAGCCGTTGTACTCGGCGACCCGTGCGGTTCGCCGTGCCGCGGACGAGGCGGTGGCGCGGCCGGAGCGCGCCGAGCTCGCCCGGCTGCTGCGGGCGAAGTCCCGGGCACAGCGCTGGGTCAAGACCACCGAAGGGGTCTGGGACTTCTACCTCGATCTGTTCAACCAGCGGCAAGGCGCGTTCGCCCCGTGGCTGGTGGCGTGCGACCGGGTGGCGCTCGACTGCTATCAGTACGCCTATCTCGGGATCGGGCGCTGGCGGTCGATCCCGACCCCGCCGCCGTTCTGCTACCTGCGCACCGGATCCGGCCCGGCCACCTCGCGCCGCGGGATTCCCTTGCGGCGCCTGGGGAACCGGCTCAATCCCTTTCCGCTGATCCAGCTTCCGTACCACCGGCTGGTGAACCCGTGGACGCTCGGCGCGGTCCTGCACGAGGTGAGTCACAACCTGCAGAACGATCTCGGCCTCGCCAGGGCGCTCCCGCTGCAGGTGGCGGCGAGGCTCGTCGAAGCGGGGGTGCCGAGGGAGGTGACCGGCGTCTGGGTCAGGTGGAACCGGGAGACGTTCGCCGACCTGTCCGCGCTGCTGCTGGGTGGCCCGGCGGTCGTCGGTTCGCTGTTCGACGTCATCGGGCGCACCGAGCTCGAAACGACCGGGTTCGCCCCGCGCGCGGTGCACCCGGTGCCGTACCTCCGCGCGAAGATTTCGGTGGAGCTGTTGCGCCGCATGGGTTTCACCGGGCACGCGGACGCGTATGCGGAGATGTGGCACAAGTTGTACCCGCGGGCGAAGCTGGTGAACGCGCCACCGGCGCTGCTGAGGACGGCGGACAAGGCGATCCCCGTGGTGGTGGACGCGATGTGCTTCACGTCGTTCCCCTCGCTGGGTCACCGTCCCCTGGCGAAGGTGCTGCGGTTCGAAGCCAAGGAACAGGCGATGATCGAAGAAGCCGCGGGAAGGCTGGCCGACGGGGTCTCCCCCGGCGTGGTGCCGGAACGGTTCCTGATCGGCGCGGTCCGGTTCGCGCTCGACGAACGGATGGCCCCGCCGAAACGGCTTTTCGGTTTCTTCATGGAAGAGCTCGGCAGGAGGGCGAGATGACGCTCGACACCGAATTCTCCCGGCTGGGCAAGGAAGTGAACCAGGTGGCCGCGTGCTGGCGGGCCTTGGAGATCAGCGTCGCCGAAGACCGGCCCGCCGGCGTCGGGCTGGCCGCGGCGGATCATCTCGCCGAGGTCGTCCTGGACGGCACCGGAGAGGTCGAGGCGGCCACGCGCGCGACACAGGGCCCGGTGAGCGCGGAGTCGTTGCACACCACGGCGTCGTCGCTGCTGAACCTGCGGCGGCGGGTGGACGGGCACTGCCGTTCGCACCACGCGGTCTCCGGGCTGCTGCGCGCGGTGCACGGACGGGAACAGGAATGGCGGGGCTGGACGAAGAGCTTCCACGCCGGGGTGGACCAATGCGCCGCCGCCTTGTCCTCGGCGGAGGACGTGATGGTGCGGTGCTGGCGTGAAGCAGTGGAACTGGCCGAATTCAAGGGATGTGGGGCGACCCGATGACGATCAACGACGACCGCGGCGCGACGTTGCCGCGCGCACAGGACATCGACAGCGCGTATCCGCTGTCGACCGGGCAGTACCCACCGCAGGCGGCGGCCCCCGGCAAACTCGCCGAACAGACGATCAGCGACATGCTCGGCTGGAAGTGGCGTGAAGGCGACACCAAGGGGTTCGTGGCCGCGCTGACCGGCAGTTTCGAGCTGAACGAGGTCCAGGGCCGCACCGAGGCGAAATGGACTCCGCGCGGATACGCGATCCAGGCCGACCTCGGCGCAGTCACCGGCGGCCAGGCCTCGCTCGCGGCGAGGGCCAGGAGCGCGGTCAAGGACTCGCTCGCGCTGCTCGATTCGCTCCGTCCACTGAGGACGGACTCGGACCCCGAGAACGCGGAGGGTTTCCGCGCGCTCGTCCGGCACGACCTCGAACAGATCCGGCAGGAGCTGGAGAGCCCGTTGATCCGCGTGGCGCGGGTCGATCAGCTCTTCCTGTTGCTGCTCGGGAACGGCGGCCTCGCGGTCGGAGCCGGAGACCGTACGCAAGGGCACCTGGGTCAGTTGCGGGACGAGCTCGGCCTGGTCTCGGGCAAGGTCAACACGATCGAGGAGGAACGGATCCAGACCTCCTTCATCACGCTGACGGATTGGGTGGTCTCGTTGTTCAGGGGCTGGCAGGACGCACGCGACAAGATCGACCCGTTCTCGCAGCCGGCCGGTGGCCAGCCGTTCTTCGGTCCGGCCGTGGTCGCGCTCTCCCGGCTGCTGTCCGCGACCGCGTCGCAGGTCGACGAGGTCGTCGCGATGCTGCGGTCGGTGTTCGTCCAGCAGGAGGACCTCGAAGTGCTCCGCGTCCCCGATCCGCAGGGCGGGACCATGTCGCTCGGCGGGCTGCTGCGCTGGATCCGCGAGTTCGCCACCTTCGAGGGCGGCAAGCTGATCGAGTCGGCGGGCAAGGAAGGCGTCGGCACGTCGTTCCTGCAGATCGCGACACGGCTGCAGCGGATCGTGGCGAACCTCCCCCGGCAGAGCGCCGGCGGTTCCAACGGCGACGTGCCGGGCAACTTCCGCGCGTCGCTTCCCCCGGGGTTCTTCAGCTCCCGTGTGCAGCGGGCCATCGACGAACTCGACGACCACCTCCAGGAGGTCGTCCGGATCGCCGAGCCGATCGGGCGGGACGGCTCGCCGTCGTCGTCCGACCCGAACCCGCCCGCGCCGCCCACCCCGCAACTCACGCCGCCGCCCGGCCGGACGCCGCCGGTGCCTTCGGTCGCCGAACTCCGTGAGGGGCACGGCGCCGGAGAAGGCCAGGCACCACCCGAGGCGGAGGAACCGCCGAAACCCAGGACCACGCGCAAGCGGCCCGGGCAGTAGCCGGACCCGTACGGGAGGAAGACGATGGGCACGGAAAAGGAATACCGGGAACTCTTCGACCGGGTCGCGGCCTTGCGCGGCCAGGTCGCCGGGAAGCTCGCGAACGAACTGGGCAGCGATCCGAAACTCGGTGACGCGGTCCTCAAACAGCTCGACGACATGCTCACCGCCGTCGAGGCCGAACAGCGGGGCAAACCGGGGCCGGCGGACGGCGGGATCGCGCAGCTCGTCGGGCTCGGCGACGGTTCGGCCGCGGACCTCGGCGCGACGGCGATGCCACCGGGTGTCGACGCCTACGACGAGACCGTCGCCTCGGAACGGGTCATCGCGGTCGGCGATCTGTACTACCTGTACCAGCACGAACGGATCGGCGTGTTCCGCGTGGTGCAGAAGCTGCAGGAGCTGTTCCAGGGTGGCGCCATCCGGCTTTCGGACGGCCCCGGCGCGTTCGGGCTGTACCGGTTCGATCGGCGCGACGTCCTGCGCTACACCCGGCGGGATCGCGTCAGCGCGTACCGGCGTGTGCTGGGCTACGGCAAGGGGCTCGGCTCGGCGAACTCGCGGCCGAACACCGATTTCCACCAGCTGTTCACCCAGTTCAGCAACCAGGTCGCCCTGTTCTGGCGGGACAAGCGGATCTCGGACGTCGTCCGCGAACGCGCGTACGACCCGAGTTTCGGCAGTGTGGCGGTCGTCCGGCGCAGCGGCCTCGATCTGCGGAACAACCTGAAGTTCACCTCGTACGGTCACCTGAACGTACTGCGCGTCGAGGTCATGCAGCTGCTGACCGAGGCGTTCAAGATCCTCGGTTCGGAGGACGTGCTGGACCTGTTCGGCGCGGCCAACGCGTGGGACACCGTGGACGAGGTGCTGATCCGCTACTTCGACCAGCGGCTGGTGTCCTCGCCACGGCAGCGGATGGCGGTCACCGGACGTCAGGTGCTGCGCTGGCTCGCGGCGCCGCACATCCTCGAGACCACCCGGTCCGAATTCGAGGCCCTGCTGCTCGAAATCGCGGAGCCCGCCGAAGAGTGGCTGACCTCCGCGCAGTCCCTGCGGCTGGCCGACCGGACGAACTCGCGCGAGGTGCTGCCGGTCGATCGCCACCGGCCCGCCGGGGTCGCGGTGTCCCGTGAACCGCGTCCGGTCACCCCGCGCCGGAACGGTCACCGCCCCGGCACCGTGATCACCCTGGACCGCAAGTAGCCACGGGCTGGGAACGATGGTCACGGGATGGGACGCGAGGTAGCGTCGGGCGCGATGAGTGAACGCACCTGGGGCTTCCGCACCCGCGTCCTGCACGCGGGCGGGACGCCCGATCCGGCGACCGGCGCCCGCGCCGTGCCCATCTACCAGACCACGAGCTTCGTCTTCGAGGACGCGGCCGACGCGGCGAACCTGTTCGCACTGCAGAAGTACGGCAACATCTACAGCCGCATCGGCAACCCGACGGTCGCGGCCTTCGAGGAGCGCTTGGCCAGCCTCGAAGGCGCGATCGGCGGGGTCGCGACGAGCAGCGGTCAGGCGGCGGAGTTCCTGACGTTCTCCGCCCTCGCCGAGGCGGGCGACCACATCGTCTCGGCGGGCGGGCTCTACGGCGGCACGGTCACACAACTCACCGGGACGCTGCGCCGCTTCGGTATCGAGACCACCTTCGTCAGCGGAGACGGCATCGAGGACTACGCGGCCGCGATCACCGACCGGACGAAGCTGATCTTCACCGAGGTCATCGGCAATCCCGGCGGCGGGATCGCCGACCTCGCCGGGCTGGCGGAACTCGCGCACGCGCACGACATCCCGCTGGTCGTCGACGCCACCTTGGCGACGCCGTACCTGTGCCGCCCGATCGAGCACGGCGCGGACATCGTGCTGCATTCGGCGACGAAGTTCCTCGGCGGGCACGGGACCACGCTGGGCGGGGTGGTCGTCGAGTCCGGGAAGTTCGACTGGGGCAATGGGAAGTTCCCGCGGATGACCGAGACCGTCGAGAGCTACGGCGGCCTGAGGTACTGGGAGAACTTTGGCGAGTACGCCTTCTGCACCCGGCTCCGCGCCGAGCAGTTGCGCGACATCGGCGCCGTCCTCTCGCCGCACTCGGCCTTCCTGCTGCTGCAAGGGGTCGAGACGCTGCCGCAGCGGATGGACGCCCACGTCGCCAACGCGCGAGCCGTCGCCGAGTACCTCGCGAACGACAGCCGGGTGGCCTGGGTGAACTACGCGGGCCTGCCGGATCACCCGCACCACGACCGCGCGAAGAAGTACCTGCCGGCCGGGCCGGGTGCCGTGTTCTCCTTCGGCGTCGACGGCGGCCGCGCGGCCGGGGAGACGTTCGTGAACTCGGTCGAGCTGCTGTCGCATCTGGCGAACGTCGGGGACGCGCGCACGCTCGTCATCCATCCGGCGTCCACCACCCATCAGCAGCTTTCCGAAGATCAGTTGCGTTCGGCCGGGGTGGGCCCGGACCTGATCCGCCTGTCGGTCGGGCTGGAGGACGTCGACGACATCCTGTGGGATCTCGATCAGGCGCTCGGCAAGGCGGTGGCGGGATGAGCTACGACGTCGGCGCGGTCGAGCGGCGCCGCATCCTCTCGCGGACGAGGTCGGTGACCATCGTCGGCGCCTCGAACAACCCCGCGCGGCCGAGCTACTTCGTCGCGACGTACCTGCTCTCCTCCAGCAAGTACGAGGTCAATTTCGTGAACCCGCGGCTGGACGAGCTCCTCGGGCGGCCGGTGTACCCGTCGCTGGCCGACGTGCCCGGCGAGGCCGACCTGGTCAGCGTGTTCCGCAAGCACGACGACCTCCCCGGCGTGGCCGAGGAGGTCGTCAAGGCCGGGGCGCGCACACTCTGGCTTCAGCTGGGCCTGTGGCACGAGCCCGTCGCCGACCTCGCCAAGGAGGCGGGGCTGGACGTGGTGATGAACCGCTGCGTGAAGATCGAGCACGCCCGGTTCGCCGGTGGGCTCCACCTCGCCGGGTTCAATACCGGGGTGATCAGCTCGCGTCGCCAGTCCGCCCCCTGACCAGGGCCTGCCCCGGCCCGTGAGAGGGTGGCGGCATGGCCAAACCGACGCCGCTGCAGATCAGGAACATCGTCATGGCACTGCTCATGGCGGGTGCCCTGGTGTGGAACCTGTCCATCGGCGGCGCTTGGTGGCTCACCGCGATCTTCTCGGTCGGCATCGTCCTCTCGTTGTTCTCCGCGTACCTGAACCGGCGCGACGCTCGTCCCTGACCCCGCATTTCGTCCTCTAAATGTGTCAGGAGCGCGCCGCCTCGAAACGCGACGTGATGTCGGCGCGGCCACGCTCCGAAAGCGCGCCGAAGAGGCGTAGGCGCGCCATCCCGCCGTCGGGGTAGATGTCGAGACGGACTTCGGTCACCTCGGGTCCCTCGGCGAGGGCGAACCGGTGCCGCGTGTCCGGCTGCAATCGCGTCTTGGGCAGCAGCTCGACCCACTCGCCGTCGCCGTCCCGGCCACTCAGCGACGCCCAGCCCGGCGCGTTGCCCTTGAGGTTGCTGTTGTCGAACTCGGCGAACCGGACGACGCCCGCGCCGGCGAGCCGCACCGTGACCCAGTCGTTCCCGTCGTCCCGGCGCCGCGCGGTCTCCCAGCCCTCGGCCTGGTGCGCGGCGAGCCCCGGCGAAAAGAGGTTGTTGGGCGAGGAATAGAACATGTTGCTGCATCCGGTGACCACCGCGCCGTTCTCCAGCGCGGCCAGGTCGAGCGCGCCGAGGTCGAGCAGGCGCGGGTCCGGGATCGGCGTGCCGTGCACGCGCAGCCTGGCCACGCCGCCGTCCGGATGCATGGTCAGGCGGACGTGCGTGTAGCGCTTGCTCCCGCCGACCTCGAAGAAGTTCTCCGTGTGCCCCGCCGCCGCGCCGCGTTTCACCAGCACGTCCCAGTCCGCTTCGGCCACTTCGGCCGCGCTGGGATAGCCGTCGACAGCGCACGCCTCGACCGAGACGAACGGCGGGTAGTTGCCCTTGAAGAACGCGGTGTCCACGACGACACCGGTGATCGCGCCCGCCAGGCCGAGCCGGATCACCGCCTGGTCGTCACCGGGTTCGCGATGCCGCCGGGTCTCCCAGCCGTCGTAGACCTGCCCCTTGGGGCCGAAGGTCTCCGTCTGATGCGCGGGCACCCAGGGGTTGACCAGGTTCTCCTTCTCGGCGAACAACTCGTCCGTCGCCCACATCACGGTCCCGCCGAACTTGCGCGAGGCCAGATCGGGCAGGGCTGTCCACTCAGGACGGTCGTTCACGGCATCCTCCATCTCAGCAATCACCCCGGGTCAGCAGAACGCCTGCCGGGTCTTCACCGGTGATCTCCTCGCCCCGCAACCACGTGCTCCGGACGACACCGGCCAGCGGCCGTCCGTGGTAGGCGCTGACCGGGTTGCGGTGCTTCAATTTCGCGACGTCGACGACGAAAGCCTCGTCGGGCGCGAACACGCTGAAGTCGGCGTCGTAGCCCGTCGCGAGATGCCCCTTGCGGCGCATACCCGCCTGCGCTGCCGGATGTTCGGCCATCCAGCGGACGACGTCGGTGAGGGCGAACCCGCGCTGCCGTGCCTGGGTCCAGACGGCGGGCAGGCCCAGTTGCAGACCGGCGATCCCGCCCCAGGCGAGCCCGAAATCGCCGCTGTCGAAGCGTTTCAGCTCGGGGGTGCACGGCGAATGATCGGTCACCACGCAGTCGATGACGCCGTCCGCGAGGCCCTTCCACAGCAGCTCGCGGTTCCCGGCCTCGCGGATCGGCGGGCAGCACTTGAACTGCGTGGCGCCGTCGCCGATCTCCTCCGCGGTGAAGCTCAGGTAGTGCGGGCAGGTCTCGGCGGTCAGCCGCACGCCGTCGCGCCGCGCGCTCTCGACCATCGGCAGCGCGTCCGAAGAGGACAGATGCAGGATGTGCGCGCGGACGCCGGTCTTCCTCGCCAGCTCGATGACCTGCGCGATCGCCACGTTCTCCGCGCCGCGTGGCCGCGAGTGCAGGAAGTCTTCGTACTTCTCGCCATGCGGGTCGGGCGCGTGATCGATCGCGTCGGAGTCCTCCGCGTGCACGATGATCATGCCGTCGAAGGTCCGCAGTTCGGTCATCGCCTCTTCGAGCCCGCGCGCGTCCAGCGGCGGGAACTCGTCGACGCCGGAATGCAGCAGGAAGGACTTGAACCCGAAGACGCCTGCCTCGTGCAGGCCGCGCAGATCCGCGAGGTTGCCGGGGATCGCGCCGCCCCAGAACCCGACGTCGACGTGCACGCGCCCCTCGGCGGTCTTGCGCTTCACCTCCAGCGACGCGACGTCGACCGTCGGCGGCAGGCTGTTCAGCGGCATGTCCACGATCGTGGTGACCCCGCCCGCCGCGGCCGCGCGGGTCGCCGAGGCGAACCCCTCCCATTCGGTCCGGCCCGGATCGTTGACGTGCACGTGGGTATCGACGAGCCCCGGCAGCAGGACAACGTCCTCACCGAGTTCGAGTACCCGATCGCCGTCCAGATCGGCTCCGGCGGGTTCCACCGTGACGATGCGGCCGCCGTCGACGCCGATGGTCGCGGGTACTTCTCCGGCAGCCGTCACGGCTCGGGCGGCTTTGATCACCAAGTCCATCTAAAGCCTCCAACTTCCACTGAGTGGAATCGAGGTTTCGCACTCCGACATTAACTCCGGCCACCCTGCTCGTCAACGAGCCCTGGCGGCGCTACCTTCGCTTCGTGCAGTTAGAAGCCGAGTTCACCAGCGAACCGTTCCACGGCGAGGGTCCGCCACCCGAACACGCCGTCAAAGCCCGCGACACCGCGGAAGGCGCGGGCCTGTCCGCGGATTTCGGCCCGCTCGGCACTCTCGTCCGCGGCGACGCCGACACCCTCCTCGACGCGCTTCCCGCCATCGCCAGGGCGGCGCTGGCCGGCGGCGCCACGCGCGTGACCCTCCAGCTCCGGCAGGTCGGCGACGACACGAGCGAGCCGGCCGTCGAACTGCACAGTGCCCTCGCCCGCCTCATCGGCGACGTCGAACGCGAACTCGGCGGGAAACTCGACACCCTCGACCGCGCCGCCAAGCAGCGCGCGGTGCGGCTGCTCAAGGAACGCGGCGCGTTCGGCCTCCGCAAGTCGGTGTCGACCGTCGCGGAGGCACTGGGGGTCACGAGGTTCACGGTCTACAACTACCTCAACCGCGACCAAGACTGAAGAGTCGTTTCAACAAAATGTTGACGACGACGGAATCGTCGCCGTACCGTCAGTTCCCGTGCCGCTCACCATTCGAGAGTTCAACCAGGCTCCCGCACAGGACGTCCGGCCGGCGCTGACCGCCTGCCTCGACGTCCCCCGCTGGGTGGAAACCCTGCTGGCCAGGCGCCCGTACGCCGACCTCGCCGCGCTGCTCGCCGCGTCCGAGGCGCTCACCCCGTTGCGTCCCGAAGAAGTCCGTCGCGCCATGGCGGCCCATCCCCGGATCGGGGAGAAAGCCGGCGGGCAGAGCACCGAAGCGGGCTGGTCGCGCTCGGAACAGTCCGGTGTGGACGGTGACGCGGCACGCGAGTTCGCCGCGGCCAACGCCGAGTACGAAGCGACGTTCGGGCATGTCTTCCTGGTCTGCGCGAGCGGCCGGAGCGGCGCCGAACTGCTGGAGAACCTCCGTTCGAGGCTTTCGAACGACCCCGAGAAGGAACTCGAAGTGGCCGGTCAAGAGCTGGCCAAGATCGCCGCGCTGCGGCTGGAGAAGGCGGTGACGGCATGAGCCTCGTGACCACGCACATCCTCGACACCGCCGCGGGACGGCCCGCCGCGGACGTCGGCGTGCGGCTCGAAACCGGCGCGGGCGGCCCCGTCGCCGAAGGCCGGACCGACGCCGACGGCCGGATCCGCGACCTCGGCCCGGACACCCTCGAACCCGGGGTGTACCGGCTCGTCTTCGACACCGGCGCCTACCTCGGTCCGGACTCCTTCTTCCCCGAAGTCACCCTGACCTTCCGCATCGCCGACGGGACCGAGCACCACCACGTGCCGTTGCTGCTGAGCCCGTTCGCCTATTCCACCTATCGAGGGAGCTGATCGCCCGTGGCCATCACCCTGGGCCCCAACCAGTACGGCAAGGCCGAAGTCCGGCTCGTCACCGTTCAGCGCGAAGGCACCGTCCACCACCTCAAGGACCTCACCGTTTCGACGTCGCTTCGCGGCGACCTCGCGGCGACGCACCTCACCGGCGACAACGCCGACGTCGTCGCGACCGACACGCAGAAGAACACCGTCTACGCCTTCGCCAAGGAGGCCCCGGTCGGCGAGATCGAGGACTTCGCGCTGCGCCTCGGACGCCACTTCGTGGGCTCGTTCGAGCACATCACCGGCGCCCGGATCCTGATCGACGAACACGGCTGGAACCGCATCTCGGGCCACGATCACGCGTTCTCCCAGGCGGGCAGCGAAAAGCGGACGACCGCCGTGACCGTGCAGGGTGATCAGGCCTGGGTGGTGTCCGGTTTGGACGATCTCGTGGTGCTCAAGTCGACCGGTTCGGAGTTCCACGGCTTCCCCCGCGACGAGTACACGACGCTGGCCGAGACGAACGACCGGATCCTCGCCACCGCCGTGACCGCTCGCTGGCGCTACCAGGGCGACGGCATCGACTGGGCCACGAGCCACGCGGAGGTCCGGCGGATCCTGCTGGAGACCTTCGCGGACAAGCACAGCCTCTCCCTGCAGCAGACGCTGTACGCCATGGGAGAGGCTGTGCTCAAGGAACGCGAAGAGGTCGCCGAAGTCCGGCTCTCGCTGCCGAACAAGCACCACTTCCTGGTGGATCTGTCACCGTTCGGGCTGAAGAACGACAACGAGGTCTTCTACGCCGCCGACCGCCCGTACGGCCTGATCGAGGGTGTCGTCCTCCGAGACGACGCCGAGGACGCCGGTCTCGCCTGGCACACCCTCGCCGCCTTCTAGGGCACCGGCAGCGGCATACCGGGGACGCTCTGGTCGGCGGGGACGACCCCGTCGACCAGGTAGGCGTCCACGATCTCGTCCACCTTGGGGTTCCCGTCCGCGTAGAGCCCGTGGTCGCCCTCGCCGGTCACGGTCAGCATGCGCGAGTTCGCGAACCCCGCGTGAGCCTTTCGAGCGCCCTCGATCGCCGTGGCCGGATCGTGCTCGGAGTGCACGATCAGCACCGGCGGGACGCCCTTGCCGTCCAGCTTCGGCAGCGGACGCGGTTCCTTGTCCCAGAACAGGCAGACCGAGGCGCTCAGCGTGCCGCCACCCATCAGGAGCAGGCCGCGGTCCAGGTTCCGCTGCGAAGCGCGGATCAGCGACTCGCGTGTGCCGATGAACCGTCCTTCCCCGCAGAGGGTGTTCCAGAACGTGGCGTCCTGCGCGTCGGGATGGTCACCCGCGGCCTCGACGGCGGCCTTGGCCTCGGCCTTCGCCCCCGGGTTCTCCATCGCGTCCCGGACCTTGACCAGCAGTTCGGCCAGCGCCGGGAAGGTCGCCTTCTTGTAGAGCATGTAGACGATGGCGGTGTCGAACTCCATCGGCCCCTTCCCGTCCATCGGGTTGCGGGACAAGGCGTAGCGGACCCGCTCGTAGCTCTGCCGGACCTCTTCGCCGTTGGTGCCGAAGTGGTACTTGGCGTCGTACCGCGCCATCCACGGCAGGAAGTCCTGCCGCCAGCGCCGTTCGAAACCGACCGGCTGCCGGTCGAACGTCTTCTGCCAGTCCGTGGTGAACTCCGTCGAGGAGTCCAGCACGAAACGCCCGGTCCGCTGCGGGAACTGCTGGGCGTAATGCGCCCCCAGCCAGGTGCCGCCCGAGTAGCCGACCCAGTTGATCTTCTCCCGGCCGAGCAGCGTCCGGAGCAGATCGAAATCCCGGATCGTCTGATACGTGGTGATCAGCGGTCCGAGTTCGCCGCCGGCGCTCTGGCAGGACTTGGCCACGTACTCGGCGTTGGCCAGGATCTGGTTCAGATTGCGCGGGTCACGATCGCGCGGATCCAGCTGCCGGATGAGGTCGGCCGCGCCCCGGCAGGTCACGTTCGTGCTCTTGCCGGTCCCGCGCACGTCGATGCCGATGATGTCCTGGTGCTCGCGCAGTTTCTCCTGCCCGCGGAACGTCACCGGGAACCAGCGCCCGGGACCGCCCGGCCCACCCGGGTTGGTGAGCAGCGAGGCCGTCGACGGCCCGGTGGATTTCAGCCTGCTGACCGCGATGGTCAGGTCCTGCCGCTCGCCCGCGCGATCCCAGTCGCGAGGAGTACGGAACGTCGCGCATTCGAGCCCGCTGATATCGGTGCCCGGCGGCAACGTGACCAGTTCCTCCGCCGCACAGGGATGCCAATCCAGCTTCTGCTCGGCGTAGTGCGCGGGGACGCCCGCCGAAGCCGGGCCGGCCCCGGCGAGCAACCCGCCCACGATCACCGGGAGCAACCCGACGGCCAAGAGCCGCTTCATGTTCTTCCCCCTTCTTCCTTGGATTCCCAACGGCTCCAGACGCTAGGGCCGGGCACACCACGCGAACATCGACCGCAGGTAGCGCCGGAAGGTGAACCAAGGTCGAAGGGGCCACCGCAACTTGATAGAACGCTCTATCATGGAGGGCGTGACTGGAACGCGGGAACGCATCGTCAACGCCGGCGCCGAGCTGCTCCGGCGCAACGGGTACACCGGCACCGGGGTGAAGCAGATCGTCGAGGCGGCGAACGCGCCCTTCGGCTCGCTGTACCACTTCTTCCCCGGCGGCAAGGAACAGCTCGGCGAGGAGGTCATCCGCACCTCGGGGATGATGTACCTCGCGCTGTTCGAGATCTTCTTCGCCGACGAGCCGGACCTGATCCACGGTATCGAGGCCTGCTTCGCCAGCGCCGCCGAGACGCTGAAGGCGACCGACTACGCCGACGCGTGCCCCATCGCGACGGTCGCGCTGGAGGTCGCCAGCACCAACGAGAAGCTGCGGATCGCCACGGCCGACGTGTTCACGGCGTGGATCGAGACCGGGGCCGAGAAACTGGGCAAGTACGGCCTCGGACCCGAGTCCGCGCGGCGGCTCACGATCGCTTTGGTGAACAGCCTCGAAGGGGCGTTCGTGCTGAGCCGTTCACTGCGTGACACCGAAGCGCTCGAGGTGGCGGGGGCGTCGTCCGTGGCCTTCGCGCGAACGCTGCTCCGCGATGCGTGAAGCACCGACGGCGGGCTTCTGAACACAGGGATTTCCCCGCAACGGACGGCGGCTTCCGGCCGACCTAGCCGTCGCCAACACCGGAATCCGTTTGGGGAGCCCATGATCATCAGGAAGCTCGTGCTCGGCACCATCGCCGTGGCCGCACTGCTCACCGCGGGCGCGATGCCCGCGACCGCCGCCGAGGTGCAGCCGTCCACCCTGACCGCGACCACCAGCACCACGCAGATCGACGCCGGGAAGACCGTCACGATTTCCGGGAAGCTCACCAAGGCCGACGCCACCCCGATCGCGGGCGCCGAGGTGGGCATCTCGTTCTGTTTCAACGGCTTCTGCGGTGAGGCGCAGGCCAAGCCGGTCACCGACGCCACCGGTGCCTACAGCGCCACGCTGACCCCGATCCGCACCGGCAACTACCGCGCCGACTTCTTCTCCACCGACCCGTCGATCGCGAACTCGGGCGCCGACACCGCGAAGATCGTCGTGCTCCACCC
Source organism: Amycolatopsis sp. WAC 04169 (assembly GCF_003947535.1). Classification (NCBI taxonomy): domain Bacteria; kingdom Bacillati; phylum Actinomycetota; class Actinomycetes; order Pseudonocardiales; family Pseudonocardiaceae; genus Amycolatopsis; species Amycolatopsis sp. WAC 04169. The sequence continues at coordinate 311,398 of NZ_QHJI01000009.1, read as the reverse complement.
GGCGAAGATCACGTCGTTCGCGGCGGGGCGGGACGCGGCCAAGGCCGTGACCGGCTCCGGCACGATCGAGTTCCCCGGCCGGTACACCGCGAACCCGATCCCGGTCGAGCTCCAGTACTTCTCGTTCAGCACCTACCGCTGGACCACGGCGGCGACGGTCACCGCCACCTGGAACGGGACCACCTGGGCCTTCGCGGCTTCGGCCGAGCACCGCAAGCCCGGCGCCTGGCGGGCCTTCTACGCGGGCTCGCCCGAGATGTTCCACTCCGCGGTGAGCGATCTCGTCTTCGTGCTCTGACGTTCCGTGAAGGCCTCCCCGCGGGGAGGCCTTCACAGAACCTTTAGCGGGACGCCAGATACGCCCGCCAGTCCCCCACCGCGGAGATGTCCGTCAGCTCCGGCGAGTCCACATAGGACGAACGCAGGACGGTGGCGAGACAGGCCGCGCCGTCCTCCAGTTCGATGACGCCCAGTTCCAGCTCCGGCGGTTCCGCGGGGACGAGGTGATCCCGCAGCACCGTGAGCGGCAGGTCGTAGACCTCGCCCACGACGGACGCGGAACCGCCCTCGTGCATCGCCGGGAACCGGTCTCCCACGGAGAAATAGTGATACTTGGGCGCCGAGCGGGCCACGCAGCACAGCGGCGCGCCCTGCAACTGTTCGTGCAGCGGTCCGCCGCGCATCCCACCGCCGTTGAGGAACATCAGAACCACGACATGATCCCTTCGATCCCGAAGTACACCCCGAACACCGCGGCCAGGATCCCGAGGATCCAGCCGATCTCGCGGATCTTGCCCTTGCAGATCTTGATCAGCACGTAGGCGACCAGCCCGGCGCCGATCCCGTTGGTGATCGAGTAGGTGAACGGGATCAGCGCGATGGTCAGGAACACCGGGATCGCGAAATCCAGATCCCGCCAAGGGATCCGCGCGCACTGCGCCATCATCATCCCGCCGATGACCACCAGCGCGGGCGCCGCGGCCTGTGCCGGGACGATGGCCGCGATCGGCGTCAGGAACAGTGTCGCGGTGAACAACCCGCCGGTGACGATGCTCGCCAGCCCGGTCCGCGCGCCTTCGCCGACGCCTGCCGCCGATTCGAGGAACACGGTGTTCGGCGCCGATCCGGTGACGCCGCCCGCCAGCGCGCCCGCGCCGTCGACCAGCAGGATCCGGCCCATCCCCTCGACCTTGCCGTTCTTGACCAGGCCGGCCTCCTCCGAGACCGACGTGATCGTGCCCATCGCGTCGAAGAAGCCGGAAAGCACCAGCGTGAACAGGAAGACCGCCGCGGTCACCGCGCCCGCCGAGCCGAACCCGCCGAAGAGATCGATGTCGCCCAGCAGGCTGAAATCGGGATGCGCGACGACCTGGTCGGGCACCTTGGGTTCGACCAGTCCCCAGCCTTCGACGTGGAACACGCTGTTGACCAGCACGGCGAGACCGGTCGCGACCGCGATGCTGATCAGCACCGCGCCCGGAACCCCGCGGCTCACCAGCACGATCATCAACAGCAGCCCGAGACAGAAGATCGCGATCGGCCAGCCTTCGAGGTGGCCGGCGATCCCCATCCGCACCGGCACCGTCGACTGCGCCGAATCCGGTGTCCTGGTCACGAATCCGGCGCTGACCAGGCCGACCAGCGCGATGTAGAGCCCGATGCCGACGGTGATCGCGACCTTGAGCGCCATCGGGATCGCGTTGATGATCCGTTCCCGGACACCGGAAACCGCCATCAGCACGATGCAGAAGCCTTCGAGGACCACGAGCCCGAAGGCCTGCGCCCACGTCATCGCGGGCGCCATCTGGAAGGCGACGACACCGTTCACGCCCAGGCCGGCCGCGAGGGCCAGCGGCGCGTTGCCGACCAGGCCCATCAGGATCGTGGTGACGCCGGCCGCCAGCGCGGTCGCGGTGGTGATCGCCTCGGTGGTCAGCTTGGCGCCGGTGATGTCGGCCGACGCACCGAGGATGAGCGGGTTGAGCAACACGATGTAACACATCGCGACGAACGTGGTGATCCCGCCGCGCACCTCGCGGCCGATCGTGCTGCCGCGGTGGGAGATCTTGAACCAGCGGTCGAGCCCGGACAGCCGCCTCGGCTCGGACGAGGGCAGGTGGGGACGCTCTGTACCTAATTGGGTCATGCCTACTCCACAACGTTGTGGGGCGGGAAGATTCGCTCAGTAAGCCTTCTTGTCGGGTTTCGACAGCCAGGCCTGGAAAGGCGCGAAGGAGTCCGGAAGGGACAGTTGGCCGACGGGTAGTGACCAGGTCTCGCGCGGGCGGGAAAAGAGGTCGTAGAACTCGCGGTCGTCGAAACCCGCCTCGGCCGCGTCGTGGCGGTCCGCGGCGTAGACGACCTTGCCGACACGCGCCCAGAGCGCGGCGGAAAGGCAGAGCGGGCAAGGCTCGCAGGAGGTCACGAGGACGCAGCCGTCGAGCTTGTAGTCGCCGATCGCCTGGCAGGCCGCGCGGATCGCGACCACCTCGGCGTGCGCCGTCGGGTCCAGCGTCGGGGTCACCTGGTTGGTCCCGGTGGCCAGCACCGAACCGTCGCGGACGATCATCGCGCCGAACGGGCCGCCGCCGTTTTCGACGTTCGCGGTGGCCAACTGGACGGCTTCGGCGAGCCATTTCTGCTCGTCGGACTCCGAAATGGACAAACGGGTACCCACGGATGTGCTCCTAGCTCGGAAAAGTACGGATTCTCAGGTGCCGGTGAGGTGTTCGGGCCGCACCGGGACGCGGGGCAGCGCGAGCCCGGTGGCCGCGCGGATGGCCGCGACGATCGCCGGGGTGGACGAGATCGTCGGCGGCTCGCCGACCCCGCGCAGACCATACGGGGCGTTGGGGTCGGGCCGTTCGAGGACGTCGATGTCCATCGGCGGCATGTCCAGCACGGTCGGGATCAGGTAGTCGGTGAACGACGGGTTGCGGATCTTCCCGCCGTCGGTCTGGATCTCCTCCATCACCGCGAGCCCGAGCCCCTGCGCGGAGCCGCCCTGGATCTGGCCGAGCACCGCCTGCGGGTTCAGCGCCTTGCCGACGTCCTGCGCGCAGTCGAGCGCGACGACCTTGATCAGGCCGAGTTCGGTGTCGACGTCCACGACCGCGCGGTGCGCCGCGAAACCGTACTGGACGTGCGCGTTCCCTTGCCCGGTCTCGGGATCGATGGGCACCGTCGGCCGGTGCCGCCATTCCACGGTCTCGTCGAAGACCTCGTCGCCGAGGACGTCGGCGAGGTCCGCGAGCACGCTGCCGTCAGCCGAGACGACCTTGCCTCCGACGACGTTCAGCTTCCCGTCCGCGGCGAGCTTGCCCGCCAGGTGCTTGTGCAGCCCGGAGCGCACCGCGACGCACGCGGCCTGCACGGCGCCGCCGGTGACGTAGCTCTGCCGGGAGGCCGACGTCGACCCGCCGTTGCCGATGTTGGTGTCCATCGGCAGGATCGTCACCTGCTCGATGCCGAGTTCGGTCCGCACGATCTGCTGCATGATCGTGACGAGCCCCTGGCCGACCTCGCAGGCCGCGGTGTGCACGGTCGCCGCGGGTTCGCCGCCGACGAGTTGCAGCCGCACGCGGGCCGTCGAGTAGTCGTCGAACCCCTCGGAGAAACAGATGTTCTTGATGCCGACCGCGTACCCCACACCGCGGACGACGCCCTCGCCGTGCGTGGTGTTGGAGACGCCGCCGGGCATCCGGCGCAGGTCGAGCTCCTCGTGCGCGACGGGCAACGGCTTGGCCCGCAGGCGTTCCAGCAGTTCGGCGACCGGGGCGGCCGAGTCGACGATCTGGCCGGTGGGCATGACACTGCCTTCGGCCATCGCGTTGCGGATCCGGATGTCCACCGGGTCGATGCCGCACGCCTCGGCGAGCTTGTCCATTTGGGACTCGTACGCGAAGCCCGCCTGCACCGCGCCGAAACCACGCATCGCACCGCACGGCGGATTATTGGTGTACACGCCCCAGCAGTCGACCGAAGCACTGTCCACATTGTACGGGCCGACGCCGAGCGTGGCCGCGTTCGCCACCACCGCGCCGGTGGACGACGCGTACGCGCCACCGTCCAGGTACAGCTTCGCCTTCACGTAGACGAGCCGGCCGTCCTTGTCCGCGCCGTGCTCGTAGTACATCTTCGCCGGATGGCGGTGCACGTGACCGTAGAAGGATTCCTCGCGGTTGTAGACCATCTTGACCGGCTTGCCGGTGTGCAGCGCCAGCAAGCACGCGTGGACCTGGATCGACAGGTCCTCACGGCCGCCGAACGCGCCGCCGACCCCGCCGAGCGTCAGCCGGACCTTGTCCTTGGGCAGGCCCAGCGCGGCGACGATCTGCTGCTGGTCGACGTGGAGCCACTGCGTGGCGACGTACAGGTCGACTCCGCCTTCGGTGTCCGGGATCGCCATACCCGACTCCGGCCCGAGGAAGGCCTGGTCCTGCATGCCGACCTCGTAGACGCCGGACACCACGACATCGGCCTTCACCGACTGGTCACCGTGGCGGATCTTGGCGTAGCGCACGACGTTTCCGCCGGGGTGCAGCTCGGCGCCCTCACCGGCTGCGGCCTTCTCGGAATCCGTCACCGGTTCGAGGACCTCGTAGGAGACCTTGATCCGTTTCATCGCGCGGCGCGCGGTCTCGGGGTGGTCCGCGGCGACGAGCGCGACGGGCTCCCCCTGGTAGCGCACGACGTCGACGGCGAGCACTGGCTGATCCGCGTGCTCCAGCCCGTACTTGTTCACGCCGGGCACGTCTTCGTGCGTCAGCACCGCGTACACCCCTTGCACCGCAAGGGCTTCGGTGATGTCGACACCGGTGATCCGCGCGTACGGATGCGGGCTGCGCAGCGTCGCGCCCCACAGCATGTCCTCGTGCCACAGATCCGAGGAGTAGGCGAACTCACCGCGGACCTTGACCGTGCCGTCGGGCCGGCGCGGGCTCGACCCCACGCCGTTCTCGGTGGTCTGCTTGGAGACTTCAGTGGTGGTCATACCGTCTCCCTCAGCCGGGCACTGGCCACGGCCAGCTCACGGGCGATCTCGTCTTCGGATTCCTCGCGCAGGGTTCCGCCCTCGACGACGGTCGCGCCGCCGACGTACAGCCGCTCGACCGGCGGGGTCGTGCCGAGCACCAGAGCGGCGACCGGGTCGGTGATCCCGGCGTAGTTCAGGCCGTTCAGGTTCCAGACCGCGAGATCGGCGAGCTTGCCGGCCTCGATCGAACCCAGGTCCTTCTGCCTGCCGAGGCAGCGGGCGCCGCCCATCGTGCCCATCCACAGCGCTTCCCGCGTGGTCAGTCCGCGCGGTCCGCCACGCTGCCGCGCCTGCAACAGCGCCTGGTGCAGTTCCTCGCCGAGGCCACCGGATTCGTTGGACGCAGCGCCGTCGGCGCCGACGCCGACCGGCACCCCGGCGTCGAGCAACTGCCGGACCGGGGCGATGCCGGCGCCGATCCGTCCGTTGGACGTCGGGCAGTGCGCCGCGCCGGTGCCGGTGGCGCCCATCCGCCGGATCGCCTCCGGGGCGAGGTGGATCGAGTGCGCGAGCCAGACGTCGTCCGCGAGCCAGCCGAGTTTGTCGGCGTATTCCGCCGGGGTGCAGCCGACTTCGGCGAGGCACTGCTTCTCCTCGTCGACCGTTTCGGCGAGATGCGTGTGGAGCCGGACCCCCTTGCGGCGCGCCAATTCCGCCGCGCCGGTCATCAGCCGCTCGCTCACCGAGAACGGCGAGCACGGGCCGGCCGCGATCTGCAGATGCGCGCCGGCGGAGTCGTCGTGGAAGCGGTCGATCGCGGCTTCGGTGCCGAGCAGCGCGGCCTCGGTCTCCTCGACGAGGTTGTCCGGCGGGAGCCCGCCCTGGGACTCGCCGCGGTCCATCGAGCCGCGTACGACGTGCAACCGCACGCCGACGCGGATCCTGGCGGCGGCGAGGGCTTCCACCTGGTCGCCGCCGTCACGTGGGAAGACGTAGTGGTGGTCGGCGACCGTGGTGCAGCCGGTGGTCGCGAGCCGGGTCAGCCCGGCCGTGGCGGCCGCGTGCGTGATCTCGGCGTCGAGCCTGCCCCACACCGGGTACAGGGCGACCAGCCATTCGAAGAGCGTGTGGTCGGCGGCGAGACCGCGCGTGGCCCATTGGTAGAGGTGGTGGTGGGTGTTGATCAGGCCGGGCGTGACCAGGCAGCCGGAGCCGTCGACGCGTTCGTCGTACTCGCCGTCGGGCGCCTTGCCCGCGCCGACCGCCGCGATGCGGTCGTTCTCGATGACGACGTGGCCCGAAGCGTGCTCGGTGCCCGCTCCGTCGACGGTGGCGATCGCGGCGTTCTCGATGACGGTCTTCACGTGGTCTCTCCCCTGGTCGCGGCCAACCGGACGGCGTCGAGGATCTTCTCGTATCCGGTACACCGGCAGAGGTTCCCCGCCAGCGCCTCGCGAATCTCCTCGTCGGCGGGGTTTTCGACCCGGTTGAGCAGATCGTGCGCGGCCACCACGAGGCCGGGGGTGCAGAAGCCGCATTGGACGGCGCCCGCGTCCACAAAGGACTGCTGCACGCGGTCCAGCTCGTCACCGTCGGCGAGCCCTTCGACCGTGCGGACCTCGCGGCCCTCGACCTGACCGGCCGCGACCAGGCACGAACACACCGGGACGTCGTCGAGGTAGACCGTGCAGGAGCCGCACTCGCCCTGCTCACAGGCGTTCTTGGAGCCGGGGAGGCCGAGCCGCTCGCGGAGCACGTACAGCAGGCTCTCGCCCTCCCAGACGTCGTCGGCCTGGCGGGACTCGCCGTTGATCGTCACGTTCACGCGCACTCGCGTTCACCCTTCTGGAAGTCGTTCCACGCCCAGGTCAGCGTCCGCCGCGCCAGGACGGACAACGCGTGTTTGCGGTAATCGGCGCTGCCGCGGACGTCGTCGATCGGCGACGCCGCCTCCGACACCAGCTCGCCGAACCGGCGTTTGACGGAATCCGTGATCGAAGCCTTGGTGGACCAGGGAAGTTCGGCACCGAGGAATTCCTCCGCCACCGTCGCGCGGCGCGGGGTCGGCGCCGCCGAGCCGACCGCCGCGCGGATCTCGCGCGTGTCCAGGTGCAAGGCCAGCGCGAACGAGCAGACCGCGATGACCATCGCGTTGCGCGTGCCGACCTTCGCGAACTGCTGCGGGCCGACCTCGGCGGGCAGGTGCACCGCGGTGATCAGCTCGTCGGGTTCGAGGGCGTTGCGCTTGACGCCGAGGTAGAACTCCTCGGCCGGGATCAGCCGGGTCCCGCGTACCGACGCGGCCTCGACCTCGGCGCCGAGCACGAGCAGCACGGGATGCGTGTCACCGGCGGGCGAGGCGGCACCGAGGTTGCCGCCGACGGTGCCCCGGTTGCGGATCTGGGGCGAGCCGACGGTGCGGGAAGCCATCGCCAGCGCGGGCAGAACTTCACCCAGCTCAGCGATCACCCGGACGTAGGGCACCGAGGCGCCGAGGCGGATCTTGCCGTCGGCCTCGGTCCACTCGGCGAGTTCGGTGACGCGGTTGAGGTCGAGCAGCGCGCCGGGGCGGCGGTGGTCGAAGTTGAGCTCCACCATGACGTCCGTACCACCCGCGATGGGCACCGCGTCGGGTCGCTCGGCCTTGACGGCGAGCGCCTCGGTCAGCGAGCTGGGGCGCAGGAAATCCACTCTCGGGCTCCTCGGTTCGGCGGCGATCTGTGACGGCTGACTCAGTAGACGCCCTGCGCCCGTATGGCGGCAACGGTGCCGAAGCATGAAATCTCCCCTGCACACGCCGGTCGTTTTGTGCTTTCCTACAAACCTGATGACGACCGTGAAAACTCTGCTGGCGCTGCCCGGGTTGCGCTTGCGCGTGCGCGCCGGGACGGCTCTGCTCGACCGTCCGGTGTCCCGGATCTACGTCACGGAGCTGCCCGATCCAGGGCGGTACGTGTCGGCGGGCGAATTCGTCCTGAGCGGGTTGCTGTGGTGGCGCGGGCCGGGCGATTCCGAGGCCTTCGTCGCCGCGCTGGCGAAGGCCGGGGCCGCGGCGCTCGCGGCGTCCGGTGCGGATTCCGACGGCATTCCCGAGGATCTCGTCGAAGCCTGTACCCGGCACGGGATCCCGTTGCTGGAAGTGCCGGCGGATCTGTCGTTCTCGGTCGTCACCGAACGCGTGGTGCTGGCGTTGGCGGCGGCCGCGGAAGGCGCCCGCAAACGTTTGCTTTCAGCGGCGACGGAAGACGCGTCGGTGGAGACGCTGCTGGAGCGGGCGCGCGCCGAGATCGGTCTCCCCTGCTGGGTGGAACCCGCCGGCACGGCGTCGGAACTCGTACGGCGGTTCGTCGCCGCGGGCGGACGTTCCCTGGAGGCGGACGACGTCTCGGTCCGCCCCGTCGGGGGCAGGCACGCGGTGCCGTGGCTGCTCGCGATCGGCGGCGCCCTGACCGCGGCACAGGCGGAGATCGCCGAGGAACTCGCCGGGCTGATCGGGCTCGCGCGCACGCGGGCTGACGAGGTCCGCGCGGTCACCGACCGGGTGGTCGAACCGTTGCTCGCCGCGCTCGACGAGGGAAGCGATCCGCACGCGGCGCTGACCGCGACCGGGCTGCGCGGCGATCTGCGGTTCGTCGTCGCGCGCACTGAAGGATCCGAAGCGGCACGCGGCATCCTGACGGAACTCCTGCCCCCGGGTGCGCTGGTCGGTCCCGCAGGCGAGACCACCTGGGCGGTGGCCGAAGACGACGGCGAGTGGCCGGAAGAGTGGCCCGCCACCGTGACCGCCGCACTGTCCACAGTGGACTCGTTGCTGCCGTGCCGCCGGGTGCTGATCGGGATCAGCGACCGTTCCCCGGTCTCGGTACTGCGGGGCGCGAAGGAGGTCGCGCGCTACGCGCTGGCCGTGGCGGCGGAACGGCCAGGGACGATCGAGGTCGTCCCCGGCGGCGAGATCGGCATGCACCGGCTGCTGCTGGCAGGTACCCCCGACGATCTGCGGACGGCGTTGCGGCGGCGGGTGCTGGGGCCGTTGCTGACCTACGACGCCGAACAGGGCACCGATCTGGTGCACACCCTGCGCGTCTTCCTCGAATGCTCCGGCTCGCCGACGCGAGCCGCGCGGGAACTGCACGTCCACGTCAATACGCTGCGGTACCGGATCGGGCGCGCGAGCGAACTGCTCGGCACCGATCTGACCGAGTTCACCGAACAGCTCGACGTCTATTTGGCCTTGTCGGCAGGGAGCTGAAATGGGCATCACCACGGCGAAAGAAGCCGCCTACGACCCGCGTGTGCTCGCCTTCGGCCGGATGATGGGCGCGGCGAACCGGCTCGAATACCTGCTCGGCCGCGCGCTGGAAGCCGAATGCGGGATCTCGCACCTGATGTTTGAGGTCCTCCTCATCGTCGGCAGGGCCGGCGACGCCGGCATGAGCATGCGCGCGATCGCACAGGAGCAGGTGCTGACCACCGGCGGCGCGACGCGGCTGGTCGACCGGATGACCACGCTGGGCCTGGTCGTGCGTTCTTCCGATCCCGAGGACCGCCGTGTCCAGCTCGTGCGGCTGACCGCGCAAGGCGAAGAGACGACGGTGCGGGCCGCGCGGGTGCACGTCGAGAACATCCAGCGGCTCTTCCTCGACCCGTTGCCCGCGGACCACCGCGAACGGTTCGCCCAGGACCTGCGGACGCTGAGCCACTCGGCACGTGACGCACTCCCCAAGCTCCGCTAGGAATACCTGACTAGTCAGATACCGTTGAGTCTCGACATGAAGCTCATCTATGTCTTCGACGCGTACTGCGGCTGGTCTTACGGGTTCGCCCGCACCATGGCCGACGTCGCGCACCGGCATCCGGACCTGCCGGTCGAAGTGGTTTCCGGCGGCCTGTTCCTCGGTGGGCGCCGGGTGCCGATCCGGCAGTTCGGCTACGTCCAGGGAGCCAACGCCGAGATCACCCGCCGCACCGGCGCGCCGTTCGGGGAAAGCTACGAACGGCTGATCGCGGACGGCGAGTTCGTCATGGACTCCGAGGCCGCCGCCTGCGGGATGGCGGCTCTGCGCGAGGTCGCGCCGGACCGCGCGGTGCGACTCGCGGCACTGCTACAGGAAGCCTTCTACCTCGACGGACTGAGCCTTTCCGAGGTCTCGACCTATCGCGTGGTCGCGCAGCGCGCGGGCCTGGACGGCGACGCAGTCGAGGCCGCACTGGACCGGGTTTCCGCCGCGGACGACTTCCGGCGCGCGCGGGAACTCGGCGTCACGGGCTATCCGACGCTACTGGCCGACCTTCCCGGGGAACGGATCGTGACGCTGGTCGCCGGGAACGCGAGCGCGGACGAAGTGGAGCGGCGGATCGGCGCGCTGGTTTCCTAGACTTCACGCATGACGCTTCGACCGGCTACATCCGCGGACGCTGACGCCGTCGCGAAGATCTGGTACCAGGGCTGGCAGGACGGTCACCTCGGCAACGTGCCCGACGCACTCGTCCGGATCCGCACCCGCGAGTCGTTCTGGACCCGGGCGGCGGAGCGGGTCGGCGATACGACCGTCGCCGTACTGGACGGCGAGGTGGCGGGTTTCGTGATGGTCGTCGGGGATGAAGTCGAACAGGTTTATGTTTCGTCGGACCATCGCGGGAGCGGGGTGACCGGGGCGCTGCTCGCTGAAGCGGAACGGCTGGTGCGCGCGGGCGGACATGGGCGCGCTTGGCTCGCGGTGGCGCCGGGGAATGCGCGGGCCCGGCGGTTTTACGAACGGTGCGGGTGGGTTGATGAGGGCGAGTTCGACAATCGGGTCGCCGGACCGGATGGCTTGGTTTCGGTGCCCTGCCTGCGCTACGCAAAGCCTCTCGCTTGAGTTCCGCATTTAGTCGACTAATTGCAGCGCGCGCTTCGCATTTAGTCGACTAAATGCGAAGCGCTTAGAGTGATTCGGCGTTGACGACTGTTTCACCCTTCCGTGTTGTTCGCACAGTTTGGCTTGTTGCCTAAAATTACGAACACGCGTTCGACGGATTTGCGGTATTATTGAGGGGTGTCCGAGACCTTCCTTCCCGAACTGCCGCAGGAGCTGTGGCGCGCCGGCAAGCTGGAGCTTGCGCATGGCGTGCAGCAGTTCTTGCAGGTGATTCGCATGGCCACTGCCGGGTTGGGGCAGTTTCTGGCGGAGATCGAGAATCGGGGCGTCAAAGACTTATACGGGCATGGAAGTACGGCGAGCTGGTTCGCGGAGATGGCGGGGTTGTCGCGCGGCGAAGCGGGCGCGGTGGTGAAACGGGCGATCCCCCTGAACCCCACCCGGGCCTTGGATGGCACGGAGGTTCCGCCCGTGGCTCCGGCGACCGCTGCGGTCGCCGCTCAGGGACTGGTCGGGGATGAGCGGATCGATCAGATCCTGGAGATCTTGAAGAACCTCCCTGCCGACACCTCCGCTGAGGATCGGGCGGTCGCGGAGAAGATCCTCGCGGACCTCGCCCCAAACGCCGGACCCCGACAATTCTCCAAGGCCGAGACGAAACTAATGGGTTGGCTCAACCCCGACGGCAACGAGCCGAAGGACCCAGAGCCCAAGGAACCACGTCGCGAAATCACCCTGGAACGCCGCAAAGACGGCTTCTGGAAACTCACCGGCCTCCTCGACGACGAGACCGGCGCCCGCACCGCCGCCGCGTTGGAGGCGCACGCCCAGCCCCGCCCCGTCGACGAATTCGGCCAAGCGGATCTGCGGATGAAGTGCGAACGCATGGGCGACGCCTGGGCCGAACTCCTCGACCTGGCCATCGCCTGCCCCGATCAGCCCGGCACTAGTGGCTACCGGACCTTGGTGAATGTCACCATCGGACTTGAGGAGTTGAAGTCCGGTCTCGGCACCGCCTGCCTGGACTTTGTCGGGTCGATGACCGCCCGCGAAGCCCGACTCGCCGCCTGCGACTGCCTCATGCTGCCGGTCGTGATGGGCACCTCGGGCGAACCCCTGGACATGGGACGCCTCCGAAGATTCGTCACCCCAGGCCAACGCCGGGCGCTCAACATCCGCGACGGCGGCTGCGCCTTCCCCGGCTGCCATCGGAAACCCAAGAACTGCCACGCTCACCATATCGAGCACTGGGCAGACGGCGGACCGACCGATCTTCGGAATCTCGTGTTGCTCTGCGGCTTCCACCACCGGTTGATCCACCACGGTGATTGGGAAGTACACATGGCGGCCGATGGGTTACCGGAGTTCATCCCACCCCAATACCGAGACCCACTCCGACAACCGCGGCGCAACACCCTGCACCACCGCTGAACCCCGAGGAGCCCGCCAGCCACCCAGGCGACGGGCCCCTCGGCATGCCCGGCACAGGACAGGAAACCGAGCCGAGATCCTCAGGACTTACTTCGGCGACGAAAACCTCCGTCGCCGGGAAGCCCCACCACCGGACGGCCTACCCGAATCCCGCCTAAGCCGACTCCAGATAAGCCAAAGCCATCTCGGTCGTCTCACTCGCCCAAACATCCCAGCTCAGCCCATCGGACCAGAACCGCCCACTGGCGGCCCGGTGCACACAGGATCCGATGATGGTCCGGCTCATCATCCGGATCGCCCGCTCCCCGTCCACCCGGCGGACCTCCTCGAGACAAGGCCGAGCCGCCTCCACGAAACCGCGCTGGATCGTTGCCAGCGCTTGGAGGCCACGATCTCGCCCCTCGGCCCGCTGGTTGTCGAGCAACTCGGAGAAGATCCGGTCGTGGCGGGCGAACGTCCCTGCCAGAGCACGGGTGAACGCGCCGACGACCCCGCGCAGCCCGGGCTCCGCGGAGCCGAGTGCTTCGCCGACACCGGATTCCAGCTGTCCGAGCAGTTGGTCTTTCACGGCGTACAGCAGCTGGCTCTTACCGGAAAATCGGCGATAGATCGCGCCGACCGACATCCCCGCCTGCTCGGCGACCGCCGCGACGGTGAGCTCCTCGAAGCCTTGGCGCTCCAAGACGTGCTCGGCGGCGGCCAGCACCTTCTGGAGCGACTCCCGGCTGCGGGCTTGCTGCGGTGGCCGGAAGCCCTGATCGACGGATGACTGACTCACCGGGCGGACGTTACCACAAACGCGAATGATAACTTCCGTTCGCATCTGGCGAGCGCGAGGAGGACGACCCGTGGTGAGCATCGAAGTACAGGACGCCTACGTCGATTTCCCGATCTTCGACGCCAAGACCCGGTCGCTCAAGAAACAGGTGCTCGGCAAGGTCGGCGGCAAGATCGGCACCGGCGCGAAAGTCCCGATCATCGAGGCCCTGCGGGACATCTCCCTGTCACTGGGCGAGGGCGATCGCGTCGGCCTGGTCGGGCACAACGGCGCCGGGAAGTCCACTCTCCTGCGGCTGCTGTCCGGAATCTACGAGCCGACCAGGGGCAGCGCGCGCGTCGTCGGGCGGATCGCGCCGGTGTTCGACCTCGGGGTGGGGCTGGATCCCGAGGTCTCGGGCCACGAGAACATCCTGATCCGCGGCCTGTTCCTCGGCATGAGCCGCAGGAAAATGGAGAAGCGGGTGGACGACATCGCCGAGTTCACCGAGCTGGGCGACTACTTGCACCTACCGCTGCGCACCTACTCCGCCGGCATGCGGGTGCGGCTCGCGCTCGGCGTGGTGACCACCATCGATCCCGAGATCCTCATTCTCGACGAGGGTCTCGGCGCGATCGACGCCGCGTTCCTCACCAAGGCACGCGAGCGGCTCGTCGACCTCGCCCGTCGTTCGGGTGTGCTGGTGTTCGCCTCGCATTCCGACGAGCTGCTGCGCGAACTGTGCACCACCGCCCTCTGGATGGAGGAAGGCCGGATCCGCGCCCGCGGCTCACTGGACGAGATTCTCGCCGAGTATCACGCGGTCCTTCGCGCGTAGCCGTCCAGCTCCGCCCGGGAGAACGAAAGCTCCCCCGCGTCCACGGCTCCGCAATCCAGTCCCCGCAACAAGAAGCTCGCCAGCGCCTGCGCGGTCGCCGGTTCGTCCAGCACGCCGCGCCCGGTCTGGTCGGCATAGTCACGCAGGCGGCCCAGCGCGGCCGGGAAACCTTCGCGGAAGAACGCGTACGTGGCGGCGAATCGGGTGGGCAGCTGGTGCGGATGCAGATCCCAGCCCTGGTAGAAGCCGCGCTCCAGCGAGCGCCGCACCAAGCGCAGATGTTCGCGCCAGGCCGGGAGGATCGCGTCGCCCACGGGCAGCTTGTTCGTCGAGCCGTCCGAAAGCCGGACGCCGGTGCCCGCGGCCGAAACCTGCATGAGCTGCTTGGCGAAATCGGCGGCCGGGTGTTCCATGCTCTGGTACTCGGCGCTGATCCCGAGCCCGGCGCTGTAGTCGTAGGTGCCGTAGTGCAGGCCGGAACAGCGGCCGCGCGCGGCGTCGATGATCCGCGGCACCGCCACCGTCCCATCGATGTCCACAATGGACTGCGCGGTCTCGATCTGGACCTCGAACCGCAAGACGCCCTCTGCCAGGCCGTACGCGGATTCGAGACGCTCCAGGACATCCGCCGCCACTTCGACCTGCTCGACGGCGGTCACCTTCGGCAGCGTGACGACGAAACCTTCCGGCAGCGGCCCGCTTTCCAGCAATCCGGCCAGGAAGAGGTCGAGCGTGCGGATGCCGCGACGGCGGGTCGCGGCCTCGAAGCTCTTGAACCGGATGCCGACGAACGGCGTGCCGCCCGTGACGGCGAGCGTCCGCCCCGCGGCGAGCGCGATGGCGTCCTCTTCCTCGTCGCCAGGCCTGCCGAGGCCGTCCTCGAAGTCGATCCGCAGATCTTCGATCGGCTCGGTCAGCAGTTTGGTCCGGACCCGGTCGGCGATGTCCGCGTCCAGGCCCAGCTGATCGGCGTGCTCGCCGAAGACCCGCAGAGCCTGCTTGCCCCAGTCCGCCACGAGCCGCGTCTTGTACTGCGACGCGGGCACGTACACGGTGTGCACGGGCTGGCGGCCGGGCGGCTCGCCGGGGTACTTGGCCGCGACGCGCGCGTCCGCCTCGGCGAGGCGCGCGTCAGCGGCGGTGTAGACGTCCTCGGTGAGCCGCCCGTTCCCCATTTGTCTACTTGATCCGTTCGTAGGCGGGCAGGGTCAGGAAGTCCGGGAACTCGTCGGCGAGCGCGACCTGCTCGAACAGCTCGACGGCGGGCTCCAGCAGTTCCGGTTTGATCTCCGCCGCGAGTTCGCCGCGGACCTCGGCCAGCACGCCGCGCACCAGTTCGGCGGTGACCTTGTCGCCGGTGTCGAGCTGCGTGCCGTTGCGCACCCACTGCCACACCTGCGAACGCGAGATCTCCGCGGTGGCGGCGTCCTCCATCAGGTTGTGGATGGCCGCCGCGCCGTTCCCGCGCAGCCAGGAGGCGATGTAGCGGATGCCGACGTCGACGGCGGCGCGCAGACCGGCGGCGGTGGCGGCACCCGGCGTGGAGGCCGCGTCGAGCAGCTGGTCGGCGGTGACGGACACCTCGTCGCGGGTGCGGTCGAGCTGGTTCGGCTTGTCGCCGAGGACCTTGTCGAACTCCTCGCGGCAGATGTCCACCATGCCGGGGTGCGCGACCCAGGAACCGTCGAAGCCGTCGCCCGCTTCACGGCTCTTGTCGGCGCGGACCTTGTCGAGCGCCGCGGCGGTGACTTCCGGGTCCTTGCGGTTCGGGATGAACGCGGCCATTCCGCCGATCGCGAACGCGCCACGCTTGTGGCAGGTGCGCACCAGCAGTTCGGTGTACGCGCGCATGAACGGCGCGGTCATGGTGACCGAGTTGCGGTCCGGCAGGACGAATTTCTCGCCCGCGTCGCGGAAGTACTTGATGACGCTGAACAGGTAGTCCCAGCGGCCGGCGTTGAGGCCGGAGGCGTGCTCGCGCAGTTCGTAGAGGATCTCTTCCATCTCGAACGCGGCCGGGATGGTCTCGATCAGCACGGTCGCGCGGACGGTGCCGTGCTCGATGCCGAGCGTCTTCTCCGAGTGGGTGAAGACGTCGTTCCAGAGCCGGGCTTCGAGGTGGCTCTCCATCTTCGGCAGGTAGAAGTACGGGCCCTTGCCGCGGTTGAGCAGCTCCTGCGCGTTGTGGAAGAAGTGCAGGCCGAAGTCGACCAGCGCGCCGACGGCCTGGCGCCCGCCGAAGGAAAGGCCACGCTCGTCGAGGTGCCACCCGCGCGGGCGGACGACGATGGTCGCGTGCTCGACGTCGTCCTTCAGCGCGTAGCTCTTGCCGCCGCTCTCCAGCGTGATGGTCTCGCGGACCGCATCGTACAGGTTGACCTGGCCGGAGACGACGTTCGCCCAGTGCGGCGTGTTGGCGTCTTCGAGGTCGGCGAGCCAGACCTTGGCGCCGGAGTTCAGCGCGTTGATGGTCATCTTGCGGTCGGTCGGGCCGGTGATCTCGACGCGGCGATCGCGCAGGGCGGGCGGGGCCTCGGCGACCTTCCAGTCGCCCTCGCGGATCTCCTTGGTCTCGGGCAGGAAGTCCAGCTTGCCGGTGACCCTGGCCTCCTCGCGGCGCTTGCTCCTGGCCTGCAGCAGCTCGTCGCGGCGGGCGGCGAAGGCCTCGTGCAGGCCGGCGAGGAAGGCGAGCGCCTCCGGCGTGAGGATTTCGTCCCCGCGCTCGACCGGATCGCCGAGCACCTGAGCTTCAGACATGAGTAACACCCCGAGTTCGGATAAATAACGTCCCTACGGTTTTACATGACGGACTATAGTTTCTGCATAGCGGAACATCAACGCCGACGTAAGGAGTACCACGGTGGCAGCGGAGAAGAACGGGCGCGATGGCGGCGTCCAGTCACTTCAGCGGGCCTTCGAGCTCCTCGAGCATCTCGCGGACACCGGCGGGGAGGCCAGTCTTTCGGAGCTGGCGACCCTGTCCGGCCTGCCGATGCCGACCATCCACCGGCTGATCAGGACGCTGGTGGACCTGGGCTACGTCCGGCAGAACACCAACCGCCGGTACGCGCTGGGCGCCCGGCTCATCCGGCTGGGTGAGAACGCCAGCATGCAGTTCGGTTCGTGGGCGCGCCCGCTGCTCGCGGAGCTAGTCGACGAGGTCGGCGAGACCGCGAACCTCGCCGTCCTGGAGCGGGACGAGGTCGTGTACGTCGCCCAGGTGCCGTCGAAGCACTCGATGCGGATGTTCACCGAGGTCGGGCGGCGGCTCCTGCCGCACGGCACCGGCGTGGGCAAGGCGATGCTGGCGCATCTGCCGTCCGAAGACGTCACGGCGCTGCTCGCCCGGACGGGGATGCCCTCCTACACCGAGCACACCTTCACCGACGAGGACGCGCTGCTGCGCGAGCTGGCGAAGATCGCCCAGCAGGGTTACGCGCTCGACGAAGCGGAGCAGGAACTGGGCGTCCGTTGCGTGGCCGTCGCGGTCCCGGGCGCGCCGGTGGCGGCGGCGGTCTCGGTGTCCGGGCCTTCGGGACGGCTCACGATGGAGGCCGTCGAGCGGATCGCGCCCGTCGTCCAGCGGATCGCGACCTCGCTCGGCTCGACCCTTTCGAAGGACGGCGTCACCGTTTGAGCCTGGTCTCCAAACCGTCGAGCATCCTGTCCAGCCCGTAGCGGAACTTCTCGTCGCGGAGCCGGACGGGATCGGCTTCGACCTCTCCCCTGGCCAGCATTTCCCGCTGGTGCGGGTGTTCCCGCGCCGCCTCCTCGACGGCGGGACGCAAACGTTCGGCCCACTGGCGCTCACTCTGGCCGCTCTTGGCGACGGTCGTGAGCCAGGCCGCCTCCGTCGTTCCCATGCCGATCACGTACGAGATGACCGCGCTGATCGCCTGATCCGCCTCGTCCGCGGGGAAGCCCGCGCGCACGAAGACGCCCAGCAGCCGCTCGTTGAGCCGCATGACGTTCGGCCCGAGGTACGACAGGCCGACCGAGCCGAGCAGTGAAGCCACCCACGGGTGCCGCAGGATCATCGCGCGGACGCTTTCCGCCCCCACGACGGCCGCCTCCCGCCACCGCGCCGGATCGTCGCCGTCCGGCACGGTGATCTCGCCGTAGACCTCGTCGACGACCAGCTCGATCAGCTCGTCGCGGTTGGCCACGTGCCGGTACAGCGAGGTCGCGCCCGCGTTCAGCGCGGTGCCCAGCCTGCGCATGCTCAGCGCGTCGACACCTTCGACGTCCAGGAGCCGGACGGCCTCGGCCACGATCTGCGCCTGACTCAACGCGGGCTGATCCCGCTTCCGGCGAGGGCGGGTCCACACCGACTGGATCGGCTGTTCATCGACTGACATGCCGTCCACTTTAGCGCACGAAGTACCCCCTTGCGTACGCCGTTTCGTTCTGCGTACAGTGTGCGCATCAGCCGAACAACGTACGCAAACACTTCTGGGGGTTTCCCGATGAACGTGCCCATCCGCGATCCACGGCGCTGGTGGATCCTGATCGTCCTGTGCCTCAGCACGCTCGTGCTGGTCGTCGACAACATGGTGCTGACCGTCGCCGTGCCGCCGCTGGCCGAAGATCTCGGCGCGAGCGCCCAGGACACGCAATGGATCCTGGATTCCTACATCCTGGTGTTCGCCGGGCTGCTGCTCACCTCGGGCAGCCTCGGCGACCGGTTCGGGCGCCGGAAGGTGATGATCGTCGGCCTCCTCCTGTTCGGGGTGGCCTCACTCGTCGCGGCGTTCGCCACGAACCCGCTCGAACTGATCGCGTCCCGCGCGGTGATGGGTGTCGGCGGCGCGCTGATCATGCCGAGCACCCTGTCGATCCTGATCACCGTCTTCGACGACGAGGAACGCCGCAAGGCGATGGCGGCCTGGAGCGCGGTCGCGATGATCGGCCTGATCGGCGGCCCGGTGCTGGGCGGCGTGCTGATCGCGTGGTTCTGGTGGGGCGCGGTGTTCCTGATCAACGTGCCGATCGTCGTCATCGCGGTGATCGCCGCGCTCACCCTGATGCCGGAGTCCAAGGGCCCGTGGCAGAAGCCGGACCCGCTCGGCGCCGTCCTCTCCGCGGCGGGCATGGTCTCGCTGGTCTGGACGATCATCGAGCTGCCCAAGCACGGCCTCGCCGAAGCCGGAACCCTGATCCCGCTGGCGGTCGCGATCGTGTGCCTGACCGGCTTCGTGTTCTGGGAGCGGCACACGCCGTCGCCGATGGTCCCGCTGAAGCTGTTCCGCAAACGCAACTTCAGCGGCGGCAGCCTGTCGCTCACGCTGGTGCAGATCGGCAACGGCGGGCTGCTGCTGCTCCTGACCCAGTACCTGCAGTTCGTGCTCGGCTACACGCCGACCGAGGCGGGTCTCGCGTTCATCCCGATGGCCATCGCGTCGCTGCTGTTCAACACCCTCGGCGCCACGCTGGGCCAGAAGATCGGCAACCGGGCACTGACCACGGTCGGGATGATCGTGATGGCGGGCGGCTTCGGCCTGCTCGCGACGATGGCGGCGAACGAAGGCTTCCTCCTGCCCGCGGCCGCGTTGTTCCTGCTCGGCGCGGGCGGCGGGGTGGCGATGCCGGCGGCGATCGCGGCACTGATGGGCGAGGTCCCGGAGGAACAGGCGGGGGTCGGCTCCGCGCTCAACGACACGATCCAGCAGCTGGGCGCCGCGCTCGGCATCGCGATCCTGGGCAGCATCGTGTCGAGCCTGTTCACCTCGCATATGCCCGAATCCGCCCCGGCGCAGGCGCGGCTTTCGATCGGCGACGCCTTCGCGACCGGTAACGACGGCCTCATCGCCGCGGCCCGCGAGTCGTTCACTTCGGCGATGTCGACGACGTTCCTGGCGAGCGCGGCCGGCGTGCTGGCCGCGGCGGTGGTCGCGTTCCTGGTGATGCGGGACAAGAAGACCGCACCGGTTCCGCCGGACTCCGGCGAGAAGGCCCCGGCCGCCGTCTGACGAACACGTGCAGGCCCCTCTTTCGGCTCAGTCGGAGGAGGGGCCTTCGCCGTAGCCTCGAAGAGGGACGAGCGAAGGGGACGTCAAATGGTCGAACCTCTGATCGCGTGGATCGGGAAGAAGGTCGTGGACACGACGGCCGACCGGCTGGTGGCCGCGGGCGACCGGAAAGTACGACGTCACGATCTGAGCGTCGAAGGTGCCGAACCGACCAGCGACCTCGACCTCATCGTGGACTACACCTTGCCGTACTGCCGGGGCGCCAAGGCTCCGGTGGTGGTGACCCTGTATCGGGTCGAGGGCTCCGCCACGCACCTGATCGTGCGAATGGTGCTCAGGGAGACCGCCCACCTGAGGCTGAAGCGGGGCACCTACGACATCACGGCGACCGTGCTCGAACTGTCCCCTGTTCGCGACCAAGCGACTCAGCACGCCGTCGGAAGAGAGCGGGTCTGGCTGGGCCACAATCGCACCAAGAAGGTCCGCATCCGGCCGGTGCCGGTGCTCGTCCAAGCGCCCAAACCACCCGGACGGAAACCAAGTGGTGCCAAACCAGTCATGCCCAAGCCTGCGCGCAAGGCCTCCGCGGCCCCTCAGCACACGCCGCCCGATCTGCCTCCCGGAGGCCGGCGGATCGGGCAGCCGTCCGGTACACCTCGGGCACTGGACCTCACGACCTGCTGTTCGTGCGGCGCCCCCGCCCTGTACTTCGGAATTTGCCAAAACCATCTCTACATCTTCATGACCACCATGCGGCTGAAGTTCCCTCCGGCCAAGGCAAGTGACTAGCTGCTGAGCAGGGCCTCGACGAACGCGCCCGGCTCGAACGGCGCCAGATCGTCCGGCCCCTCACCGAGGCCGACCAGCTTCACCGGCACCCCGAGTTCACGCTGCACCTGGAAGACGATGCCGCCCTTCGCGGTGCCGTCCAGTTTGGTCAGCACGATGCCGGTGACGTCGATGACCTCCGAGAACACGCGGGCCTGCATCAGCCCGTTCTGCCCGGTGGTGGCGTCGAGCACCAGCAGCACCTCGTCGACCTTCGCCTGCTTCTCGACGACTCGCTTGACCTTGCCCAGCTCGTCCATCAGGCCGGTCTTCGTGTGCAGGCGGCCCGCGGTGTCGACCAGGACCGTGTCCACGCCCGCCTCGGTGCCACGCTTGACGGCGTCGAAGGCGACCGCCGCCGGGTCCGCGCCTTCCTTGCCGCGCACGACCTCGGCGCCCACGCGTTCGGCCCACGTCTGGAGCTGGTCCGCCGCGGCGGCGCGGAAGGTGTCGGCCGCGCCGAGCACCACGGTGCTGCCCTGCGCGACGAGCACGCGGGCGAGTTTGCCGGTGGTGGTGGTCTTGCCGGTGCCGTTGACCCCGGCGACCAGCACGACGGCGGGCTGCTTCTTCCCGTCGACGGTGTGCGGCAGCGCGCGGACGGCCCGCACCGCGTCGGTCGACAGGGCGGAGGTCAGCACCTCCTGCAAGACCGCGCGCGCCTCCTCCGACGTCCGCACGGCGCGGCGCTTCAGCTCGTCGCGAAGCCGCTCGACGATCTCGGTGGTCGTCGCGGCGCCCAGGTCCGCCATAAGCAGCGTGTCCTCGACGTCCTGCCAGGAGTCCTCGTCGAGGTCGCCGGCACCCAGCAGGCCGAGCAGGCTCTGCCCGAACACCGAACGGGACTTGCCCAGCCTGCCTCGCAGCCGCTCCAGGCGTCCCGTGGCCGGGGCGATCTCCTCGGCGGGCGCCGGTGCCGCTTCCTCAGTGGCCTCGGCAGGTTCGGGGAGTTCGACGTCGCGCACCGTGCGCTGCGCGGAATCCCGCGGCACCGCCGCGTCGTCGCCGACGGCGGGCTGGCCGTCGGTCTCCGGGCGATCCTCGACCGGGTGTTCCGGCTCCTCGGCCTCTTCGGTCTTCTCGCCACCAGGCGCGAGCGCGATCCCGCCTGTCGCGGTATAACCGCCGCCCTTCGGCTTCTCGACGACGTCGGCAGCCTTGGACTCGTCCAGGCTGATCCGGCGGCGGCGCGCGATGAGCAGCCCGGCCACCAGAACGGCGACCAGGACCACGACGGCAACGACAACGATCCAGAACCAGGGGGTACTCGACACGGCGCCATCCTCGCATCCGCACCCCGCCGCGCTCAGACGCCCCACGGGAAGCAAGCCGATCTTGTCAACCACCCACTGGATAGGACTCATTTCGGACAAGAAGAAACGGTCGCGCTTGCGCGGTCTCCGGGCCGAGGGCTAGACCACTTCGAATGACGGTTCTCTCCGGCACTGGGGTCCGGATCATCGGGCTCATCTCCGGCACCTCGATCGACGGGATCGACGTGGCGGCCGCCGAACTGCGCGCCGACGGGGACACGGTGGTGCTCTCCCCGCTCGGCCAGCTCGAAATCCCTTATCCCGAACCACTCCGCGAAGCCTTGCTCGCCGCCCTCCCGCCGAATCCCTGCGACGCCGAGCAGCTCACGAAACTCGACACCCTGGTGGGCCAGGCCTTCGCCGAGGCCGCCGCGCGCGGCGTCGAGGAGCTGGCGGGCGGCGAAGCGGACGTCGTCGCTTCGCTGGGCCAGACGGTGTTCCACTGGGTCGAAGACGGCACCGCGCGCGGCACCTTGCAACTGGGGAACCCGGCGTGGATCGCCGAACGCACCGGACTGCCGGTGGTGGCCGACCTCCGTGTCCGCGACGTCGCCGCAGGCGGGCACGGAGCCCCGCTCGCCAGCACGATGGACGCGTTGTGGCTACGGGAAATGGCCACGCTCGGCCCGGTCGCGGCACTGAACATCGGCGGGATCGCGAACATCACGGTCGTCCCCGCCGATGGCGCCGTCCTGGCCTACGACACGGGCCCCGGCAACGCCCTCATGGACATCGCGGCGCACCGCGCCACCGGACGTCATGCCGACATCGACGGCGCGCTCGCCCTTCGCGGCGCGGTCCGGCCCGACCTGCTGGCGAAGCTCCTGCTCGACCCGTACTACGCGGCCGCGCCACCGAAGTCGACCGGCAAGGAGCTCTTCCATGGCGCGTACCTCGACGCGGCGCTCGACGGGCTCCCGCCGGTCGGCGCGGAAGATCTCCTGGCGACGCTGACCGAACTGACCGCGGTGACGATCGCCGCGGAATGCCGCCGCCACGACATCACCACGCTGATCGTCTCCGGCGGCGGCGCCGACAACCCGGCGCTGATGGCCGCGCTCACCAGGAACCTGCCGGGCACGGCGCTGAAGACCAGCGACGACCACGGGCTGCCGCGCGCGGGCAAAGAGGCATACCTGACCATTCTGCTCGGCTGGCTGACGTGGTCCGGCGTCCCGGGGAACCTCCCGTCGGCGACCGGCGCCCGCGGTCACCGGTTGCTCGGCAGCATCACCCCGGGCGCGGGCCCCCTGCGGCTCCCCGCCCCGCATACCTCAACCGTGACCCGGCTACGGGTAGCGGCGAAGACCGGCGAGCGATAGGAGATACGGATGCGCGCACTTGACCTCGCGATCATCGGGCTTTTTCTGGTCGGCATGCCCTTGCTGGGCGTCTGGATCGGCGGCAAACAGAAATCCGGCTCCGACTACTTCGTCGGTGAAGGCAAGATCTCCTGGTGGGTGGCCTGCCTTTCGGTCGTCTCCGCGGAGACGTCCACCCTCACCGTGCTCTCCGTGCCGACGGTGGCCTACATCGCCACCCCCGGCGACGGCGGGATGACCTACCTCGCACTCGCCATCGGCTACATCGCCGGCCGGATCGTGGTGTCGATGGTGCTGTTGCCGCGCTACGTGGCGGGCAACCTGGTCACCGCGTACGCCTTCCTCGGCAAGCGTTTCGGCAGCGGACTGCAGGGCACCGCGTCGGTGACCTTCCTGCTCACCCGGACACTGGCCGACGGTATCCGGCTGTTCGCCACCGCGATCCCGATCAAGGTGGTGATGGCGGCCTACGGCCTGAACGTCTCGTACTGGACCATCGTGGTCGGACTCGGCATCGCGATGGTGCTCTACAGCTTCTTCGGCGGCGTCCGCGCGGTCGTCTGGGTCGACGCGATCCAGATGCTCTGGTACATCCTCGGCGCGGTCGTGGTGATCTGGGCGATCTCCGACAGGCTGCCGGACGGCTGGTTCGGCAAGGCCGTCGACGCGAACAAGTTCCAGATCTTCGACTTCTCCTCGAACATGCTCACCGGGCAGTACGCGTTCTTCACCGCGCTGATCGGCGGCGCGGTGCTCTCGATGGCCTCGCACGGCTCCGACCAGCTGATCGTGCAGCGCCTTCAGTCCACCAACGACCTGCGTGCCGCGCGGAAGGCGCTGGTCGCCAGCGGTTTCGTGGTGTTCCTGCAGTTCGCGCTGTTCCTGTTCATCGGTGTGCTGCTGTGGGCGCTCTACAACGGCCTCAACCCGACCAAGCCGAAGCCGGAAGGCCTCGGGCTGGCCAACAAGGACGAACTGTTCGCGAACTTCATCGTGAACGACCTGCCGAGCGGTCTGTCCGGGTTCGTGATCGCCGGGATCCTCGCCGCGGCACTGAGTTCGTCGCTCGGCGCACTGGCGTCGTCGACGGTGACCGACGTCTACGAACGGGTGATCGGCCGGGAACTCCCGGAAGCCGAACGGCTGAAGCACGGCCGGATCTGGACGATCGTCTGGGCGGGCGCGCTGATCCTGTGCGCGGGTTTCTTCGCCTCCTCCAACAAGACCTCGGCCGATCCGATCGTGGTGCAGGCGCTCGGCATCACCGGATACACCTACGGCGCGTTGCTCGGCGCGTTCCTCCTCGGCCTGCTGTTCAAGCGGGCGAGGCAGGCGGACGCGATCGTGGCGTTCGTGTCCACGGTGATCGTGATGGCGTTCATCATCCTGGGCGTCAAGTTCAACAAACCGGACGGCAGCCTGATCGGCGTCGACTTCAGCAAGTCGTCCGGGAACACGGTGGCGCTGGCGTGGCCGTGGTACACGCTGTGCGGCGTGGTGATCACGCTCGTCGTGGGCGGGCTGCTTTCGCTGCGGCACGGGAGCGTGGATCCGCTGGCGGAGCCGGACGTGAAGGAGTCCACCCCGGCTTAGCCACTCTCCCGTAAATGTCATGAAAGGGCCGTTCAGGACGTTATTTGTCCTGAACGGCCCTTTCATGACATCGGGGATCAGGCGGTGACCGGCTCCTCTTCGGACGTCCGCAGCCGCTGCGAGATCACCTTCGTGATGCCGTCGCCCTGCATCGAAACGCCGTACAGCGCGTCGGCGATCTCCATGGTCGGCTTCTGGTGGGTGATGATGATCAGCTGCGAGGAGTCCCGCAGCTGCTCCAGCAGCCCGATCAGCCGTCGCATGTTGGTGTCGTCGAGCGCGGCCTCGACCTCGTCCATGACGTAGAAGGGCGAAGGCCGGGCGCGGAAGATCGCCACCAGCATGCCGACGGCGACGAGCGACTTCTCCCCACCGGACAGCAGCGAGAGCCGCTTGACCTTCTTGCCCGGCGGGCGCGCTTCGACGTCGACGCCGGTGGCGAGCAGGTCGTTGGGCTGCGTGAGCACCATGCGCCCCTCGCCACCCGGGAACAGCACGCCGAACACGGTCTCGAACTCGCGCGCGACGTCCTCGTACGCCGACGCGAAGACCTCGAGGATCTTTTCGTCGACCTGCTTGATGACGGCTTCGAGGTCCTTGCGGGTGTCCTTGAGGTCTTCGAGCTGGGTCGAGAGGAACTTGTAGCGCTCCTCCAGCGCCGCGAACTCCTCCAGCGCCAGCGGGTTGACCTTGCCCAGCAGGCTCAGGTCCTTCTCCGCGCGCTTCGCCCGGCGGGCCTGGGTGTCGCGGTCGAACGGCATGGGCGGCGGCGGGGTGACGTCCTCGCCGCGTTCCTTGGCCGCCTCGTACTCGGCCATCTCCCCCGCGCTCGGCGGCACGGGGACGTCCGGACCGTACTCGGAGACGAGATCCTCGAGGCCGATGCCGAAGTCTTCGGCGATCTTGGTTTCGAGCTGTTCGAGCCGCAGCCGCTGCTCCGCGCGCAGCACCTCGTCGCGGTGGACGGCGTCGGTGAGCTTCTCCAGTTCGCCGGTCAGCTCGCGGACCTTGCTGCGGACCTGGGTCAGCGCGGTCTCCCGCGACTGCCGCTGCGCCTGCGCCTCGTCCCGTTCGTGGGCGGCGCGCTGCACGGAGACCTCGATACGTTCCAACGCGATCTCGCCGCCGTTGACCACCGCGTTGGCGATCTCGGCGCCGCGTTTCCGCGCGGCCCTGGACTTTTCGGCCCGTTCGCGGGCCTGACGTTCGGCGTGCGCGGCCCGGCGGAGCGATTCGGCCTTGCCCTGGATGCTCCGCGCGCGCTCCTCGGCGGTGCGCAGCGCGAGCCGGGACTCCATCTCCTCCTGGCGGACCGTGCCGAGGTCTTCGGCGGCCTGGTCGCGCTCGGCGGTGTCCGGATCCTCGTCGACTTCCTGCTCGGCGACGGCGGCCAGTCGCTCTTCGAGTTCGGCGAGCTGCTGCAGCGCCTGCTCGCGGCTCTGCTCGACCTTGGCGCGCTGGTTGCTCAGGCGGTCCATTTCGGCCTGTGCGGCACGCGCGGCCTGCTGCAACCTGTTCAGCCGCTCGGACGAGCGGGCCTTGCGGACCTTCGCATCCCCGAGCGCGTCCTTGGCCCTGCTGACCTCTTCACGCCGGGCGGCCTGCCCGGCGCGGGCGCCTTCGAGCTCCGCGGCGGTGCGTTCCAGCGCGCGCTCGGCGGCGTTCAGCCGGTCACCCGCCTCGTCGACCGCGGCCTGCACCTCGATGACGCTCTCGCTGCGCGCGGAACCACCGACCGCCCAGCGCGCACCGAAGACATCGCCCTCGGGCGTGACCGTGCTGACGTCGGGGTACACCTCGACGAGACGGCGCGCGGATTCCAGACCGTCCACAATGGCCACCCGGTCGAGCGCGTGCTCGACGGCGGAGCGCAGCGCGGGCGGCGTCGTGACCACTTCACGCGCCCAGCGCGCGCCCTCGGGCAGCGACGGCCAGGCGCTGGTGTCCACAGTGGATTCCAGTCCGCCGAGCAGAATGCCCGCGCGACCGGAATCGTTGTCCTTCAAGTACTTCAGCGCAGCGAGCGCGTCGGCGCCGCCGTTGACCGCGACCGCGTCGGCGACCGGGCCGAGCGCCGCGGCCAGCGCGACCTCGTGTCCGGCTTCGACGGTCAGCAGTGCGGCCACCGAACCGAGAAGACCCGGCAGCTCGTGCTGCGCGCCGAGCAGCGCGCCCGCGCCGTCCTTACGCCGCAAGCCCATCGACAGCGCCTCGACACGCGCCTTCTCCGACGCGATCTCGCGCTCGGCGGCCCGCTCGGCCTTGACCAGTTCCTCGACGCGGGCCTTGGCGGCGTTGTTGGCCTCCACCGCACGGTCGTGGTGGGCCTGGAGGTCGAGGTCGTCGGACTCCTCGACACCGCCTTCGGCCTTGGCCTCTTCGAGCTCCTCGACGGCGATCTCCGCGCGCTCGGCGGCCTCTTCGAGCGACACGGTGAGCCGGTCGATCTCGTCGGAGGTCGCGCCGTTCTTGCTGCGCAGCGCCTCGACCTGGCCGGTGAGCTTCGCGAGCCCTTCCCGGCGGTCGGCGATCGCGCGGACGGCGGCCATATGCGCGCGCTCGGCCGCCTGGACGAGGTGTTCGAGCTGTTCGCGCCGCTGGACGGTCTCCGAAAGCACCAGCCGCGCCTCGGCGACGGCCTCGTTGAGCTCCTGCTCGCGCTCGGCGACCTGCTCGGCCTCGGCCAGCAGCTCGTCGGGGTCGCGGCCGGTGCTCGCCTGCTGCACGTCGGACGACAGATGCCGCTGACGCTCCAGCGCGAGCCGAACCGTGCCGCGCAGCCGCTCGGTCAACGCGGAAAGCTTGTACCAAGTCTCCTGAGCCGCGGCCAGCTTCGGGGCGTCCTCGGCGAGCGACGCTTCGAGCTCGGCCTCCTCGGCGGCGACGATCTCCAGCGCCTGCTCGACCTCGGCGCGACGCTGGCGGGCGACGCGCTCGTCGGCCTCTTCCTTGGCGATGCCCGCGCGCTGGGTGACGAGGTCGTGGGCGAACAACCGCAGCCGGGCGTCACGCAGTTCGGATTGCACCCACTGCGCCTTGCGGGCGATCTCGGCCTGCTTGCCCAGCGGTTTGAGCTGGCGGCGCAGCTCGGTGGTGAGGTCGCCGAGGCGGTCGAGGTTGCCCTGCATGTTCGCGAGCTTGCGCAGGGTCTGTTCCTTGCGCTTGCGGTGCTTGAGGACACCGGCGGCCTCTTCGATGAAGGCGCGGCGCTCCTCGGGTTTGGATTCGAGGATCGCCGAAAGCTGCCCCTGCCCGACGATGACGTGCATCTCGCGGCCGATACCGGAGTCCGACAGCAGTTCCTGCACGTCCATCAGGCGGCAGCGGTCGCCGTTGATCTCGTATTCGCTCGCGCCGTCACGGAACATCCGGCGGGTGATCGAGACTTCGGAGTACTCGATGGGCAGCGCGCCGTCGGCGTTGTCGATGGTCAGGGTGACCTCGGCGCGCCCGAGCGGGGCACGGCCGGCGGTCCCGGCGAAGATGACGTCCTCCATCTTGCCGCCGCGAAGGTCCTTCGCGCCCTGGGTGCCCATGACCCAGCGGAGCGCGTCGAGGACGTTCGACTTGCCGGACCCGTTCGGTCCGACCACGCAGGTGATGCCCGGCTCGAAACGCAACGTCGTCGCCGAGGCGAAGGACTTGAAGCCCTTGAGCGTCAGGCTCTTCAGGTGCACGTCGTGCTGACCCCTCTGGCTGCGGGAACCGGTCGTTCAATCGGCCCAGGCTACCTGTGTGCTCACGGTGATCGTGGGACGCGGGGCCTCAGCGCTCCACGAACCCGCGGAGCCCGCCCTTCGCGGGCGACCAGCGTTCGACGACGTGGTCCACACTTCCGGGTGATTCCCCGGAGCGCAAAGCCGTCAAAAGCCGCTCACAGTGTTCACGATCACCCTCCGCCACCACCTCGACACGTCCGTCGGCCAGATTGCCCGCGCTGCCGACCAACCCGAGCTCAAGCGCCCTGCTGCGGGTCCACCAGCGGAAACCGACACCCTGCACCCGCCCGTGCACCCACGCGGTCAGCCTGATGTGTGTTACTTCTTCACTCACGACCCCTATCGTGCACCATGCGGATGAACGCGGAGGGTGAACACGACGCTCGCTGTAGTTCGCAGACGGTGAAGCGGCGGTGATAATCTCCGCGCCGGGTCCCCACTTCGGGCTACCTCGCCCGGGTAGCCGAACTCCCCGAAGCCCCCCATCCGAGGAGCCAGCACATGCCCCGTCCCGACGGGTCTGATTCGAGCGCACGCGTGTCCGTGGCACCGCCGCGCGGCGCCACCGGCAAGCTCAACCGCGCAGGCTACGCCGTACTCGGCGTCAGCGGCCTCGTGGTGGCCACGGCCTTCGCCGCGATCGCCGAACTCGCGGGTCCCGGCGTTTCCGCCACCGCGGGCGGCACCGGTATCCCCGGTGGCGGACAGGGCGTCGCCCCCGCCGGCGTCCAGCTGGTGCCGGGCAACGCCGTCCCCGGCGGCCCGATGACCGTCAGCGGTTCACCGACCCCCGGCGCGCCGTCCAGCTCGACGGCGCCGCCGACCACGGTGACGTCGGTCGGCCCGGACGGGAAGGAGACGACGAGCGTCGTCGCCCCGCCTCCGCCGCCCGCGACGACCCCTGGCGGCGGTGAGCCGACTCGTACGGTGCTGCCGCCGACGACGCCCAAACCGAGCTCGACCACACCGAAGCCGACGACGTCGAATCCGCCGACCACTACGACGCCGCCTCCCACGACGACCACGTCGGGTGAGACGCCGCCGGGTGGCGGCTCCAGCTCCAGCGGTGCGCCCGACTCCTCGTCGGGCCGGTCCAGCACCTCGGGCACCGACACCTCGACGAGCAGCGCCCAGTAGGCCTCACCGCGGATGTCATGAAAGGGCCGTTCAGGACGAAAAACGTCCTGAACGGCCCTTTCATGACACCCGAGGACCACGAGGGGTCACATTTCGAAGCGGTACCCCATCCCTGGTTCCGTCAGCAGGTGCCGCGGCCGCGACGGTTCCGGCTCCAGCTTCCGCCGCAACTGCGCCAGATACACCCGCAGGTAGTGCGATTCCGTCTCGTACGTCGGCCCCCACACCTCGTGCAGCAGCTGCTTCTGCGCCACCAGACGGCCGCGGTTGCGCACCAGCAGCTCCAGCACGCCCCATTCGGTCTTGGTGAGGTGCACCTCCTTGCCGTCCCGGCGCACCTTCTTCGCCGCGAGGTCGATCCGGAAGGATCCCGTGTCCACCACCGCGTCCGCACCGTCCACACTGGACGTGGCCGACCGGCGGACGGCGGCACGGAGCCGCGCGAGCAGTTCGTCCATGCCGAAGGGTTTGGTGACGTAGTCGTCGGCGCCGGCGTCGAGGGCCTGCACCTTGTCGGCCGAGTCGCCGCGCGCGGACAGCACGATGATCGGCACCGTCGTCCAGCCGCGGAGCCCGGCGATGACCTCGGTGCCGTCGAGGTCGGGCAGGCCCAGGTCGAGCACGACGACGTCGGGTTTGGTCTCGGCGACGGCCTTCAGCGCGGCCGTCCCGTCGTGCGCGGTGATCACCTTGTAGCCGCGGGCGGACAGGTTGATCCGCAGGGCTCGCACGATCTGCGGTTCGTCGTCGACGACCAGCACGGTCGCCGACGCGGTGTCTGCGCTCATCGCACTCGCTCCTCCTCTTCGTTCTCGAGGCCCTCGTCGTCGAAAGCGAGGAGGCTCTTTTCCGGATCCTGACCAACATATGCGGGCAGCGAGATGACGACGGTGAGCCCGCCGCCGGGCGTGTCCTCCGCCCGGATCCGCCCGCCCATCGCCTCGGTGAACCCCTTGGCGACCGACAGCCCCAGTCCCACGCCGGGCACGCTGTCCCGGTCTCCCCCGAGCCGCTGGAACGGCGCGAACGCCGAGTCCGCGGTGCCCTTCTTCAGCCCGCGCCCGTGGTCGATGATGCGCAGTTCGACGTGTTCGGAATGCGTGCTGGCGCGGGCCGAGACCGGCTCGCCGGAGGCGCCGTGCCGCAGGGCGTTGTCGATCACGTTCGCCACCACCCGCTCCAGCAGGCCCGGGTCGGCGCACACCGACGGCAGCCGCGAGTCGATCGCGACCACGACCGAAGCCGAGTTGTCCACATTGGACAAAGCGTGCGAGACCACCTCGTCGTAGCCCACCGGACGCAGGTGCGGGCGCACCGCGCCGGTCGCCAACCGCGACGAGTCGAGCAGGTTGTCGATCAGCCCGGCGAGCCGGTCGGCCGATTCCTCGATCGCTTCGAACAGCTCGTCGGTGTCCTCTTCGGACAGTGAGATGTCGGTGGCGCGCAGGCTGCCGATGGACGCCTTGATCGACGTCAGCGGGGTGCGGAGGTCGTGTCCCACGGCGGACAGCAACGCCGTGCGCAGTTCGGTCGCCTCGGCCTTGCGTTCGGCCCGGATGGCCGCCTTCGCCGTCCGCTGCTGCCGCAACGCCAGCAACGCCTGCCCCGCCACGGCTTCCAGCACTCCCCGGTCCGACGCGGGCAGCGCGCGCCCGCGCAGCGTCAGGTGGACGTCGGCGGTGACGGCGATGTCGGCGTCGGCCTGGTCCGGGTCCGCGCACGGATCCGTGCCGGCGTTCGCCACCCGCTTCCACTTCCCGTCCCGTTTTTCCAGCAAGGTCACCGAAGTCATCCCGAAGTTCTCGCGGACCTTCTCCAGCAGCCGCTCGATCGGGTTGGTGTGGGTGAGCACGGTCCGCGCGTACGACGCCAGCAGCGCCGCCTCGGTCCTCGCCCGCGCGGCCTGCGTCGCGCGCCGGGCGGCGACGTCGGCGACCGCCGCGACGAGGACGGCCACCAGCACCATCGCGACCAGCGTGATCACGTTGCGGGGCTCGTGGACGGTCAGGTTGTACAGCGGCGGGGTGAAGAAGAAGTTCAGCAGCCCGGCCGAGACCACCGCCGCGAGCAGCGCGGGGCCGAGCCGGCCCGCGAGCGCGACCAGCACTGTCGCGAGGACGTAGTCGACCACGTCGGTCGAGAAGTCGAGCTGGTCCCTCAGCAGGACACCGAGCAGCGTCGCCAGCGCCGGCAGCACCAGTGAGAGCACCCATCCGGTCAGGCGGCGCGATGGCGTCAACGGGCTCCGGGTGAAACGGGCGCGCAACCGCCCGCCGGCTTCGTCGTGCGTGACCATGTGGACGTCGATCGGGCCGGACCGCTGGACCACGGCCGCGCCGATGCCTTCGTCGAACAGCCGCGCCACCCGTGACCGGCGTGAGGTCCCGACGACGAGCTGCGTGGCGTTCACTCCCCGCGCGAAGTCGAGCAGCGCCGTCGGCACGTCGTCGCCGACGACGGTGTGGAAGGTCGCGCCGACCTCTTCGGCCAGCTTCCGGTACTTGCCGACCGCCGTCGGCCCCATCCCGGCGAGCCCGTCGCCGCGCAGGATGTGCAGCACCTGCAGTTCGGCGCCCGCGCGGTTCGCGATACGGCTCGCGCGGCGGATCAGCGTCTCGCTCTCCGGGCCGCCGGTGATGGATACGACCACCCGTTCGCGGGCTTCCCACGTGTCGGTGATCTTCTGCTCGGCCCGGTACCGCTGCAGCGCGACGTCCACCTGATCGGCGACCCACAACAGCGCGAGCTCCCGCAACGCCGTGAGGTTCCCGGGACGGAAGTAGTTGCCCAGCGCCGCGTCGATCCGCTCGGCCGGGTACACGTTGCCGTGCGCCAGGCGCCGCCGCAGCGCCTCGGGCGTGATGTCGACCAGCTCCAGCTGCTCGGCCCGCCGCACGACCTCGTCGGGCACGGTCTCCTGCTGGGTGACGCCGGTGATCCGCTCGACGACGTCGTTGAGGCTCTGCAGATGCTGCACGTTGACCGTGGAGAGGACGGCGATCCCGGCGGCGAGCAGTTCGTCGATGTCCTGCCAGCGCTTCTCGTTGCGCGAACCCGGCACGTTGGTGTGCGCGAGTTCGTCGACCACGGCGACCTCGGGCGCGCGGGCGAGCAGCGCGTCGAGGTCCATCTCCTCGAACTCGTGCTCCCGGTGGGCGGACCGGCGGCGCGGCACGGTCTCCAAACCCTCGACGAGCTCCGCGGTCTTCTTCCGCCCGTGCGTCTCGACGAGGCCGATGACCACGTCGGTGCCGCGGTCGAGGCGGCGGCGCGCCTCGCCGAGCATCGCGTAGGTCTTGCCGACGCCCGGGGCCGCGCCGAGGTAGATCCTCAGCTCACCCCGGCGCGGCTTGGTCGTGTTCTCGTCCACGTCTGTCAGTGTGCTCCTCCGGCCGCGTCGCGCACGGCCAAGTTGACCTTCAGCACATTGACGCCCGGCACACCGATCCCGGCGCCGCTCGTGTTCTCCGCGACGAGCTGCCGGACCTTCTCCTCGGGCAGGCCCGTGTTCCTCGCCACTCGCGGGATCTGCAGGTCGGCGTAGGCGACGCTGATCGCCGGGTCCATCCCGGATCCCGACGCCGTGACCGCGTCGGCGGGCACCTGAAACTCCTGGACGCCTTCGCGGGCGGCGATGAGCTTCTTGCGTTCGCCGATCGCGGCGACCAGGTCCTCGTTGTACGGGCCCTTGTTCGACGGTCCGGACGACGACGGGTCGCCGGGGCCGAGGACGTCCTTCGAGCCCGCGGACGGGCGGTTGTGGAACCACGGGTCCTTGGCGGGGTCCGCCGCGACCGGGTCGACGCCGATCCGGGCCGAGCCCACCGCTTGCCCGTTCTGGGTGATGATCGAGCCCTCGGCGTTGCCTTCGAGGCCGGGGATGCGGGAGACCGCCCACACGCCGAGCGGGTAGACGACCCCCAGCAGGACGGTGAAGACGAGCAGGACACGCAGCCCGGCGAGGGTCTGCTTGAACAACGGTTTCACGAGGTCACCCGATTCCAGGGATGAGACGGACGAGCAGATCGATCAGCCAGATCCCGAGGAACGGGCTGACGATCCCGCCGAGGCCGTAGACCAGCAGGTTCCGGCGCAGCAGCGCCGAGGCCGAGGACGGTTTGTACCGGACGCCGCGCAGGGCGAGCGGGATCAGCCCGACGATGATCAGGGCGTTGAAGATGACCGCCGACAGGATCGCCGACTTCGGCGTCGCCAGGTTCATGATGTTGAGCGCGCCGAGCTGGGCGAAGATGCCGGTGAACATCGCGGGCAGGATCGCGAAGTACTTCGCGAGGTCGTTGGCGACGCTGAAGGTGGTCAGCGCGCCGCGGGTGATCAGCAGCTGTTTGCCGATCTCCACGATCTCGATCAGTTTCGTCGGGTCGGAGTCGAGGTCCACCATGTTCCCCGCCTCCTTGGCGGCGGAGGTCCCGGTGTTCATCGCGACGCCGACGTCGGACTGCGCGAGCGCGGGGGCGTCGTTGGTGCCGTCGCCGGTCATCGCGACCAGCCGCCCGCCTTCCTGCTCCTTCTTGATCAGCGCCATCTTGTCTTCGGGCTTGGCCTCGGCGAGGTAGTCGTCGACGCCCGCGTCCCGCGCGATGGCCTTGGCGGTGAGGGGGTTGTCCCCGGTGATCATGACGGTCTTGATCCCCATCGAGCGGAGCTGGACGAACCGCTCCTTCATCCCGGGTTTGACCACATCGGACAGCCGGATCACACCGCGCACGAACGCTTTCGCGCCGTCGTACTCCGCGACCACCAGCGGGGTCCCGCCCTGCTGGCTGATCTCGTCGACGACGCTTTCGGTCTCGTCCGGCATGTCGCCGCCGCGCTCGCGGACCCACTCGCGCACCGCGGCGGTGGCACCCTTGCGGACCTGCCGTCCGCCGATGTCGATGCCGCTCATCCGGGTCTGCGCGGTGAACTCGACGAAGTCCGCGAGTTTCTCCTCGGCGGACGCGGTCTCCGCGAGCCCGTGCTCCCGCGCGACGAGTTCGACGATGCTGCGGCCTTCCGGCGTGCCGTCGGCGAGGCTCGACAGCCGGGCGGCCTTGGCGATGTCGTCCATTGTGGACTCGCCGACCGGGATCAGCTCGGTGGCCTTGCGGTTGCCGAAGGTGATCGTGCCGGTCTTGTCCAGCAGCAGCGTCGAGACGTCGCCCGCGGCCTCCACCGCGCGACCGCTGGTGGCGAGGACGTTGCGCTGCACCAGCCGGTCCATCCCCGCGATACCGATCGCGGACAGCAGCGCGCCGATCGTCGTCGGGATCAGGCAGACCAGCAACGCGGTCAGCACGATCACGGACTGCTGGCTGCCCGAGTAGCCCGCCATCGGCTGCAGCGCCACGACGGCGAGCAGGAAGATGATCGTGAGCGTGGAGAGCAGGATCGTCAGCGCGATCTCGTTCGGCGTCTTCTGCCGGGAAGCGCCCTCCACCAAGGCGATCATGCGGTCCACAAAGGACTCGCCGGGTTTGGTGGTGATCTTCACGACGACGCGGTCGGAAAGCACCGTGGTGCCGCCGGTGACCGCGCACCGGTCACCGCCCGATTCGCGGATGACCGGGGCCGATTCGCCGGTGATGGCCGATTCGGCGACGGTCGCGATGCCCTCGACGACGTCGCCGTCACCCGGGATGACCTGCCCGGCCTCGACGACCACCAGGTCGCCGACGCGCAGGTCGGCACCCGGCACGGTCTCCTCGTCGCCGTCCTCGGTGAGACGGCGCGCGACGGTCTCCTTCTTGCTGCGGCGCAGGGTTTCCGCCTGCGCCTTGCCCCGGCCTTCCGCGACCGCCTCGGCGAGGTTCGCGAACAGGACGGTGAACCACAGCCAGATCGTGATGAGGATGGTGAACACGCTCGGGTCGGTGATCGCGAAGACCGTGGTCAGCGCCGAGCCGATCCACACCACGAACATGACCGGGTTGCCGAGCTGGTGCTTGGGGTTGAGCTTGCGCAACGCCTCCGGCAAGGAGGTCAGCAACTGGCGGGGGCTGAAGATCCCCGCGCCGACCCGGCCGGTGTTCTCCACGTGGTGCTGGGAGATCTCCTCCGGGGTGCGTTCTTGAGTCATGGTCATGCGAGTGCCTCTGCTATGGGCCCGAGCGCGAGCGCCGGGATGAAGGTGAGGGCCGCGACGAGCACGATCGTGCCCGCGAGCATCGTGCCGAAGAGCGGCCCGGTGGTGGGCAGCGTGCCGGCGGTCTCCGGAACCTTCCGCTGGGAGGCGAGGGAGCCGGCCAGGCACAGCACGGCGAGGATCGGGATGAACCGGCCGAGCAGCATCGCCACCGACAGCGAGGACTGGAACCAGTCGTTCGTCACGGTGAGCCCGCCGAACGCGCTGCCGTTGTTGTTGCCCGCCGAGGCGTAGGCGTAAAGGACTTCGGAAAGGCCGTGCGCGCCGGAGTTCGTCATGGCGGCCGGGGTGTCGGCCAGCATCAGCGCGACACCGGAGCCGAGCAGGACCACGGTCGGCATCGCCAGCATGGAGACGGCGGCGCAGGTGACCTCGCGTTTGCCGAGCTTCTTCCCCAGGTATTCCGGCGTCCGGCCGACCATCAGCCCCGCGAGGAACATCGCGATCACGGCCATCACGAGGATGCCGTACAGACCGGTGCCCACCCCGCCCGGCGAGATCTCGCCCAGCAGCATGTTGAGCAGCGCGCCTCCGCCGCCGAGCCCGCTGTAGCTGTCGTGCGCGCCGTTGACCGCGCCGGTCGACGTGCCGGTGGTGGCGTTGGCGAACAGCGAACTCAGGCCGATGCCGAACCGCTGTTCCTTGCCCTCCAGGTTCGCCCCGGCGGCCAGCGACGCGGGGCCGCTCGCGTCGGCTTCGGACAGCCAGGTGACCGTGAGCATCGCGGTGAACAGCCCGGCCATCACCGAAAGCAGGACGTACCCCTGCCGCGTGTTGCCGACGAGTTTGCCGAACGTGCGGGTCAGCGACACCGGGATGACCAGGATCAGGAAGATCTCGATCAGGTTGGTCCAGGCGTTCGGGTTCTCGAACGGGTGCGCGGAGTTCGCGTTGAAGATGCCGCCGCCGTTGGTGCCGAGTTCCTTGATGGCTTCCTGGCTCGCGGCGGGCGCGAGGGCGATCCTGCTCGTGCTGCCGTCCGGGTTGAGGACGTCGACGCCGCTCTTGAGGCTCTGGACGACGCCGAGCGCGATCAGCGCGATCGCCGCCACGAACGCGATCGGCAGCAGGATCCGGATCGTGCCGCGCGTCAGGTCCACCCAGAAGTTGCCGAGGCGGTCGGTCTTCGAGCGGACGAAGCCGCGGACGACCGCGATGGCGACCGAAAGGCCGACGGCGGCGGACAGGAAGTTCTGCACGGTCAGGCCGGCCATCTGCACGAAGTGACCCATGGTCGCTTCGGGGCTGTAGGACTGCCAGTTCGTGTTCGTCACGAAGCTGACGGCGGTGTTGAAGGCGACCGCCGGCGAGACCGGTTCCTTGCCGAGGCTCCACGGCAGGATCGCCTGAAGCCGTTGAAGCAGGTACAGGAAGACGACGGAGACGAACGAGAAGCCGATCACGGCGGACGCGTAGGTCTTCCAGTGCTGTTCCGATCCGGGGTTCACCCGGAACAAGCGGTACAGGCCACGTTCGGCCTTGGTGTGCTTCTCGGTGGAGAAGACGCGCGCCATGTAGTCGCCCAGTGGCCGGTAGACCACGGCGAGCGCGACGAGGAGAAGGCCGGCCTGCAGGAGGCCGGCCGCGGTGTCTGACATCAGAATTTCTCCGGCCTGACCAGTGCGATGAACAAATAGACGATCAGCCCCAGCGCCAGCAGTCCGCCGACGACGTTGGCCACGGTTCCCGTGCCGGTCACAGCTTTTCCAAGCCGCGAAGGGTCAGGGCGAGAACCACGAATACGCCGATCAGGAGCACGGCGTAGAGCAAGTCGGCCACTAAGCACCTCTCAGGACAGGTCACCCCATCGGTGACCAGGACCCCGCAACACTGCGCCAGGTCACGGCGCTTCCGGCCCCGGACTGACGGCCTCTTGATGCCCCGATCGGGTGCCTTTACGACTTCTTGATGCCTGGTGACGTGCCCCACAGACCGTGACGCACTGCGGACGGAGCGTGCAATTCGGGCAGACAAGCCGCGCGAACCGTGTTACACCAGTGTTACGGATAGTTGTATGTGCTAACTAATCACCAGGAGGTAGCGATGTGCGGAATCGCAGGGTGGGTCTCCTACGACACGGATCTGACCCGGCGTCGCGAGGTCGTCGACGCGATGACCGAGACGATGGCGTGCCGCGGACCGGACGACTCGGGCACCTGGGTCCGGCCGAACGTGGCGCTGGGCCACCGGCGGCTGGCGATCATCGACCTGCCGGGCGGCAGGCAGCCGATGGCCGAGGCCGGGTTGGCCGCGATGGTCTACAGCGGTGAGGCGTACAACTTCACCGAGCTGCGCGAGGAACTTCTCAAGCGCGGCCACAAGTTCGAGACCGACAGCGACACCGAGGTCGTGCTCCACGGCTACCTCGAGTGGGGCGACGAGGTCGTCGACCACCTCAACGGCATGTACGCCTTCGCGATCTGGGACGAGCGCGACGAGAAGCTCGTGATGATCCGCGACCGCATGGGCATCAAGCCGTTCTACTACTACCCGACCCCGGACGGCGTCCTCTTCGGTTCCGAGCCGAAGGCGATCCTCGCGAATCCCTTGGCGCGCAAGGTGGTCGACACCGACGGCCTGCGCGAACTGATGGCCATGACCAAGACCCCCGGCTGGTCGCTGTGGAAGGGCATGCACGAGGTCGGCCCGGGCACGATCGTCACGGTCGACCGCTCCGGGATCCGCACGCGGACGTACTGGAAGCTCGACGCGAAGCAGCACACGGACGACCAGGAGACCACGGTCGAGCGGGTGCGCGAGCTGATGACGGACATCGTGCACCGTCAGCTGATCGCCGACGTGCCCCGCTGCGTCCTGCTCTCGGGCGGGCTCGACTCCAGCGCCGTCACCGGTCTCGCCGCGGCGCGGCTGGCCGAACAGGGCGAGCGGCTGCGCACGTTCTCCGTCGATTTCCAGGGCCAGGAGGAGAACTTCAAACCGGACGAGGTGCGCGACACCCCGGACTCGCCCTTCATCCGCGACGTCGCGCAGCTGGTCGGCTCCGACCACAAGGACGTCGTGCTGAACCCGGCCGAGCTCAGCGACCCGGAGGTCCGCCGCAAGGTGCTGGCCGCGCGGGACATCCCGGCCGGGCTCGGTGACATGGACACGTCGCTGTACCTGCTGTTCAAGGCGATCCGCGCGGAGTCGACGGTGGCGCTGTCCGGTGAATCCGCCGACGAGGTCTTCGGCGGCTACCGGTGGTTCCACGACGAGGCCGCGGTGAACTCGGGGACGTTCCCCTGGCTCGCCTTCCGGATGGGCCTCACCAGTGAGCGGGGCGCCCTCCTGCGCGGCGAGGTCCAGGAGAAGCTGGACCTGCCCGGCTACATCGCCGACCAGTACGCCACCGCCGCCGCCCAGGTCGAGCACCTCGACGGCGAAAGCGAGCAGGACCGCAAGATGCGCACGGTCTGCAACCTGCACCTGAGCCGGTTCGTGCGGATGCTGCTGGACCGCAAGGACCGGGCGTCGATGGCGGTCGGGCTCGAAGTGCGGGTGCCGTTCTGCGACCACCGCCTCGTCGAGTACGTCTACAACACGCCTTGGTCGCTGAAGACGTTCGACGGCAGGGAGAAGAGCCTGCTGCGGCACGCGACCGAACACGTGCTCCCGACGTCCGTGCGGGACCGGGTCAAGAGCCCGTATCCGTCCACTCAGGACCCCGGCTACGCGGCGGCGTTGCAGCAGCAGGCCAAGGAGGCCCTGACCGAACGGGACAACCCGGTGTTCGAACTGGTCGACCGCGATTGGCTGCACCGGGTGTCCGAAGTGGACCCGGTGACGATGTCCTCGGCCCAGCGCTCCGGGATCGACCGGGCGCTGGACCTCTACCACTGGTTCGACCTGTACCGGCCCGAACTGCAGCTGGACTGAGGAAGCCGGTCCGCCGCCGCACTCAGCGGCGGCGGACCGTGCCCCCTGCCGCGACACCCCCGAGCACCACGGTCGCGGCGAGCAGGATGCCCGCCTCGGTCCACTGGAACCGCCAGAACCGGCCGGCGGGCTGGTAGACGGTGAAGTCCCGGTAGCCCGCCGCTTCGACGCAGGCGTTCATCCCCTTGCCGCGAGGGCATTCGGGCACCTCGTCGAGCAGGCTCAGCTCCCGGCCGTCCGGCGCGACCCGGCCCGCCCGCACGATCAACCCGTCCTTTATGGAGGGATCGACGCCGACCGTCCGGACCGGCTCGGCGTAGTGCGGCCGCGAGAGCATCAGGGTGATCGAGGCCGCGACGAACACCGCGGCCGTGATCGCGATGGCGGGCACGGTCTTGCGCACCAGCACCCCGGCCGCCGCACCGAGGACGAACGCGAACAGCCACCACGCGGCGGGCGCGATGCCGACGGCACCGAAGTACGATGTCTCGTTCAGCGTCTCCGCCTTGCCGGGGAAGATCTCCAGCCACCGGCCGAACATCTGTCCCGAAACGAGCCCGGCGAGCGCCGCGGCGGCCGCGAGGACGCCGAACTTGGCGGCCAGCCAATGGCCGCGGCTCACCGACTGCGTCCAGACGAGCTGATACGTGCCGCGTTCGTACTCCCTGGCGAGCAACGGCGCGCCCCAGAAGACACCGGCCAGCAACGGGACGAACGGCAGGATCACGATCAGCGGGTAGATCTTCTGGTAGAGGTCTTCCAGCCCCGCGTCGTACTCGCGGCAGGGCACGCCGCCGCCGTAGCAGTACGAGGCGATCTTGCCGCTCGCGGCGCCGAGGGCGGCTTGGCCGGACACGAGCAGGATCCCGCCGACCACGGCCAGGAACCCGAGGGTGACGAGCAGCTGGGTGCGGTGCTGCCGCCAGGCGAGCCAAAGCAACGAGAGGTGCCTTTCTAAGAGCGGCGCCGGACGGCGAAGGTCGCGGCGACGGCGAGCAGCAGCGAGAACCCCGTCAGGATCGCGGCTTCGGTCCACTGGAAGCGCCAGTACCAGTCCTGCGGGAGGACCTTGAGCGCGGTGATCTCCCCGGCGGCGTCCCTGATCATTTCCACGACCCGGCCGACGGGCTCCTTGCCGAGCGGGACGAGTTCGGGTTCCGCGTAGCCGTCACGGACGTTGCTCAGGCCGATCATCAGGCCCACCGCCACCGCGATGGTGACGGCGATGGCGGGCAGCGTCTTGCGGATGAGCGCGCCCGCGGCGGTGCCGAGCACGAACCCGAAGAGCCACCACGCGCCGGGTGCGACGCCGGTCATCGTGAACAGGACCGGGTTGTCGAACCGGCTGGTGAAGGCGGTGTCGCCGCGGTCGGCGGGGAAGGCCGCCACCCAGCGCTGCATCATCGCGCCGAACGCGAGCCCGCTGAGGGTGGCGAGAACGGCGAGGAACCCCAGCTTCACGCCGAGCCAGCGGAACCGCGAGATCGACTGGGTCCAGGCGAGTTTCGTCGTGCCGCGTTCGTATTCGGCCGCGACCAGCGGGGCGCCCCAGAACACACCGATCGCCACCGGGACGACCTGGAGCCAGGAGAGATAGGTGTACAGATCCTTGAAGAGCTTCGCCGGATCCGGGCTGTCCGCGGCGGCGTTCCCGTTGACCAGCAACAGGATCCCGACGGCGACGAGCAGACCCGCCGTGATCAGCAGCTGCATCCGGTGCTGGCGGTAGGTGACCCAGAACATCGTTCCCCCTTACGCCGAAGCCAGTGTCGGGCGAGGCAGGGTCGCGGATTCGGGCCGCCGCAGGTACGCCAGCACCAGTTCTTCGAGGTTCGCCGGCCGCTCGCTCCACTGTGGACCCAGCGGAACCGGTTCGGTGCGGGCGAAGACGGTCGCCTGCCTCCCCGCGCGGGCCTCGTCCACGACGGTGACCCGCCTGGCCAGCGCGTCGGCCTCCTCCACAGGACCGGTGAGGGTGCGGTGCCCGGCGACGAGTTCGTCGATGTCGCCGCTGACCTGGACGCGGCCGCCGTTGAGGACGATCAGCCAATCGCAGGTGTTCTCCAGATCGGAGACGACGTGGGACGAAAGCAGCACGGTCATGCCGGTTTCGGCGACCGCCTCCATCAGCCCGCGCATGACCTCGTGACGGGCCAGCGGGTCGAGGTTCGCGAGCGGCTCGTCGAGCACCAGCAGGTCCGGGCGTTTCGCGAGCGCGAGGGTGAGCGCGACCTGCGCGCGCTGCCCGCCGGACAGCTTGCCGACCTTGTGGTTCAGGGCGAGCCCGAGCGAATCGACGCGCTTGAGCGCGAACTCGTCGTCCCAGCCGGGGTTGAGGCGCCTGCCGAACTTGAGCATCTCGGCGATGCTGAAGCCCGGGTACAACGGCTTGTCCTGGGCGAGGAAGGCGGCCGTTCCCTGGAGCGAGACCGAGCCGAGCGTCGCGTCGAGCAGGCCCACGGCCAGGTGGAGGAAGGTCGTCTTGCCGGCACCGTTGGGTCCGACCAGCGCGACGACGCGTCCTTTCGGGACGGAGAGGGAGCAGTCGCGCAGCGCCCACTTGCGGCGATAGCGCTTGGCGAGGCCGGTCGCCTCGAGGATGGGTTTCTCAGTCACGCGGTTCGCTCCCCTCGAAAGCCGTCGACCACCACTGAGGTGAACAGCGCTTCGACGTCTTCCTGATCCAGCCCCGATTCCCGCGCGTCGCGGACCCAAGCCCCCAGGCTTTTCCGCAACCGCGTGCGCTCCGCGAACGAAGCGCCTCCGAGCGTCTTCTGAACGAAGGTGCCGAGGCCCGGCTTCCCCTCGACGAGCCCTTCGCGCTCCAGCTCGCGATAGGCCTTGAGGA
Organism: Amycolatopsis sp. WAC 04169; assembly: GCF_003947535.1. Taxonomy (NCBI): domain Bacteria; kingdom Bacillati; phylum Actinomycetota; class Actinomycetes; order Pseudonocardiales; family Pseudonocardiaceae; genus Amycolatopsis; species Amycolatopsis sp. WAC 04169. The sequence goes on along the minus strand of NZ_QHJI01000009.1, from coordinate 268,789 downwards.
CGGTGTTGGGGTTGATCGCCAGCTCGGCGACCACCTCCTTCGCCGTCGGCAGCCGGTCCCCCGGCTCCAGCAATCCCAGGCGCAGGGCGTTCTTGACCTGCTGGACGAGCTGGACGTACGTCGCGACGCCCGAGCCCTTGTCCAGGTGGAAGGTGACCACTGGCAACACCCTTTCACTAATTAAGTAGTGAAAGGGTGCAGGCAGACGTCCGCGCCTGTCAAGTGATCACGTGGAAAAGACGTGAAGGCTCCCTTGAGGGACTCTGGATCCCTCAAGGGGGCCTTCACGGAAACCCCAGCCCCAGTCAAGAAGAAGCGCCAGTTCGACGACACGGGGGGAAGACGTCGAGCTGGCACTACCCCCAACCCCCACCGCCGTCAGATGGCGGTGCCTGTGCAAGTTGAAGGTGCCCACCGTCGTACCGGAACCGAATGGGGGGTCCTGCCCGTCTGGTTGGTTGGGCACGGTTCCGGCGACGGGTCCTCGGTGGACACCTGGCAAGGATCACGCCGTCCGGATGCAGGGCGCTTGCACTACGCTTGCAGGCTCTGACGAGGGTGAGCGGAGGTGGCCGGGTGGAGTTCCGCGTCCTCGGCGCCGTCGAGGCGTGGGCCGGTGGCGTTCCGGTCGATCTCGGCTCGCCCAAACAACGGCTCGTACTGGCGGTCCTGCTGCTGGAGGCGGGCAAGCCGGTGCCGCGCGACCGGATCATCGACCTGCTCTGGCCCGAAGAACCGCCCGCCAGTGCGCGGAACACCGTGCAAGCGCTGGTGTCCAGGCTGCGTGCGGTGTTCCGGGGCGCGGGCGGGCCGGAGATCGTCTCCGAGGGGACCCGGTACCTGCTCAAGGTCGACGCGCGCCAGGTCGACCTGCACCGCTTCACCGAGCTGACGGCGCAAGCCCGCGACGCCGACGACGAGACGGCCGTGGAGCTCCTGGACGAGGCCCTCGGCCTGTGGCGCGGCGAGGCGTTGTCCGACGTGGTGAGCGGCGAGGTCGCGCAACGGCTCCGCGGCGGCCTGCACGAGGCACGCTGGACGGCGTTGGAGGATCGCGCCGAGGCGCAGCTGCGTCTCGGCCGCGGCAGGCAGGTCCTCGCGGAGCTGACCGAACTGGTCGCCGCGCATCCGCTGCGGCAGCGGTTCGTCGGGCAGCTCATGCTCGCGCTGCACCGCGAAGGCCGCACCGACGACGCCCTCGATGCCTTCCGTTCTCTGCGGGACCGGCTCGGTACCGAGCTGGGCCTCGATCCCTCCCCCGAGCTGCGACGGCTGGAAGCCGCCATCCTCGCCGCCGATCCCGCGCTCGAACCCGCGACCAGGTCCGAAGCGGTCCGCCCGGCCCAGCTGCCACACGACGTCCGAGGCTTCGCCGGACGGGCGGCCGAGCTGGAGCGGCTCGACGAGGCGGCCCATGCGGGTGGAGGCACCGACATCTGGGTCATCAGCGGGACCGCCGGAGTGGGCAAGACCGCGCTCGCGGTCCGTTGGGCGCACCGCGTCCGCGACGCGTTCCCCGACGGCCAGCTCTATCTCGACCTGCGCGGTTTCGATCCCGACCACGAGCCGCTCACCCCGGCCGTCGCGCTCACCCAGCTTCTGCAGGCACTCGGCACCGCGCCCAAGGCGATCCCGCCGGACATCGACACGCGAGCCGCGTTGCTCCGTTCCCTTCTCGCCGACCGGCGGGTGCTCCTGGTGCTGGACAACGTGCGTGACAGCGGACAGGTTCTCCCGCTGCTGCCGCCTTCGGGCACCGTCCTGGTCACCAGCCGCCAACGGCTCGGCGACCTCATCGCCCGCACCGGCGCCCGCGCGCTCCCGCTGTCCGTGCTGCCTGCCGAGGACGCGCGGCATCTGCTCGAAGCCGTGCTCGGCAGCGAGACCGTCGCCGCCGAGGAAGGCGCGGCCGCGGAGCTGGCCCGGCTGTGCGGGCATCTCCCGCTCGCCCTCCGGATCGCGGCGGCCAACCTCGGCGCCAGCGGCGAACCCGAGATCGCCGAACTCGCCCGCGAGCTGGCCGTGGGCGATCCACTGGCAGAGCTGACCGTCGACGGCGCCGAGGAAAGTGCCGTGACCACGGCGTTCGGCGTCTCCTACCGGGCGCTTCCCGAGGAGCACCGCGAACTGTTCCGCCGGCTCGCGCTCGTTCCCGGCCAGACGTTCACCGCCCCCGCCGCCCAGGCACTGACCGGCGTCCCGCACTCGAAGGCGAACCAGCAGCTCAAGGCGCTCGCGGCGGCTCACCTGGTCGAGCGCTACACGCCGGGACGCTACCGGTTCCACGATCTTCTCCGCAGTTTCGCGGCGGGCCGCACGCTGTCGGAGGACACGAAGGCCGAACGCGAGGCCGCGGAGAGGCGGCTCTTCGAGAGCTACCTGACCACGGCCGACGCCGCGGGCCGCGCCCTCATCCCGCATTTCCTGCGCCTGCCGCGCGAAGAACCGGCGGACGCTCCGTTCGCCGACACCGACGCGGCGCTGGCCTGGCTCGACGCCGAGTGGCCGAACCTCGCCGCCGCCGTCGAGCACAGCGCCGAACACGGCCCGCCCGAGTTCTCGTGGCATCTCGCCGACGCGCTCCGCGCCTTCTTCCACCAGCGCGGTCACCACGCGGAATGGATCGACACCGCGTCGACGGCGCTCAAGGCCGCCCGCCGCAGCGAAGCCGGACAGGCGCAAGCGGCGATGCACCTGAGCATCGCGCTCGCCTGCGTCAACAGCGGCCGCTACGACGAAGCGCGCGAACACCTCACCAGCGCTCTGCGTGGCGACCTCCTCGACGGCTGGGACGCCGGCCGCGCGGCCGTGCTCAACAACCTGAGCGCGGTGCACCAGCGTCTCGGCGACCCGCAGGAGGCGATCCGCTGCGGGCTGGAATCCCTGCGGCTGTGCGAAGAACTGAACATGCCCGCCGTCTCGATGGCGCTGGCGAACCTCGGTTTCCCGTACTGGCAGACGGGTCAGCTCGACGAAGCGCTCGCCAACTTCACCCGCGCGCTGGCGGTCTCCGAACGGGACGGCGCGCGGTTCAGTGTCGCGGTGCTGCTGGTCGACCTCGGCAACGTGCACCGTGACCTCGGCCTTCCCGACGACGCCTACGACTTCTACACCCGCGCGCTCGCGGCCAACCGCGAACTGGGCTACACCTACGGCGAGGCGACGGCCCTGTCCGGCAGGGCCGTGCTCGAAAGCAGGCGCGACCCGAGCGAGCAGAACCGCACGGACGCGCTCGAAGCCGTCGAACTCACCCGCAAGATCGGCGACCGGGGCACCGAGGCCTGGACGCTCGTCGGACTCGGCGAAGTCTGCCTGCGGCTCGGCCTGCCCGAGGAGGCGGCCGAGCATTATCGGCTCGCGTTGTCCATCGCGCGGACGACCAGTTTCTTCTGGTGTGAGGCCGCCGCGCGGACCGGGCTGGCGGAAACCCTGCTGAAACTGGGAAAGCTCTCCGAAGCCCGGACGCACGGCGAACTGGCCCTCGAACTCGCCGCCCGCTCCGGCTACCGGCTCGTCGAAGAACGCGCGAAGCTGATCCTGGACGAGCTCTAGCTCCTCTTCCCGTACGACTTCACGCTGCCGGCGATCGCCGCCGCGACCGCCGCCAGGACGCAGAGGACGATCATCAGCGCCATCGCGGTGCTGTCGCCGTCGTCGAAGCTGAAGAGCCACTTGACCTGGCTACTGAACGGCGTTCCCCAGACGAGCGGCATCCCCACGAACACGGCCACCACATAGAACACGCAAAACCCGAACAGCGTCCACACGCCGGGAATCCTGCGAGCGAACGTGAATCCGGCCGCGATCACCAGCACGACAGCGGAGAGGGCGCCGCTGAGCATGTTCTGCACCGTGATGGCCGACAAGCCGCCGTTCGCCTCGGTGGCGACGAAGACGTTGTAGGACGCGAACCAGACGAGCATGGCGGCGGCGAGCAGCGCCAGGACACCGGCGATCACCGCCGCCGGGGCGTTGGCCCGCGGCTTGGGCATCGGCGGCTGACCGTACTGAGGAAAGCCGGGCCCCGGTGGATTCGGCTGCATCCGCTCTCGCTCTCCTCGCCCGTTCGGTCGCTGTCGTTCGCGATCACCCTAGCGATCGGGGCGCTTCGGCGGTGATCGGTGGCAGGAAGCTGTCGCCGAGGCGGGAGCAAGGAAGCGTGCTCAGACGCAGACCTCGTCCACCCGCACCGGACGGTGTTCGCGGCGCGAGACCTCGCAGGCCTCGGCGATGTAGAACGCCTCCAGCGCGTCCGCGACACCGCACGGGCTCGGCGCGCGACCGGCGGCGACGTCGAGGAACGCCTTCAACTCGCTGACGTACGCGGGGCGGAAGCGTTCCATGAACCCGGGATACGCCGGGCCGGGCAGCGGCTGGACGCCCGGTTCCACGGAGGTCAGCGGCGCCCGGTCGTCCAAGCCCACCACGACGTTGCCCGCCGAGCCGAGAACCTCCAGCCGCACGTCGTAGCCCGCGCCGTTGTAGCGCGTCAGCGAAACCACCGCGAGCGTTCCATCGTCCAGCGTCAGGGTCGCGGCCGCGGTGTCGACGTCACCGGCGTCGACGAAGAAGCGCTCGCCCTTGTTCGTCCCCACGGCGTAGACCTCGACGACCTCGCGGCCGCTCACGAACCGGACGACGTCGAAATCGTGCACGCCGCAGTCGCGGAACAGGCCGCCGGAGTGCGCGACGTACTCGGCGGGCGGGGGTGCCGGGTCGAGCGTGGTCGCGCGCAAGGTGTGCAGCCAGCCGAGGTCACCTGAGGCCACTGCCGCGCGTGCGGCCGCGTAGCCCGCGTCGAACCGGCGCTGGAAACCGATCTGCACCGGGACGTCCGCACCGGCGATCTTGTCGATCACCGCGAGCGTTCCCGGGATGTCGGCGGCGACCGGTTTCTCGCAGAACACGGGGATCCCCGCGTCCACGGCCTTGAGGATCAGCTCCGGATGCGCGTCCGTCGCCGCGGCGATCACCAGACCGTCCAAAGAGGACGCGAACAGCGAAGGGATGTCCGCCGCCGCTTCGATGCCGAGTTTCGCCGCGGCGGCCTGGGCGCGGGCGGCGTCGACGTCGGCGACGACCACGGACGAAACCTCGTCGAAGCTCTTCAAGGTCTCGGCGTGCGAAGTGCCGATCCGGCCGGTGCCGGCGAGTCCCAACCTCATGTGGTTACCTTTCTGGAGCGGCGGTGGTCGATCGGACCACCAGCGACGGGTGCAGCAGATGGCGGACCGGTTCGGCGCGTTCACCCCGGATCCGTTCGAGCAGTGCTTCGACGGCCAGCCTGCCCATCTCGGTGCGCGGCTGGTCCACAGTGGTCAGTGACAGATGGCGCAGCGCGGCGAGCGAGGTGTTGTCGTAGCCGACCACGGAGACGTCTTCCGGCACGCGCAGGCCTGCCTCTTCCAACGCGGAGATCGCACCCACGGCGTTGAAGTCGTTGCCCGCCACCAGCGCGGTCGGCATTCCGCCTTCCGGTGGATCGCCGAGCAGTTCGTGCACGGCCTTCTCGCCAGCGGTGTCGGTGTGCTCGCTGCGCACGATGACCGGAGGCAGCCGATGCCGCCGCATGGCCTGCAGATATCCCCGGCGCCGCGCCGCCGCGCCGGCGGCGAGCCCTCCGTCCAGATGGACGATGCTCTTGTGCCCCAAGGAAACCAGGTGATCCACGGCGAGCGCGGACCCGGCCTCGCCGTCGTCGTTCACCGTGTCCACGCCCGCCGCGCGCGACGTCCGCGACACCAGGACGACGGGGCTTTGCGCGGCCGCTTCCTCGATCGCCGACGCGGGGACCACCGGCGACAGCAGGATCACCCCGGCGGGCCGGAAAGAGAGCAGGCTCTTCAGCGCGGCACGCTCCCGAGCGGCACTCCTGCCACCGGTGTTGAGGATCAAATGGAACCCGGCCGCCTCGGCCGCCGCGTCGAGCCCTTCGACGACGTCGGCGAAGAACGCGTTGCGGAGATCGGAGACCATCACGCCGAGGACGGTCGACGTCCGGCTCGCCAGCGATCTGGCCATCGCGTGCGGCTCGTACCCCAGTTCGTGCGCCGCGCACAGCACGCGCGTGCGCCGCTCGTCCGAGACGTTCGGCGCGTTCCGCATCACCAGCGACACGAGCGCACGGGACACCCCCGCTTTCGCGGCGACGTCCTCCATCGTCGGTCGCGCCATCTCCACCGTCCCCCTGCTCTTGACTTTACTGTGACGGACGCTACATGATTAGAGCGCTCTAATCAATAGAGCGCTCTAACCCCGATCCCCGCGGAGGCCGCCGATGACCGTCACGACACCCCGGATCCGCGTCGCCGCCGCCCCGATCTCTTGGGGCGTCTGTGAAGTCCCCGGCTGGGGCCGCGTGCTCGACGCGGGGACCGTGCTGGGCGAGATGGCGGAGCTGGGCGTGCGCGCCACCGAGCTCGGCCCGCCCGGATACCTGCCGCGAGACCCGGCCGAATTGCGCGAACGGCTGAGCGGGCACCGGCTCGAACTGGTCGGCGGTTTCCTCGCCGTCGTCCTGCATGAGAATCCCGAAGCCGCGCTGGCGGAGGCCGAAGAATCCGCCGCGCTGTTCGCCGCCTGCGGTGGGGACATGCTCGTCCTCGCCGCCGCGACCGGCCTCGACGGTTACGACGACCGGCCGGAGCTGAGCGACGCCGAATGGACGACGCTCGTGGAAACCTCCGGCGGGATCGCGGAAATCGCCGCGCGGCACGGCCTCCGCACCGTGCTGCACCCGCATGTGGGGACGCATGTGGAGACCGAGCGGGAGGTCGAGCGTTTCCTCGCCGATTCCGATCTCCCGTTGTGCCTGGACACCGGCCATCTCCTGATCGGCGGGACCGATCCGGTCGCGCTGGCGAAACGCCATCCCGGACGGGTCGGGCATCTGCACCTCAAGGACGTGCGCGGGGAACTCGCCGAAGAAGTCCGCGCCGGAAGGCTTCCCTACGCCGAAGCGGTGGGCAAAGGTCTGTATGTCCCCTTGGGCGACGGGGACGTCGACATCGAAACGATGGTCAGGTTCGTCCACGAGGCGGGCTACGACGGGTGGTACGTGCTCGAACAGGACACCGCGCTGAGCGAGGGGAGCCCGGAGGATCTGCCGAAGCGGGATGTCGCCAGGAGCCTGGCGCATCTCGACGGAATCGTCAGCCGGCTCCCGGCTGCCAGGTAACGGAAGAAGCGAGGAGAGACGACGATGTCCCATCGCTTGAAAAAGGCCTTGGTGGTCGTGGCGGGGCTGCTGCTCCTGTCCGCGTGCACGGGGCCGAAGGCCGAGGAGAAAGCCACCGCGGGCGCGGGCCCGGAGACGACCCAGCCCAGCGGACCGCTGCGGGTCGCGGTCATCTCGCACGGCACCGCCGGTGACGCGTTCTGGAACGTGGTCAAGAACGGCGCCGAAGAGGCGGGCAGGCAGCTCGACGTCCAGGTCGAGTACAACTCGGACGGAGACCCCGGCAACCAGGCCAAGCTGATCGACAACGCGGTCGCCCAGCGGGTCGGCGGGCTCGTGGTGTCGATGGCGAATCCGGAGGCGCTCAAGACCTCGATCGAGAACGCCGTCCGCGCCGGCATCCCAGTCATCACCATCAACTCCGGCGAGGACAAGAGCGCGGCGTACGGCGCGCTCACCCACGTCGGGCAGAACGAGACGATCGCGGGCGAGGAGGCCGGGAAGAAGTTCCGGGAGCTCGGCAAGAAGAAGCTGCTCTGCGTGGTCCACGAAGCGGGCAACGTCGGGCAGGCGCAACGCTGCGACGGCGCCAAGACCGGCTTCGCGGGCGACGTGCAGACCCTGCAGGTCGACATCAGCAACCCCACCGACGCCGAATCCCGGATCAGGGGCGCGGTGCAGACCGACTCCTCCCTCGACGCCGTCCTGACGCTGAACTCCCAGGTCGCCGCCCGTGCGGTGAGCGCGATCAAGGCGGTCGGCTCGAAGGCGCAGGTCGGCACGTTCGACCTCAACACCGACGTGGTCGGCGCGATCAAGTCGGGCGACGTGGTCTTCGCGGTCGATCAGCAGCAGTACGAACAGGGCTATCTCCCGGTGCAGTTCCTCAAGCTCTACCGGGACAACGCGAACGTCGTCGGCGGCGGGAAGCCGGTGCTCACCGGGCCCGACCTGGTCGACAAATCCACTGTGGACACCGTCGGCCGGTACGTGCAAAGGGGCACGCGATGACAACCACCACCCTCGACGAACGGATCGCGAAACCGCGGCTGATGGACAGGCTGGTCGTCCGCCCCGAGATCGGCGCGCTGCTCGGCGCCGTCGTGGTCTTCCTGTTCTTCACCGTCGTCACCGACCAGTTCTTCAGCGGCAGCGGCGTGGCGACCTGGCTGGACGACGCCTCGACGCTCGGCATCATGGCAGTCGCGGTGTCTCTGCTGATGATCGGCGGCGAGTTCGACCTCTCCGCCGGGGTCATGACGGCGTCCACCGCGCTCGTCACCGCGACGCTGGCGACGCAGGCGGGCTGGAACGTCTGGCTCGCGCTGTTCGCGTCGCTGGTCTTCGCCCTCGCGGTCGGCGCGTTCAACGGCTGGCTGGTGATGCGCACCGGGTTGCCCAGTTTCATCGTCACCTTGGGCACTTTCCTGGCCTTGCAGGGGCTCAACCTCGGCGTCACCCGGCTGGTCACCGGCACCGTCCAGGTGTCCGGGATGCGTTCGACCGACGGCTACGAGTCCGCCGGCTTCGTCTTCGCGTCCACTGTGGACATCGGCGGGACGGCATTCCAGATCTCGATCCTCTGGTGGATCGGGTTCGCCGTGCTGGCGGCCTGGCTGCTGGTGAGGACCCGCTTCGGCAACTGGATCTTCGCCGTCGGCGGCTCCGCGCAGAGTTCGCGCGCGGTCGGGGTGCCGGTGGTGCGCACCAAGATCATGCTGTTCATGACCACCGCGCTCGCCGCGTGGCTGGTCGGCTCGATCAACATCCTGCGGTTCGCGAGTGTCCAGGCGAACCAGGGCATCGGGCTGGAGTTCCAGTACATCATCGCGGCCGTGATCGGCGGCTGCCTGCTGACCGGCGGGTTCGGTTCGGCGATCGGCGCCGCGATCGGCGCGCTGATCTTCGGTATGGCCCGGCAGGGCATCGTGTTCGCCCGCTGGGACAGCGACTGGTTCATGCTGTTCCTCGGCGTGATGCTGCTGTCCGCGGTCCTGGTCAACAACGCCTTCCGGCGGCGAGCGGAAAGGGTCCGGCGATGAGTCGTCTCCTCGAAGTAAAGGACGTCGGCAAGACGTACGGCAGCGTGATCGCATTGCGCGACGTCAGCACCGTGGTCAACGCCGGCGAGGTCACCTGCGTGCTCGGCGACAACGGCGCCGGGAAGTCCACGTTGATCAAGATCCTGGCCGGAGTCCACCAGCACGACAGGGGCGAGTTCCTGGTCGAGGGCGAGCCGGTCAAGTTCGCCTCGCCGCGTGAAGCGCTCGATCGCGGAATCGCGACGGTGTACCAGGACCTCGCGGTCGTCCCGCTGATGAGCGTGTGGCGGAACTTCTTCCTCGGTTCCGAGCCGACGGTCGGGTTCGGCCCGTTCCGCGCGCTGGACCGGAAGAAGGGCCGCGAGACGACCAAGAAGGCGTTGTCCGACATGGGCATCGACCTGCGTGACGTCGAGCAGCCGGTCGGCACGCTCTCCGGTGGCGAGCGGCAGTGCGTCGCCATCGCGCGGGCCGTGTACTTCGGGGCGAAGGTGCTGATCCTCGACGAGCCGACGGCCGCGCTGGGCGTCAAACAGGCGGGTGTCGTGCTCAAGTACGTGGCGCAGGCCCGTGATCGCGGGCTCGGCGTCGTGCTGATCACGCACAACCCGCATCACGCGTATCCGGTGGCGGATCGCTTCCTGCTGCTCAAACGGGGCGCGTCGCTCGGTGCCTACGAGAAGTCCGAGATCGACCTGGCCGAGCTGACCAGGCAGATGGCGGGCGGCGCGGAACTGGAAGCCCTCGAACACGAATTGCGAGCCGCGGAGTCCCCTTCATGACCGCTCTCGAAGCACTGACCGTCGGCCGGGTCGGGGTGGACCTCTACCCCGAACAGAGCGGCGTGCCGCTGGCCGGGGTCAGCACCTTCGCCAAATCGCTCGGCGGCACCGCGACCAACGTCGCGGTCGCCGCCGCGCGGCTCGGCCGCTCGACGTCGGTGCTGACGAAGGTCGGCCCGGACGGCTTCGGCGAGTACGTGCGGCAGGCGCTGCGGGAGTTCGGCGTCTCCCCCGAGCACGTCGGGACGTCGGAAGGGTTGCAGACGCCGGTGGTGTTCTGCTCGCTGGACCCGCCCGCGGATCCGCCGCTGCTGTTCTACCGGTCCCCGATCGCCCCGGATCTGACCATCGGCGAACACGATGTGCCCTGGGACGTCGTGGAATCCGTTCCGCTGCTGTGGGTCACCGGGACAGGTGTCTCCGTCGAACCGGCGCGCTCCACCCAGCGCGAGATGCTCCTGCGGCGCGGGCGCCGGTCGCATACCGTGCTGGATCTCGACTTCCGGCCGATGTTCTGGCCGGACACCGAGACGGCGCGCGCGGAGATCGGCTGGATGCTCGACCACGTCACGGTCGCGGTCGGCAACCGCGCCGAGGCGGAGGTCGCCGTGGGCACGGCGGATCCCGACGAGGCCGCGGCCCGGATGCTGGCCAGGGGTGTCGAACTGGCGGTGATCAAGAAGGGCGCGGAGGGCGTGCTGGTGGCCACCGCCGAAGGCCGCTGGACCGTGCCGCCCCAGCGGGTCGAGGTCGTCTGCGGGCTCGGCGCCGGGGACGGTTTCGGCGGCGCGCTGATCCACGGTCTGCTGTCCGGCTGGGATCCGGTGCGCATCGCCACCTACGCCAACGCGGCGGGCGCGCTCGTCGCCTCACGGCTCGCCTGCGCCGACGCCATGCCCACCGCCGACGAGATCGAGGAGTTGCTGTGAGCAAGCTGCACCGTCCACTCGGGACGCTTTCCGACGAGCGGGATCCGGTCCGGCTCACCCCGGACTCGGCGGGCTGGAGCTACAGCGGGCTGCGGGTCCTCTCGCTGGCCGCCGGGGAAACCAGGGTGGTGCGCACCGGCGAATACGAGGCGTTCGTCCTGCCGCTGGCGGGATCGTGCACGGTCCGGGTCGACGGGCAGGTCTTCGAGCTGGCGGGGCGGGATTCGGTGTTCACCCGGGTCACGGATTTCGCCTATGTGCCGCGCGACGCCGAAGTCGAGTTGTCGACAGCGGCGGGGATCGAGGTCGCGCTGCCGATGGCCCGCTGCGGCCGCCGACTCGAACCGCGCTACGGGCCGGCCGAGAACGTGCCGGTGGAGGTGCGCGGGGCGGGGCAGGCGACCAGGCAGGTCACCAACTTCGGCGTGCCGGGGGTCTGGGACCACGCGGACAAGCTGAACGCCTGCGAGCTGATCACGCCGGGCGGCAACTGGTCGTCGTATCCGCCGCACAAGCACGACGAAGTGTCCGAATGCGAGGTCGTCAACGAGGAGATCTACTACTTCCGCATCGCCGGCCGCGACGGTGTGACCCCTTCCCGCGAAGGGTTCGGTCTGCACCGGACGTACACCGCCGACGGTGAACTCGACGAGGACGTCGCGGTCCGGGACGGGGACGTCTTCCTGATCCCGCGCGGCTATCACGGTCCTTGCGTCGCCGCGCCGGGCTATCCGATGTACTACCTGAACGTCCTGGCCGGGCCCGCCGACGAGCGGTCGATGGCGTTCTGCGACGACCCCGCGCACGGCTGGGTCCGCGACACGTGGAACGACCAGGAGCTCGACCCGCGCTGCCCGGTCACGAGCCATGAAGGGCGGGTCTCATGAAGCTGACCACGGCACAGGCCCTGGTGCGCTGGCTGCTCGCGCAGCGGTCGGAAACCCTGGACGGGCGGGAAGTCCCGTTGTTCCCCGGGGTGTTCGCGATCTTCGGGCACGGCAACGTCCTCGGCCTCGGCACCGCGCTGGAGGAGTACCGCGACGAGCTCCCCCTCTGGCGCGGGCAGACCGAGCAGGGCATGGCGCTCGCGGCGGTCGGCTACGCCAAGGCGACGCATCGGCGCCAGGTGGGCGTGGTGACGTCGTCGATCGGGCCCGGCGCGCTGAACATGGTCACCGCGGCCGGGGTCGCGCACGCGAACCGGCTGCCGGTCTTGCTGCTCCCCGGCGACACCTTCACCAGCCGCGCCCCGGATCCGGTGTTGCAGCAGGTGGAGCATTTCGGTGATCCGACGGCCACGGTCAACGACGCCTTCCGCGCGGTGAGCCGGTACTTCGACCGGATCACCCGGCCGGAGCAGCTGCTCTCGACGTTGCCGCAGGTCGCCAGGGTCCTGACCGATCCGGCGGACGCCGGACCGGTGACACTGGCGCTCCCCCAGGACGTCCAGGCCGAGACGTATGACTTCCCGGACGCGTTGTTCGCGCCGGTGACCCATCGTCCGCAGCGGCCACGGCCCGATCGCCGGGCACTCACCGAAGCGGCGGGCGCGCTGCGGGCGGCGCGGAAACCGCTGCTGGTGCTCGGCGGCGGCGTCCGGTATTCCGGCGCGGGCGAGCGGGCGCTGGCCTTCGCGGGGCGGCACGGCATCCCGGTCACCGAGACCACCGCGGGGCGCACCCTCGTGCCGCACGGTCATCCGCTGTACGCGGGCCCGCTCGGCGTCACGGGGTCGACCTCGGCGAACGTGCTGGCCGCGAAGGCCGACGTCGTGCTGGCCGTCGGCACGCGTTTGCAGGACTTCACCACGGCGTCCTGGACGGTGTTCTCCCCCGACGTCCGGCTGATCACGCTGAACGCCGCCCGGTTCGACGCGGTCAAGCACGGCGCGCTGGCCGTCGTGGGCGACGCCGACGCGGGACTCGTGGATCTGTCCGCCCAGCTCGAAAACTGGCAAGTCAATCCACTGTGGACAGAGCGTGCCGCCGCGGAGCGCGGCCGCTGGGACGCGCATATCGACACCCTGCGCGCCGTTTCCGGCGAAGTGCCGACGTACGCCCAGGTCGTCGGCGCGGTCAACGATCTCTCCGAGCCGCACGACTACGTGATGACCGCGTCCGGCGGCATGCCGGGCGAACTCATCGGCGGCTGGCGCGGGTCGGGCTCGGTCAGCATGGACGTCGAGTACGGGTTCTCCTGTATGGGTTACGAGCTCGCGGGCGCCTGGGGTGCGGCGATGGCGCATACCGAGGGCCTGGTCACCACGATGCTCGGCGACGGTTCGTACCTGATGCTGAACTCGGAACTGTTCTCGGCCGCCTTCGCCGGACATCCTTTCGTGGCGGTGGTCTGCGACAACGACGGCTACGCGGTCATCGCGCGGCTGCAGGAGGGGCAGGGCGGCAAACCGTTCAACAACCTCCTCGGAGACTGCCGGAGCGCGCACGCCGAACCCCCGCGGGTCGACTTCGCGCGGCACGCGGAGTCGCTGGGGTGCGGGGTGTTCCCAGCGTCCACTGTGGACGATGTACGCGCCGCCTACGCGAAGGCACGGGAAGCCGCGGTGGCCGAAAAGCGACCGGCGGTGGTCGTGGTGCGGACCCGGCCGGACTCGTGGACCGAGGCCGGCGCGTGGTGGGAAGTCGGCGTTCCGGAGCACCTCTCGGGAAGGGAGGGGATCGAGCGCGGCAAGGCGACCCAGGTGCGCTACCTGACCGACCGCATTTAGAGGACTAAATGCGGTCGGTGAAGCTGGCGAAGTAGCCGGCCGCCATGTCTTCGTCGCCGTGTCCGGCCTCGGACGCGCGCGCGAAACGGGCCCGCCCGGCCTCGACGGCGTCCATCCGGACCCCCGCGCGGGCCGCGGCGGCCAGCACCAGCCGGGCGTCCTTCTCGGCGTTGTCGACCGAGAAGGCGGTGGTGTAGTCACCGTTGAGGATCGCGGCGGATTTGGCCTGGAAGTAGCCGTTGTCCATCGGGCCGCCGGTGACGACGTCGACGAAGTGCCGCGGGTCGACACCGAGCCCTTCGGCCAGCGCCAGCGCCTCGCCGACGCCGTGGGTCAGCGCGATCACCCAGGTGTTCAGCACCAGTTTGAGCCTGCTCGCCGCGCCGGTGCGGCCGTCTTCGCCGACCCACAGCGTGCGTTTGCCGATCGCGTCGAACAGCGGCTGGACGGTCTCGCGAACGTCGGCCGCGCCCGCCGCCAGCACGATCAACTGGCCCTGTTCGGCGGGCTGGCGCGTACCCTGCACCGGCGCGTCGACGAAGACGAGACCCTGCTCGCCGGCGTACTCGGCCAGTTCCTCGACGGCGTCGCCGACGGTGCTGAGCTGCACCCAGATCGTGCCCGCGGCGGGGGCGGCCGCGCGGATCGCCTCCAGCACCGCATGACCGTCCGTGAGGACCGTGATCACGACGCGCGCGCCGTCGACGGCTTCCGCGGCGCTCCCGGCGACCTCGACACCGTGCTCGGCGAGGGCTTCGGCCTTGGCCGCGGTGCGGTTCCAGGCCCGGACCGCGAATCCGGCCTTGCTCAGATTGCGCGCGACCGGGGCACCGATGATTCCGGTGCCGAGCACCGCGACGGTCTCCGTCATGAGTTACCTGCTCCTTGCCGATAGTGGAATGCTCGTTAAAGAATCAGTGCGAAAGAAATCCGTGTGAGCGCGGGGGTTCTGTCACGAAACCTGGAACATCACAACGCCTGGATGGTGGTTTCGACTACTTGGGTGAGCGCCTGCCGGTCCGCGGTCTTGCCCAAGACCCGCAGGCCATACATCGCGGCGAGGGTGAACCGTGCCAGCGACCGCGGATCGCCGCCGATCTCACCCTGCTCCCGGGCGGCGGCGAACTCGGCGTGGAACGCGTTTTCCACGCGCTCGAAGTTGTGGCGGACGCGGGCGGTGACCTCGTCATCGATGCCGCCGAGTTCGAGGGCGGCGTTGACCGCCAGGCAGCCGCGATGCGCGGCGGACGAGTCCAGCTCGTCGTCGACGACGTCCATCAGGACACGTCTGATCCGCGCCCGGATGGTCCCCGGCGCGGCCAGCATCTCCTCGACCCTGGTCGCGGACGTCTCCTCGTAGCGCCGGAGCGCCTGACTGAACAGCTGTTGCTTGCCCGAAAACGTGTTGTACAGGCTGCCCCGCCCGAGCCCGGTGCCGTCGACCAGGTCCTGGGCCGACGTGGCGGCGTATCCCTTACGCCAGAACGTGCCGACCGCGGCGTCGAGCACTTCGGTGGGATCGAAACCCTTGGGGCGGGGCATGCCGTCCAGCATCCCATGTTCTGTAACGATCAGTCAAATACCGGTCAGTGCTCCGCCAGCAGGGAGCCGAAGCCGCGCACGCGATCGGCGACACCGTTCTGCCGCAGGGCGTGCCAGTACAGGACGACGTTGTTCGAGAGCACCGGTTTACCGAGCCAGAACTCGGCGGCCGCCGCGAGCCGCGCCATGGCGACGTTGGTGCCGACCTGGACGATGGCCTCGACGTCGGCGTGGTCGACCTCCTTGACCGCGTCGCGGAGCGCGGTCTCGGAGACGTGCGAGATCTTGGCCGGGCTGGGCATGCCGAGACCGTGGACGCGCAGCAGGTCGTAGCCGTTGTCGCCGAAGAAGCGCCGCACCGGATCGTCGCCGACCGGCAGGTACGGCGTGATGACCGCGATCCGGCGGACTCCGTACGTGGCGAGCCCGGCGTTGATCGCGTCCGGGCTCATCGTCACCGGCCGCCCGCCCGCGGCCTCCCGCATCGCGGCGAGGACGCGGCCGTGCGCCTCCGGCCCCTCCCAATGGCTTTCCGGCGAGACCCCGATGATCACGCAGCCGGGGTCGCAGCCGACGAGACCGCGGATAGCCGGCCGCGTCGACCGCCGGATCCCGTGCATGACGTGGTCGAACCCGGGTTCGTCGACCATCGGGTCGTCTTCGATCACCATCCGGCCGGTGTGGTTGGTGACGCCGTCGGGGCGCAGCGCGTCCAGTTCCGGCTGCGCCGAGGTGTTGGTGGACGGGACGACGACGCCGACCTTGAGGCGGGGACCGAGGGAGTCGGGCACTGACGCTCCTCCTTAGCTCACCCGGGCACGGATCGCCGACACCAGTTCGGCGACCCCGTTCTCCTTGAGGACGCTGTAGTGATCGCCTTCGAGCGTCACCACCTCCGGCGGCGTGGCCGAGTACCCGGAGCTGTTCTCGACGAACGAGTAGTCGTCGCCGTCGGCCTTGAACAGCGTCACCCGGGCCGCGATCCGCCGCCGCGCGAGTTCACGGAAGGTGTAGTCGAACTCGTAGGTCTCCTCCACGATCCGGACGATCCGCCGGATCAGCTGCTCGCCGAGCGCGGGCAGCAGCTTCGCCACGAAGGCCACGAAGCCGTCTTCGTCGCGAACCGTTTCCCGGCAGGCCACCGTTTCCGGCCCGGAGATCGATCCGAGGAAGACCGACAGCAGGATCGTCAGGTACGCCGGGTTCGCGTAGCTCGCCACCCGCTCGCCTCCGACCTCGGGATTGCCCGGGCAGATCAGCAGCAGGTCGGTCACCCGCTGCCCCTGCTGTTCCAGCTGCCACGCCGTTTCGAAGGCCACCCGCGCGCCGAACGAATAACCCCACAGCGTGTACGGCCCCTCCGGCTGGACGCGCCGGATCTCGGCGACGTCGGCCCTCGCCATCTCCTCGACGGTGGCGTACGGCGTCTCGCCCGCGTTGATCCCGTGGGCCTGCACGCCGTAGAACGGCCGCCCCAGGCCGCTTTCCGAAGCCAGCGTCCGCAGGTTCATCGGGTAACCGCCCAGGCCGGGCCAGCAGAACACCGGGCGACCTTCGCCGGTCGCCAGCGGGACCAGCCGTGACGACGGCCCGGCGGAGTCCTCGCCGATGCGGGCGGCGAGATCGGCCAGCTTCGGGCATTCGAAGACGACCTGCAGCGGCAGCCGGGTGCCGTACTCGCGATTGATCCGGTTCACCAGGGAAACCGCGGTCAGCGAGTTGCCGCCCGCGGCGAAGAAGTCGTCGCGCACCGAGACGTCGTCGTAGTTCAACGCCTTGCCCCACACCCCGGCCAGCCACCGTTCGTGGCTCGTCGAAGGAGCGACATACGGCGCGCCTGTGCTCGCGGACCGGACGGCGTCGGTCTCCGCCAGCGCGTGCGCGTCGACCTTTCCGTTGGCGGTCAACGGCAACGCGTCCAGTACCAGCACCCGGTTCGGGATCATGTAGTCGGGCAGGGTGGTCGCGAGTTCGTCGCGGATGATCTCCGCCGGTCCCTTCATGTGCACGGCGTCTTCGCGCATGCCCTCGCTGTGCACCTGCTCCTGGCTCACCTTGCCGCCGACGAAGAAGTACGACGGCCCCGGGGCGATCCCTTGCCCGGCGAGGATGTCGTCGATCCGCCGGGCGGCGGGCAGCGGGTGACCGCTCTTCGAACTGTAGCCCGACGACATGAAGCCGAACTCCGAACCGTTGCGCTGCAGGTGATGCAGCTTCGCGCCGAGGACGACGTACGCCAGCCGCTCGTCGGCGGTGCGGCTCACCGCGGTGATGCCGAAGGCCGCGCGTGCGTACACCTGCTGGTTGATCGCGATCACGTGCTTGGCCTCGATGAGCTTGCCGGAGATCCGTTCGAAGTCCCCGCCGCGCCAGCGGTAGGTGCCGGCGGGGAGACCTCTGACGCGGCCCGGATGCGCTTGGACGAACAGCTCGACGTCGTCCCGCCTGGGCACACCGTCGTTGGCGTGCAAAGAGAATGTGCCGAGGTAGTGGTCTTCGGCGGCGGCACCGGCCCGCGCGGCGACGGCGGGATCGGACGCCGCCGAGCTGATCGAGAGGCCGTATCCGGGCAGGATCTCCTCGAACACCGCGACCATGTGCCCCGTCTCGAACTCGAGGACCTCGCGGATGTTGTTCTTGTAGACCGGTTCGATGGCGCCGGTGCGGCCGATGAAGTGCACCGAGTGCCCGGCGCCCGTGCTCGCGCCGATCCGGACCAGCGCGTGGTCGATGGGGTGGTAGTAGTACAGCCCGGCGCCGAGTCCGTCGAGGCCGCTGGTCTCCAGGTACAGCTGGGTCGCGTACAGCGCGCCCGGCGAGGCGTACGCGTACTTCGGCAGCAGCCGCTCGTCGCTGTGGAACCGGCCGAACCACCGCAACAGCTCACCCAGTTCGGCGAACGCGAGCTCGCCGGGTTCGCGCGAACGCGTGCGGACCGGCTCCGGCGCCAGGAGCGCGGCGAGGTCGTCGCGGGTAACCTCGCCTCCCTCGTAGTAGCGATAAGTCTTGCGCGCGAAGACTTCCCGCCGCTGCCGATCGGTTTCCCGCTTGCCCGGCAACGCGACCGCGGGACGACCGGCGAGGTCGCGGACGCCGGGATTCGACAGCTGCGCCTTGACCTGCAGCTTGCTGGCCTTCGACTGGTGGTGCCCGCCGTGGTTGCCCTGATCCATCACCGCGGCTTCGCGGGGATTCAGCTCCACACAGGCGACGAGCGCCTTCGAGCCGGTCCGCGCGTCGTCGGTCACCACCGCCGCGGCCCGGCGCACCCACGTGTGCTCCTCGATCGCCACCGCGATCTCGTCCAGTTCGACGCGGTAGCCGCGCAGCTTGACCTGGTTGTCGGCACGGCCGACGAACTGCAGGGTGCCGTCGGGGTTCCACTGGACGAGGTCGCCGGTGCGGTACAGCCGTCCGGTCGGCACGAACGGGTTCGGCACGAACTTCTCGGCCGTCTGCTCCGGCCGGTTCAGGTAACCCCGCGCGAGCTGCACGCCGCCGATGTACAGCTCTCCCGTCTCCCCGATGTCGACCGGGGACATGGCGGCGTCGAGCACGAAGCACTCGGTGTTGTCGGCAGGCACGCCGATCGGGACCGTTCCGGCGCTCTCGCCGATCGTGTCCGGGTCGACGACGTGAGCGGTCGCGTTGATCGTGCATTCGGTCGGCCCGTAGAGGTTGATCAGCCGTGCCGACGGCAACTCACCGGCGAGATCCTTGGCCAGCCGCCGCGAGAGCGCCTCGCCTCCGGAGAACAGTTTGCGCAGCGTGGTGCAGGTCGCGAAGCGTTCGGTGTCGAGCAAGGCCTGCAGCAGCGTCGGGACGCACTGCAAGGTCGTGACGCCGTGCTTCACCACCGTGTCGATCAGCGCTTCGGGATCCCGGAAACTGCCCGGCGCGCTCATCACCACGCGGGCGCCGGCGGCGGGCGCGAGGATCTCCCATTGCGCGGCGTCGAAGCTCATCGGCGTCTTCTGCAGCACCGTGACGTCCGGGCCCAGGTGACCGCAGGCCTGTAGCCAGCGCAGTTGCGACACGACGCTGTGGTGCTCGATCATCACGCCCTTCGGTTTCCCGGTGCTGCCGGAGGTGTAGATGACGTATGCGAGCGAGTCCGGCCGGGGACCGCGCGGTACGCCGGCCGTTCCGGAGTCGGTCACCGAGACGATCCGCGTCCCGGCGGGCGCCAACCCGGCCAGGCGCCCGGCGAGGTGCGGCTGAGTGACGACGACGCCGGTACCGCTGTCTTCGAGCATGTACCGCAGCCGGTCTTCCGGATATTCCGGGGACAACGGCAGATAGGCCGCGCCGGAAGCGAGAATTCCCCACGCGCCGGTCATCAGGTCGGCGGAAGGCTCGACATGCAGGCCGACGGTGTCGTCCACGCCGATTCCCAGCCCGGCGAGATACGCGGCGAGTCCCGCGCTCGTTTCTTCGAGTTCGTGAAAGGTCATTTCCCGTTCGCCGTCGACGACGGCGACCGCCTCCGGCCGTTTCTCCGCCCACTGCCCGAGCAGATCCGTGAGGCAGGCGCCGGAACGGACGCGATGCGGCGGTGCGAGGTGGTCGATCGGTGGCATGGCCATCCCCCAGTGCGAATTCCGTGGTTTCGTTTCCCTTGCCAAAGGAGTGACGCGCTCTTCGCGAGATACCGGCCGATAAACGAGAACGCCCGGCTGTCCCTTCTTTGCCACCCTTTGGGGCGACCGCTCACTTCGCGCACTGGTTTCCGCCACAATCGAACGCATGATTCCCACCTTCGTCTTCGTGCACGGTTCGGGCAGTTCGGCACACTCCTGGACGGCCATTCAGCGGGAAATGGCGGCCAGGGGACATCGGACGCTCGCGATCGACCTTCCCGGCCGGGGCGCGGGATTCACCAGGGCCTATCACGAACAGGACCTCGAAGCGTTCGCGGCCGAGCCGTCGACGATGAGCGACGTGACCGCCGGCGACTTCGTCCGGCAGGTCGTCGAGGCGGTCCAGCGGGTGCGTCATCACGGCCCCGTCTTCCTCGTCGCGCACAGTTTCGGCGGGCTCCCGGTGACTGCCGCGGCCAACGCGGTCCCCGAACTGATCGACCGTGTCGTCTACATCGCCGCCCAGTGCCCGGTGGACCGCGCGCCCGGCGAGTACCCGGCGTCGCCCGCGTGGTCGTCGTCGGCGCTCTTCCCCGCGACGGCACCGCTTCTCGTCGGCGACCCGTCGCGGCAGGGATTCGTCCGGGTCAACTGGCGTGGCGCCGACCGCGCACAGCGCGACGCGTTACGGCAGGCCTTCGCCGCCGAACTCACCGAGGAGGAGTTCCTCCAGATCGTGGTCACGAGCCAGCCGGACGAGGTGTTCTGGCTGACCGGGCAGGAATGGGATCTTCGCGCGGACAAGGACTCCTGGGGCCGGATCCCGCGCACGTTCGTCAGGCTGACCCAAGATCGGTCGATGCCGCTCGCCGCGCAGGACCTCTACATCGCCGAGGGCGACGCGCTCACCCCGGACAACCCGTTCGACGTCCACGACCTCGCAAGCAGCCATGCCGGTTTCTTCCGGCGGCCCGCCGGTCTGACCGCGATCCTCGACGGGCTCAGCGTCCGAGCAGGCGCCGGATCTCGGTGACGGCCGCGCGGCCCGCCCGGTTCGCGCCTACGGTGCTGGCGGACGGCCCGTAGCCGACCAGGTGCAGCCGCGGTTCGGCGACGACGCGGGTGCCGTCCATCCGGATCCCGCCCCCGGCGGCGCGCAGGTGCAGCGGCGCCAGATGGTCGATCGCGGCACGGAATCCGGTGGCCCACAGGATGACGTCGGCGGGCTCGAAGGTGCCGTCCGCCCACTCCACGCCGTCCGGCGTGATCCGGTGGAACATCGGGCGGCGGTCGAGGATGCCCGCGTCCAGCCCCGCGCGCACTTCGGGGGTCACGGCCAGATCGGTCACGCTGACGACGCTTTCCGGCGGCAGGCCCTCGCGGACGCGGCGGTCGACCTTCGCGACGGCCTCACGGCCCCAGTCCTCGCTGAACGGCTCTTCGCGCCATACCGGCGGGCGCCGGGTCACCCAGCGCGTCGAGTGTGCGAACGGCGCGATCTCCAGCAGCAGCTGGACGGCCGACGAACCACCGCCGACCACGACGACCCGCTTCCCGCGGAAGGTCTCGACGCCGGTGTAGTCGGCGGTGTGCAACTGGCGGCCGCGGAAGGTCTCCTGCCCGGGATAGTGCGGCCAGAACGGCCGGTCCCAGGTGCCGGTCGCGCTGATCACCGCCCGCGCGGCCCACGTTTCCGTCGCGCTCGCCACGACCAGCCGGTCGTCCTCGGCACTCACCGACAGGACGTCGACCGGACGATGGAGCGGGAGGTCGTAGGTGCGTTCGAAGCGGCCGAAGTAGTCCGAGACGACGTCGGCGGCGGGCAGCTTCGGATCCGGGGTGCCGAAGGCCATCCCGGGGAGGTCGTAGAAGCCGTGGACCTTCTCCACGATCAGCGAAGGCCAGCGGTACTGCCACGCGCCGCCGGGCCGTTTGCCGTGGTCGAGCACGACGAAACCCGCCTCGTTGGCGAATCCCGCGCGGCGCAGGTGATACGCCGCCGACAGACCGGCCTGGCCCGCCCCGATCACCGCCACGTCGACTTCGTGATCCGCCTTCATACCCGGTTCAACGGTGGCGGCCCGCGACTATTTCGTCCGCTGCGTCACAGCCCGCACGATGGCGACGATCAGGAGCACCCCGGCGACGGCCACCAGCACCGGAGCCACCCGTTTGACCACGGATTGACCCGCGTACTCCATCAGGTCGATGGCTTCGCCCTCCGACACCGGCTTCACCGCCTTCAACGGCGGGTGTTCCTTCGGTTTCTCAGGCTCAGGGGTACCGAGCTTCCCGGAAAGGCATTCCGCGAACGAGTCGAGGATCTTGCCGCCGACCTCGGAGATCATCCCTCGCCCGAACTGCGCCGGCTTACCGGTGACCGCCAGGTCCGTGGCGACGGCGCCATGGGTGACGCCGTCCTTCTCGGTCAGGGTGAGCGTCACCGTCGCCGACGCCGTGCCCGCTCCCCTGGCGTCTTTGCCCGCGGCCTTGATCACCACCTTCTTCGCGTCGGCGTCCTTCTCGACGAAATGGCCGGTTCCCTTGTAGAGCAGGGAGATCGGCCCGAGCTTGACCTTCACCGTGCCCTTGAAGGCGTCCCCGTCGACCTCGGTGACGGTGGCGCCCGGCATGCACGGCGCCACCCGTTCCGGGTCGACGACGGCCTTCCAGACCTCGCCGACCGGTGCGGGAACGGTGAATTCGTGGTCGAGCCGCACGGGCCGACCTCCCTTCTGTCTCAGCTACCCGCCGCGGCGAGCACCGCGCGGCCGGTCAGTACCCGCGCGAGGTGCTGCCGGTATTCGACGTCGGAGTTGCCGTCGGCCGTGGGGTTCGTCCCCTCGGCCGCGCGTTCGGCGGCACCGCGGATCGCCTCGGCGGTGGCCGCGCAGCCGACCAGCGCCTCCTCGACCCCGGCCGCCCGCACCGGCGTCGAGCCCATGTTGGTGAGCGCGACCCGCGCCTCCTCGATGGTGCCCGCCTCGGTGCGGACGCAGGCCGCGACCGCGACCATCGACCACGCCTGCGCGACCCGGTTGAACTTCTCGTAGTGGGCGTGCCAGCCGGTGTGCTTCGGCACCCGGACCTCGACCAGCAGTTCGTCCGCGGCGAGCGCGGTGGTGAACATGTCCTGGAAGAAGTCCGCCGCGGCCACCGTCCGCCGCCCGCCCGGCCCGGCGACGACGAGTTCGCAGCCGAGCGCGAGCACGGGCGCCAGCAGGTCGCCGGCGGGATCGGCGTGCGCGATGGCGCCGCCGAAGGTGCCGCGGTGGCGGATCTGCGGATCGGCCACCGTGTCGGTGGCGGCCTTGAGCAACGCGGCGTGCTCGGCGACCATCGCGTCGCGCTGGACGTCGTAATGCGTGGTCATCGAGCCGATCACGAGCGCGTCGCCGTCCTCGCGGACGCCACGCAGCTCGGCGATCTTCCCGAGGTCGACCAGCGTGGTCGGCGTGGCGAGCCGCATCCGCAGCACCGGCAGCAGGCTCTGCCCGCCCGCCAGCACCTTGGCGTCCTCACCGGCTTCGGCGAGCGCGCTGATCGCTTCGTCCACTGTGGACGGAGCGACGTAGTCGAACGGGGCCGGGATCACTGGGCACCTCCGGTGGCGTCGATCGAACCGAGACCGCCACCGGCTTCCGAGCCCAGCCCGCCGGCGGCGGCCGACCCGTGCTGGATGGCGTGCCAGACCCGCATCGGGGTCAACGGCATTTCGATGTCGTTCACCCCGAAATGCCGGACGGCGTCGACCACGGCGTTGACCACCGCCGGGGTCGAGGCGATCGTGCCCGCCTCCCCGACTCCCTTGGCGCCCAACGGGTTCGTCGTCGACGGGGTCTCGGTGCGGTCGGTGGTGAAGCTGGGCAGATCCGCCGCCGACGGGAGCAGGTAGTCGGCGAACGTCCCCGTGGTCAGCGTGCCGCCTTCGTCGTGGACGGCCTCCTCGAACAACGCCTGCGCGATGCCCTGCGCGAGCCCGCCGTGCACCTGGCCTTCGACGATCAGCGGGTTCACGGCCACGCCGACGTCGTCGACGCAGACGTAGGAGCGCAACCGCACGCGTCCGGTCTCCGTGTCGACCTCGGCCGCGCAGAGATGCGTGCCGTGCGGGAAGGAGAAGTTCTCCGGATCGAACGTGTCCGAAGAGTCCAGCGAGGGCTCGACACCGTCGGGCAGGTTGTGCGCCGAGAACACGGCCCACGCGATGTCCTGGATGGACGTCGAGGAATCCGTGCCCTTGACCGAGAACTTGCCCGCCGAGAATTCGAGGTCGTCCTCGGCGCATTCCATCAGATGCGCCGCAATCGGCTTGGCCTTGGCGAGGACCTTGTCCGCCGCGTTGACCACCGCGATCCCGCCGACCACCAGCGACCGGGAGCCGTAGGTGTCCATGCCCTTGTGCGAGGACTGGGTGTCGCCGTGGATGACCTCGATGTCCTCGAAGGGGACGCCGAGTTTGTCGGCGACGATCTGGCTCCACGCCGTCTCGTGACCCTGTCCGTGCGCGGAGGCGCCGGTGATGACCTCGATCTTGCCGGTGGGCAGCACCCGGATCTCCGCGTGCTCCCAGCCGCCCGCCGCGTAGTCCAGCGAGCCGAGCACCCGCGACGGCGCGAGCCCGCACATCTCGGTGAACGTCGAGATGCCGATGCCGAGCTGGACCGGGTCGCCCGATTCCCGCCGTTCCTTCTGCTCGCGGCGGAGCCCGTCGTAGTCGAAGAGCTGCTTGGCCTTGGCGGTGGCGGCCTCGTAGTTGCCCGAGTCGTAGGTCAGCCCGGCCACCGTGGTGAACGGGAACTCCTCGTGCTTGATCCAGTTCTTCTCGCGGATCTCCATCGGGTCCATACCCAGCTCGACGGCGAGTTCGTCCATCATCCGCTCGATCCCGAACGTGGCCTCCGGCCGCCCGGCGCCGCGATACGCGTCGGTGAGCGTGGTGTTGGTGAACACGTTGGTGCAGGCGAAGTGGTACGCCGGGAACTTGTAGATCGCGTTGAACATGAACGCGCCGAGGATCGGCACGCCGGGGCCGACGAGGCCGAGGTACGCGCCCATGTCGGCGAGCAGTTCGACCTTGAGGCCGGTCACCGTGCCGTCGCGGTTCGCGGTGATGGTGAGGTCCTGGATCTGGTCGCGGCCGTGGTGCGCGGCGACCATGGTCTCCGAACGGGACTCGTTCCACTTCACCGGTTTGCCGAGCCGCCGCGCGATGAGCGTCGCCATCATCTCTTCGGGCAGCACGGCGATCTTGCCGCCGAACCCGCCGCCGACGTCCGGCGCGATCACCCGCACCTTGTGCTCGGGCAGGCCGAGCGTGGCCGCGGTCATCGTCTTGAGGATGTGCGGGACCTGGGTGGCCGACCACATGACCAGCTGATTGCCCGTCGGGTCCACGACGCACGCCCGCGGTTCCATGAAGGCCGGCACCAGGCGCTGCTGACGGAACCGCCGCTTGACCACGACCTCGGAGTTCGAGATCGCGTCTTCGACGCTGGAACCCGTTCCCGCGTCGGCGGAATCGAAGACCCACACCGCGTTCTGGTTGGTGCCGAGTTCCTCGTGCACCAGCGGCGCGCCCTCGGCGAGCGCGTTCTCCAGGCCGAGGACGACCGGCAGTTCGTCGTAGTCGACGTCGATCATTTCGAGCGCGTCGTGCGCTTCGGCCGACGTGCGGGCGACGACCACCGCGACCCCCTCACCGGCGAAGTTCACCGTGTCCGAGGCGAGGATGGGCCTTCTCGGCGACTTCATGTCCGGCGTGACCGGCCACGCGCACGGCATGCCGATGGCGCCCTCGGGGTCGAGGTCCTTCCCGGTGAAGACCGCGACCACGCCGGGCGCGGATTTCGCCTCGGTGACGTCGATCGAGACGATCTTGGCGTGCGCGAACGGGCTGCGGAGCACGGCGAGGTGGAGCATGCCGGGCAAGGTCAGGTTGTCGGTCCAGCGGGTACGGCCGGTGATGAGGCGCTCGTCCTCCTTGCGGCGGCGGGACTTGCCGACCTCCGGTTCGATCGTGGAGGTCATCACTCACCACCCGCGCCGACACGGGAGGCGGTGTCCGAGGCGAGCCGTTCGGCCTCGGGACCGGCGCCGGGCCGCATCTCGTGGGCGGCGTCGCGGACCGCGCGGACGATGTTCTGGTAGCCCGTGCAGCGGCACAGGTTGCCTTCGAGTCCTTCGCGGACGGCCTTCTCGTCCGGGTCGGGATTGTCGGCGAGCAGGTCGATCGACTGCATGATCATGCCGGGCGTGCAGAATCCGCACTGGAGCGCGTGGTTCTCGTGGAAGGCCTTCTGCACCGGGTGGAGTTCGCCGTCGCGGGCGAGTCCCTCGATCGTGGTGACCTCGCAGCCGTCGGCCTGGACCGCGAGCACCGAACAGGATTTCACGCTGTGCCCGTCGAGATGGACGGTGCAGGCGCCGCAGTTGCTGGTGTCGCAACCGACCACGGTGCCTACCTTCCCGAGCCGTTCGCGCAGATGATGCACGAGGAGGGTGCGGGGCTCGACGTCGTCTGTGTAGCTGGTGCCGTCGACGGTGACGGTGATGCGCATCAGGCCTCCAAAAGCAAGAGAAACCCCGCGCTGGTCCGGGGTCGTTCGGGAGCGGCCGGTCATTCGGTTGTCACGGACCGACCCCGGAGCGACCGTGATCGGACTCACAGTCGAGCGTGCTACTCAGGGCCTGCCAGGGCAACCCCCACCAGGGGGTGACTCGCGCCCGAGTCCGCAGATGCGGTTGCGCCTTGGGAGAAGCGGCGCAGATGCGGGGAAAGCGCAAGTGTCCATTCGGTACAGGTGGTCGTGAGTGGCGTTTCGGGTTCTAACCCGAAACGCCACTCACGACCACCGGTTTGGGTCCCTGAAGTACGTGATGGCCCCCTCCTTCATTGCGTCTAGCGCAGTGAAGGGGGCCTTCACGTACTGGGGAAGGTGTGAAGGTCGAGTTTCCTCGGGTGAGCCGAGGGAAGGGGTCCTTCACGCGCCGCCGTGATGGCTGCTGTGGTCGCTGGTGCAGGTGGGCTGCGGGTGGCGATCTCCGAAGGTAGTGAAGGCCCCCTTCACTACCTTCAGGGTAGGCAAGGAGGCCTTCACGGACCCGACCCGCGATCAGCCGCGGCCAAAGTCCAGTAGGTACTCAAGGAACCCTTCGCCCTAACCCGAATCGCCACTCACGACCACGCCGTCGGTGAGACCGCGTTCGCCCCGGTGATCACGGTGGCGACCCGGTCGCCCGGGATGTCGTGCACGGTCAGCGCGGCCAGGCCCGCCGCCCCCGCGGGTTCCGGCAGGACGCCGAGGGTTTCCGCGCCGAGCCGCATGGCCGCCCGCAGATCGTCGTTCTCGACCAGCACGAAATCGTCCACGAGTGACCGCAGCCGCCGGATGGATTCGGGTTCCGGTGTGCGGATGGAGATTCCGCCGGCGAACGAGTCGGCCCGGTCGACGGTGATCGGCTCGCCCGCCAGCCAGCTCTTCGCCATGGCGGGCGCCGACGTGGTCCCGACGCCGACGATCCGGACGTCCGGCGTATGCGCCTTGAGCCACAGCGCGACCCCGGCGATCAGGGCGCCGTCGCCGACCGGGAGCACGACCGTGTCGATCCCGTCCTCCCGCGCCAGTTCCAGCCCGATCGTGCCCGCGCCTTCGGAGATCGCGGGCTCGCGGCCGTCGACCACGAAGACGCGATCGGGGGCTTCGGCGGCGAAGGCGGCCGCGGCGACCTTCGCCTCGCCTTCGACCCGGCGAACCCGCGCGCCCAGCGTCTTCATCCGCCGGAGTTTGACCGGCGAGACGTCTGCCGGGACGAAAACCTCGGCCCGCAGACCGTGTTTCCGCGCGGCGAACGCGACGGCCTGCCCGAAGTTGCCGCTGGTCCCGCACACCATGGTGGTCCCCGGCTCCAGCCCGGCGGCGAAATAGTCCGCGCCGCGGCCCTTGAAGCTGCGCAACGGGTTCAGCGTCTCGACCTTCACCAGCACGTGACGGCCGAGCTGCCCGTTCAGCTGTTCGTCGCTGTACTGCGGGGTATTCAGGAAGACGGGGTCGATCACCTTCGCCGCCTCGGCGACGTTCTCCAGCTGCAGGTCCATGACACTCAAGCTAGGCCGGGAGCCGATCACGCCGATTGTAACTTTTCCCGCCCGCGTGCAAAAATCTTGCGTGCCCCTCGACGAGCTCGACCACCTGCTGCTCGACCTCGTCCAGGCGGACGCCGCGCGTCCCCTGCACGACCTGGGTGACGCCGTCGGCCTCTCCCCCAGCGCGGTCCAGCGGAGGCTGACCCGGCTGCGTGCCGAGGGGGTGATCCGCGCCGAGGTCGCCGTGCTCGATCCCGAGGCGCTCGGCGCGGGGATGACGTCGGTCATCCTGGTCGCGCTGACCGACGACGACGAGAAGAGCCACACGGCCTTCCGCGAGCGCATGCTGGCCGAGGCCCGCGTCCAGCACTGCTACAGCATCGTCGGGCAGTGGGATTACGTCGTCGTGCTGCTCACCCCGGATCTCAAGGCGAGCCGGTACCTGGCCAGGAAACTGTTCGACAAGCACGTCAAACGGTTCGAAACCCTGCCCGCCTTCGAGGTGGTCAAGTCGAGTCAGGCGGTCCCGGTGCCCGGGTTCAGCCGTGGATCCGGCCGCTGAGCTCGGCGAGCCGCGATCCCGAGCCGTTCCAGCGCAGCGCGATGATCTCCGCCGCGATCGACACCGCCGTCTCCTCCGGGGTCCGCGCGCCGAGATCGAGCCCGATCGGCGAAGACAGCCGTTCGAGTTCCGCCGCGGTGACCCCGGCTTCGCGCAGGCGGGCGAAGCGGTCGTCGTGGGTTTTGCGCGAGCCCATCGCGCCGACGTAGCCGACGTCGAGGCGCAACGCGACCTCCAGCAGCGGCACGTCGAACTTCGGATCGTGGGTGAGCACGGCGATCGCGGTGCGGCCGTCGACCCGGCCCGCCTCGGCTTCCGCCTTGAGGTAGCGATGCGGCCAGTCGACGACGACCTCGTGCGCGTCGGGGAAACGGCTCTTCGTCGCGAACACGGGCCGCGCGTCGCAGACCGTGACCTGGTAGCCGAGGTACGCGCCCATTTTCGCCATCGCGGCCGCGAAGTCGATCGCCCCGAAGACCAGCAGGCGCGCGGGCGGCTCGAAGGAGTTGACGAAGACCGTCATGCCCTCGCCGCGGCGCTGCCCGTCCGGCCCGTAGTGCAGCGTGCCGGTGCGGCCGCCGGCGAGCATGCCGCGCGCGTCGTCGGCCACGGCGTCGTCCATCCGTGACGAACCGAGCGAACCGGCGACGCGATCCGGCCAGACGATCAGGTGCTCGCCGACCATGCCCTCGCGTTCGTGCTCGATCACCGTGACCACGGCGACCGGCTGTCCACTGTGGACCGATTCGACGACGTCGCCGAACTCGGGCATCGAGTCGCGGTCGATGTGCTGGACGTAGATGTCGATGATCCCGCCGCAGGTCAGCCCGACGGCGAACGCGTCGTCGTCGGAGACGCCGTAGCGCTGCAGCACGGGCGCGCGTTCGGCGACCACCTGCTGCGCGAGTTCGTAGACGGCGCCTTCGACGCAGCCGCCGGAGACGCTGCCGGTGACCGTGCCGTCCGGGGCGACGAGCATCGCCGCGCCGGGGCTCCGCGGCGCCGACGAGAACGTCGCCACCACCGTGCCGACCCCCACCGTCTCGCCCGCCGCCCAGCGGCGGTGCAGTTCGTCCAGTACGTCACGCATCGGCGATCTCCACGAGAAGTCGTTCCAAGGTGGCCAAGCTGTGCCCGGCGAGCAGCCGATCGAGGTACGGGAGCGCGGCCACGATGCCGGACTGCACGGGAGCGTAACCCGCCCGCCCCGCGTGCGGATTCACCCAGAATACGACGTGCGCGAGCCGCCGCAGCCTGGCGAGCTGCTCACCGAGCAGGGCGGTGTCGCCCCGTTCCCAGCCGTCGGAGAACACGGTGACCACGGATCGCCTGGCCACGCCGCGTTGTCCCCACCGGTCGAGGAACGCCCGCAGGGTCTCGCCGAGCCGGGTCCCGCCCGCGAAATCGGGGACCGCGGCGGCCGCGGCGAGCATCGCGTGCTCGGGATCGCGCAGCCGCAGCTGGCGGGAGACCCTGGTGAGCCGGGTGCCCAGCGTGAACACCTCGACCCGGCCGGGAGCGCGCCGGGCGACGACGTGCGCGAACCGCAAGAGCGCGTCGGCGTACGGCCCCATCGAGCCGGAAACGTCGATCAGGAGGACGAGGCGGCGCGGTCTGGTACTTCGCCGCCGATACGCCAGGCGTACCGGTTCGCCGCCTCCGGCCAGCATCGCCCGGAGCGTGCGCGACGGGTCGAGAGCTCCCCGCCGGGCGGCGCGACGGCGTGGTGACGACCGCGGCGGGAGCGCCGGGCGCAGTTTCGCGAGTAGTTCCCGCAGGTGAGCGCGTTCGGCGACGCTCAGCGCGGCGAGGTCCCGGTGGCGCAGGATCTCTTCCTCGCTCGCCGCCACGCGGAGCTCGTCGGGTTCCGCGCCGGACTCGCCCTGGCCCGCCTGGGCGAGCGTCGCGATCCTGGCGCGCTTCGGAGCCGCCTCGCGGCCTCGTCGCCGTGGTGCGGTCTTCTGGTCGGCGAACCAGCCGTCGAACGCGGCGTCGTAGCGCGGGAGGTCGTCGGGATCCGCGCAGAGCGTCAGTCGTCCGGCCCAGTAGAGCTGTTCGGGATCGGCGAGGTCGATCGCGCTGACGGCCTCGAGATACGCCTGGGTCCGGTGTGCGTCGCACGGCAACCCTGCTTCGCGCAATGCCTCCGCGAAGCCGACGAAGCCCGCCAGTGGATCGCTCACCCCTCCATTGTGCCTCGACGGGCGAAGGCCGGGGTCTTCTCGCGAAGGGGACCGATGCCACCCAGGAACGCGCCCACGGCCGTGAGCATCGGGAACCGGTCCGAGATCCGGAGGAGCAAGGGGATGGTCCGCTCGTTCAGCCTTCCGTCGAGGGCGGGCTCGATGAGCATCTTGTGCTCCCCCAGTTGCTGCAGCTGGATCAGGGTGACGGCGAAGTTCCGGCGGCGCTGGACCCGGTTCAGGTGCCGGGCGGTCAGCGTGCCGCACAGCAGCGGGGCGGCGAGGATCCGCGCGGCCGCCACGGCGTCCTGGATCGCGACGTTGACGCCCATCCCGCCGGCGGGCGACATCGCGTGCGCGGCGTCGCCGATGCAGAGCACCCGCTCGGAATACCAGTGCGGGAGTTTGGACATCCGGACGTTCAGCAGTTTGACGTCGTCCCAATCGCGGATCTCGGCGAGTTCGCGCTCTCCCCAGCCGAACAGGCCGCCGATACGTTCGCGGAACTTCTCGATGCCTTCGGCACGCAGCGCCTCGTCCTGTCCCTTCCTGATCAGGTACGACGTCTGGTAGTAGTCGCCGCGGTCCATCGTCATCCCGGCGAGACCGTCCGCGAAACAGCCGAACACCTCGGCCGCCTCACCCGTCTCCTCGAATTTGGGCACCCGGACCCACCACACGTCCATCGGCACGTCGTACTCGTCCGGCACGAGCCCGGCTTTCGCGCGCACCAGGGAATCCCGGCCGTCGCAGCCGACCACGAGCGTCGCGGCCAAATCCCGTTCCACGCCCTCGGAATCGCGGTAACGCACCCCGCCGCCCTCGCGCAGGCCGGTCACCTCCGCGCCCATCCGGAGGGTGAACGTCGGTTCGACGGCCGCCGCTTCCGCGAGCAGATTCAGGAAATCCCATTGCGGGACCATCTCGATGTACTTGTGCGGCCCGGGAACCCGGCTGAAATCGGCGGCGACGATCGACACGCCGCCGAACACCATCCGCATCTTTTCCAGCCGTTTCGACGGCAGTTCCGCGAACCGGTCACCGAGGCCGAGTTCGTCGAGCAGCATCAACGTCGGCGGATGCACCGTGTCACCGCGGAAATCGCGGAAGAAGTCCTTGTGTTTTTCGAGAACGGTGACCTCGACCCCGGCCCGCGCCAACAGGAGTCCGAGCACCATCCCCGCCGGACCGCCCCCCACCACACAACACTGTGTACGTTCCATATCCGAGTTGTAGCGCGCGGAATGGGCCGTCGCCAGGAATCCGGCCGTGAAGGGGACCTAGGTCCCGAGGCCCGCGATGAGAACCTCGACCATCTTGCGCGCGTTGTAGCGCGGATCGTTTTCGGCGCCGATGCAGAGGTTCCCGACGCCGCGCATGACTTCGAGCGCCTGCAGATCGGAACGGATCTCACCGGCCTCCGCCGCCGCGCCGAGCAAGCGGGCGCACACCGGCAGGAGGGTGTCGAGGAAGTAGGCGTGCAGCGTCTCGAACCCGGCGTTGTCCGACTGCAGTACCGCGGCCAGTCCGTGTTTGGTGACCAGGAAATCGACGAAGAGGTCGATCCAGCGCCGCAACGCCTCGTACGGGGAATCGCTTGACGCCAGCAGTTCCGGCCCGGCTTCGGCGCACGCGTCGACCTGGTGCCGGTAGACGGCGATGATGAGGTCGGCCCTGGTCGGGAAATGCCGGTAGATCGTGCCCATCCCGACGCCCGCCTTGGCCGCGATGTCGCGGACCGGCGCCTCGACTCCCGACGTGACGAAGACGGCGGCCGCGGCGTCGAGCAAGGTCTTCTCGTTGCGCCGGGCGTCCGCGCGCTTGCCTTTGGTGCCCTCTTCACTCATCACAACACTCCTCCACCACCGGGCTTGCCAAACGGAACAGTGCTCCGTATCGTTAGCGGAGCAACGTTCCGCTTGCTTATCTTGCCATGGAGGACCCCGTCATGCAGTACCGCACCTTGGGCAGGACCGGTGTCCAGGTCAGCACTCTCGCGCTGGGCGCGATGAACTTCGGCGCGATCGGGCGCACCACCCAGGACGAGGCCACGGCCATCGTCGACGCCGCGCTGGAGGGCGGCGTCAATCTCATCGACACCGCCGACATGTACGGCGCCGGCGAGTCGGAAAAGATGGTCGGGAAGGCCATCGCCGGCCGCCGCGAAGACATCGTGCTCGCCACGAAGGCGAGCATGCCGATGGGCGAAGAGCGCAACCACCAGGGCGCTTCACGCCGCTGGCTGGTCACCGAGCTGGACAACAGCCTGCGCCGCCTCGGGGTCGACCACGTCGATCTCTACCAGGTCCACCGCTGGGACCCGAAGACCAGCGACGAGGAAACCCTTTCCTCGCTCACCGATCTGCAGCGCGCGGGGAAGATCCGCTACTTCGGCTCGTCGACGTTCCCCGCGTATCGCATCGTGCAGGCCCAGTGGGCCGCCCGGGAGCACCGGCTGAGCCGGTACGTCACCGAGCAGCCGAGCTACTCGATCCTGCAGCGCGGCATCGAAACGCATGTGCTGCCGGTGACCGAGGAGTACGGGATGGGCGTGCTGGCGTGGAGCCCGCTGGCTTCCGGCTGGCTGTCCGGCGCGGTCCGGGAAGGCCGCGAGATCAGCACGAACCGTTCGGCCGTGCTGCCGCAGCGTTTCGACCTGACCCGGCAGGTCAACCGGACCCGGCTGGAGGCCGTCGAACGGCTGGCCAAGGTCGCCGACCAGGCGGGGCTCAGCCTGATCCAGCTCGCGCTCGGCTTCGTCGTCGCGCATCCCGGGGTGACGAGCGCGATCATCGGGCCGCGCACGCTGGAGCACCTCGAGTCACAGCTCGCCGCCGCGGACACGGTGCTGCCGTCGGACGTCCTCGACGCGATCGACGAGATCGTCGCCCCGGGCACCGACCTCGCCCCCGAGGAGAAACACGACACCCCGCCCGCGCTGCTCGACGCGTCGCTGCGGCGCCGCTGACGCCTCAGGCCAGCAGGCTGTCCAGCTTGGCCCGGACCCTGTCCAGGTCTTCGCTGTACTTGAGCACCGAACCGAGCGTCCGGGCGGCGGCCGCGGCGTCCAATTCGGACATCCCGAGCGCGAGGAGCGCCTGAGCCCAGTCCAGGGATTCCGCCACCCCGGGCGGTTTCAGCAACTCCATCGCACGGAGCCGGTGGACCGCCGTCGCGACCTGTGCCGCGAGCGCCTCGCCGAGGCGCGGGATCTTGCGGCGCAGGATCTCGACCTCGCGGCCGAGGTCCGGATGTTCGAGCCAGTGATAGAGACAGCGGCGCTTCAGCGCGTCGTGCACCTCCCGCGTCCGGTTCGAGGTGAGCACCACCAGCGGCGGATGCTCGGCGCGCACCTCGCCGAACTCGGGGATCGTCACCGCATGCTCGTCGAGAAGTTGCAGTAGGAAGGCTTCGAACTCGTCGTCGGCCCGGTCGATCTCGTCGACCAGAAGGACACACGGCGCGGTCTGCAACGCCTTCAGCAGCGGCCGGGAGAGCAGGAACCGTTCGGTGTAGAGGGACTGTTCGGCGGCCTCGACGTCGAGGCCGCCGTCACCGGCGGCTTCCAGCGCCCGCAGGTGCAGCAGCTGACGGGGGAAGTCCCATTCGTACAGTGCCTGCGCCGCGTCGATCCCCTCGTGGCACTGGAGACGGATGAGCGGCATGCCGAGCGCTTCGGCCAGTCCCAGCGCGAGCGAGGTCTTGCCGGTTCCCGGTTCGCCCTCGCAGAACAACGGGCGGCCGAGCGCCACGGCGAGGTACCCGGCCGTGGCGATGCCGTCGTCGGCGAGATAGCCGACCGCTTCGAGGGCTTCGGCCAGTTTCTCGGGCGATTCGACGGTCACTCGCCGATGGTAAGCCCCGGTGGGCCGGAGATCAGCCCGGAAGATCCTCGCGGCGGTCCACGTCGTGCCCGGTGCCGAGGTCACCGCATTCGACGAGCCTCAGGTCGTCGCGCGCCCGGAGCCAGTCGCGGGCGCCCTTGTCCCCGGACGCGCCCGCGACGATCTCCGGCCACCAGCGACGGCCGAGCACCACGGGATGGCCGGGAACGCCGTCGTAAGCGGCACGCGCGACGGTGTTCCCGTCGGCCCCGCCGGCGACCCGGCGGACCACTTCGGCACCGACCCCGGGCAGATCCACGAGATGCACGACGGCGGCTTCGGCATCGGTTTCGGCGAGCGCGCGCAGGCCCGCGCGCAGTGAGGCACCCATGCCGGACTCCCAGTCCTCGGCCACGACGGCCGCCCCGGGATCGGGCAGGAGCGCGCAAGCTTGCGCGGCCGAGGCACCCAGCACCACCCGGACCGGGACGCAGCCCGCCTCGGCGAGCACCCGCAGCGACCGGACGACGAACGGCTCGCCGTCGAGGACCGCCAGTGCCTTCGGCCCGCCGAACCGGCGCCCGGCACCGGCCGCGAGGAGCAGCCCCGCGATCTCAGCCATGCCTCGCCCTGGTCGGCGGCGCCGAGGCCAGATCGGCCTCGATGGCCCGCGCCGCCGAAAGCAGCGACGGCAGCAGTTCCTTCTCGACCGACTCCGGCGTCGTGCGGCTGGCGTGGGTGGAGAGGTTGACCGCGGCCACGACCTTCCCCCGCCGGTCCCGGATCGGCGCGGCGATCGACCGGAGGCCCTCTTCGAGTTCCTGGTCGACCATCGCGTAGCCCTGCCGGTACACCTTCTCCAGTTCGGCGAGCAGATCCTTTTGCCTGGTCAGCGTGCGCGCGGTCAGCTTTTCGAGGTTGGCCGCGTCGAAGTAGCCGTGCAGGTCGTCGTCATCCAGACCGGCCAGCAGGACATGCCCCATCGACGTCGCGTGGGCCGGGAAGCGGGTGCCGACGTTGATGCTGACGGTCATGATCCGCGAGACGGCCACACGGGCGACGTAGACGATGTCCGGGCCTTCGAGCACGGAGATCGAACTCGACTCGTGCACCTCGGCGGAGAGCCGTTCCAGATGCGGCTGGGCGACTTCCGGCAACGACAGGCTCGACAGGTACGAGTAGCCGAGTTCGAGGACCCGCGCGGTGAGCGAGAAGTACTTGCCGTCCGTGCGCACGTACCCCAGGTCGACGAGGGTGAGCAGGAACCGGCGGGCGGCCGCCCTGGTCAGCCCGGTCGCGCGGGCGACGTCGCTCAGGGTGAGCTCCGCCGCGTCCGCGTTGAACGCCTTGATCACGGCCAGCCCGCGCTCCAGCGACTGGACATGATGCGCCCCGCGCTCGGTCACCTCGCCTTCGTCCATAAGAGAACCCTAACTGTCACCCTCTCTCTGGGCGGCAGGCTCACCGAGTTCGGCCAGGACTCGCTGAGCCACGGCGAACGCCGCGTTGGCGGCCGGGGCACCCGTGTAGACGGCGGTGTGCAGCAGGACCTCGGAGATCTCCTGAGCGGTCAGTCCATTGTGGACGGCGGCGCGGACGTGCATCGCGAGTTCGTCGTGGGCGTGCAGCGCGGTGAGCGCGGCCAGGGTGACACAACTGCGGGTCTTGCGGTCGAGCCCGTCACGCGACCAGACCGACCCCCAGGCGCCGCGGGTGATGTAGTCCTGGAACGGGCGGCTGAACTCGGTGGTCCGGGCGACGGCCCGGTCGACGTGCTCGTCCCCGAGGACCTCGCGGCGCACCTTCATACCGGTCTCGTAGGGGTCTTCGCTCATCGGGCGGCCTCCAGATGTTCGAGGATCAAGGCGCTGAACCGCTCCGGCTGTTCGAAACTCCCGAGATGGGCGGCGTCTTCGACGACCTCGAGCCGCGCGTCCGGGATGCCGCCGGCGATCACCTCGGCGTGCTCGACCGGGGTGGCCGGATCCTGGGCTCCGGCGATGACCAGGGTCCGCGCCGCGATCTTGGGCAGGTCGTCCACGAGATCCATGCGCTCGATGGCCTGGCAGGAAGCCGCGTAGCCCTCGGCGGGGACGTCCGCGATCATCTCGCGCAGGTACTCGGCCTGCTCCGGATACGCGGCGGCGTACCCGGTGGTCAGCCACCGGCCGACGCCGGCCTCGGCGACCACCGCGGTGCCCTTCTCACGGACCGTCTTCGCCCGGTCCGCCCACATGCTCGGCGGCCCGAGCTTCGCCGACGTGCAGCACAGCACGAGACTCGCGATCCGGTCCGGGGCGTTGACGCCGAGCCACATCCCGGTCATCCCGCCGAGCGAGAGCCCGACGACGTGGGCCCGTTCGGCACCGTGCTCGTCGAGCAGCGCGAGCAGATCGCCGCCGAGATCGGCGAGCGTGTACGGCCCGGCCGGGACCGGGGACGCGCCGTGCCCGCGGGTGTCGTACCGGATCACCCGGAAACCCCGCGCCACCAAGGGTTTCACCTGCGGTTCCCACATGCGGTGATCGCTGCCGAGCGATCCGCTGAGCACCACGACCGGGCCGTCTGCGGGCCCCTCCGCGACGCTGTGCACCTTCACCTGCTCGGACATCGAAGAACTAGACATCGAAGAACACCGTCTCCCCTTCGCCCTGCAACCGGATGTCGAACCGGTAGCCGTCGCCGGTCTTGGTGGCGATCAGGGTGCCCTGGCGTGCCTCCGGGACCGACGCCAGCACCGGATCCCCGGAGTTGTCGTTGTCCTCGAAGTAGATCCGGGTGACCACCCGGTGCAGGAGCCCGCGGGCGAACACCGAGACGTCGATATGCGGCGCCTGCGTGCCGCCGCCCGGGCCGGGCACCGAGCCGGGCATGATCGTCCGGATCTCGTAGTCGCCGTTCGTGTCGGTGGGACAGCGGCCGAAGCCCCGGAACCCGCTCGCGACCGCTCCGCGCGGGTCGTCGGGGTGGTCGAACCGGCCGTCGGCGTCGGCCTGCCAGGTCTCGATCATCGCGTCCGGCACCGGTTCGCCCGCGCCGTCGAGGACGCGGCCGTGGATGCGGATCGCGGCCGGTTCGCCCGCGGGGACGACGTCCGGCCCGTCCGGCCAGGGCAGGCCGATGGACAGGTACGGGCCGACGGTCTGGGAAGGCGTCGTCTCCGGCATCAGTGCTCGTCCTCCTCGTCTTCGAAGACCGAAGCCTCGCGGCCGCGCACGACGATGTCGAACTGGAAGGCCAGCGCCCACTCGGCTTCCGTGCGGTCGAGGTCGAAACGCGCGATCATCCGCTGCCGCGCCTTCTCGTCCGGGATGGAGTTGAAGATCGGGTCCTGCGAGAACAGCGGGTCTTCCGGGAAGTACATCTGGGTGACCAGCCGCTGGGTGAACGCGCTGCCGAACACGGAGAAGTGGATATGCGCCGGCCGCCAGGCGTTGTCGTGGTTCTTCCACGGGTACGCGCCCGGTTTGATGGTGGTGAAGGTGTAGCGCCCTTCGGAGTCGGTGAGTGTCCGGCCCGCGCCGTCGAAGTTCGGGTCCAGCGGCGACGGCCAGCGGTCGCCGGTGTGCCGGTACCGGCCGCCCGCGTTCGCCTGCCAGATCTCGACGAGCGAGTCACGGATCGGCCGCCCGTCGCCGTCGAGCAGCCGTCCGGTGACGATGATCCGCTGGCCCTGCGGCTCCCCCGCGTGCCCCTTGGTGAGGTCGTTGTCGAACTCGCCGATCCGGCCCGGGCCCAGTGCGGGCCCGGTGACCTCGGTCAGCAGATGCGGGAGCACGATCAACGGTTCCTTGGGGTGGCGCAGCGCCGTCGACCGGTATCCGGCGGAATCGAGCGGCGGATGCGTGCCCTCCGGATCGCGCCGGTAGCGCGGGAGCCTCAGTTCTGCGGGTGCCGACATGCTGTTCCCTCCAGCGCGGGTCAGTGGGTCACTGAGCTTCGAGGACGATGGCCAGCCCCTGGCCGACGCCGATGCAGATGGCGGCCAGTCCCCACCGGCCGCCGGTGCGGCGCAGGTGGTGGGCCAGGGTGCCGACGATCCGGCCGCCGGAGGCGCCCAGCGGATGCCCGATCGCGATCGCGCCGCCGTTCACGTTGACGATCTCCGGGTCGAGCTTCGACCAGTCGCGCAGACAGGCCAGCGACTGCGCGGCGAAGGCCTCGTTCAGCTCCACCGCCGCGAGGTCTTCCCAGCCGATCCCCGCCCGCTCCAAGGCGATCTCGGCCGCGCGCACCGGGCCGATGCCGAAGACGTCCGGGTCGACACCGGCCGCGCCCCGGCCGGCGATCCGGGCCAACGGCGCCTTGCCGAGCCGCTTGCCCGCCGCCTCGTCACCGAGCAGCAGCGCGGAGGCGCCGTCGTTCAGCGGCGACGCGTTCGCGGCCGTGACCGTCCCTTGTGGA
This sequence comes from Amycolatopsis sp. WAC 04169, assembly GCF_003947535.1. NCBI lineage: Bacteria > Bacillati > Actinomycetota > Actinomycetes > Pseudonocardiales > Pseudonocardiaceae > Amycolatopsis > Amycolatopsis sp. WAC 04169. The sequence continues at coordinate 229,950 of NZ_QHJI01000009.1, read as the reverse complement.
CGAAAGACGGGCTTGAGCTTGGCGAGCTTCTCGGGGCTGGAGTCCGGCCGGATGCCTTCGTCGCGGGTGAGTTCGACACCCTCGACCGGGACGACGTGATCGTCGTAGAACCCCTCGTCCCAGGCGCGGGCGGCGTTGACGTGGCTGCGGACGGCGAACGCGTCCTGCTCGTCGCGGCCGATCCCGTAGCGCTCCGCGAGCTGCTCGGTGGACTCGCCGAGCGAGACCGTCCACTGCTCGGGCATCTTCGGGTTGACCATGCGCCAGCCCAGCGCGGTGGAGTACAGCGTCTGGTTGCCCGCCGGGAAGGCCTTCTCCGGTTTCTGCATGACCAGCGGCGAGCGGCTCATCGACTCGACCCCGCCCGCGACGGCGAGCGAGGCGTCGCCGACCTGGACCGTCCGGCTGGCCTGCATGAGGGCGTCGAGGCCGGAGCCGCACAGCCGGTTGACCGTGGCACCGGGCACCGTCGTCGGCCAGCCGGCCAGCAGCGCCGCCATCCTCGCGACGTTGCGGTTGTCCTCGCCCGCGCCGTTGGCGTCGCCGAGCACGACCTCGTCGACGGTGGCCGGGTCGAGGTCGTTGCGCTCGGCCAGCGCCCGCAGCACGGTGGCGGCGAGATCGTCCGGGCGGACCCCGGACAGGGCGCCGCCGTACTTGCCGAACGGGGTACGGATGGCGTCGAACAGGAAGACGTCGGTCATGCGCTCGCCCTTTTGAGGTCTCGGAGGATGCGGAGTTCTGCCTCGGTCGGCGCCGGGGTGGTGCCCAGGTCGCCGGCCACCTTCAGTTTCCACCCGGTCGCTTCGACGACCTGATCGACCTCGACACCGGGGTGCAGTTCGGTGAGCGTGAGCTCGGCGGTCTCCGGGTCGGGCCGCATCAGGCCGAGGTCGGTGACCACCAGCGTCGGCCCGGCGCCGGGGAGGCCGAGCCGCTCACGATCACCCTTGCCGGTGCCGTGACCGAACGACGTCACGAAGTCGACCTTCTCGACGAACGTGCGGGGGCTCTGCCGGAGCACCACGAACACCTCGCGGCAGGACGCGGCGATCTCCGGGGCCCCGCCCGCCCCCGGCAGGCGCACCTTGGGGTTGGCGTAGTCCGGGCCGATGACGGTGGTGTTGATGTTGCCGAACTTGTCCAGCTGGGCGGCGCCGAGGAAACCGACGTCGATCCGCCCCGGCTGGAGCCAGTAGTTGAAGACCTCGGGGACACTGACCACGGCGTCCGCGGTGTCGGCGAGTTCGCCGTCGCCGATGGACAGCGGGAGCCTGCTCGGTTTGGCGCCGAGGCAACCGGATTCGTAGATCAGTGTCAGGTTCGGCGCGTGCCCGCGGCGAGCCAGGTTGGCGGCGGTGCTGGGCAGGCCGATGCCCACGAAACAGGACATCCCGTCGCCGAGCGCGCGGGCCGCGGCGACGCTCATCATTTCGTCGGAGGTGTACTCGGTCATGCCTTCACTCCCGTCAGCTCGCCGAGCCAGCGGGTGAAGCTTTCCCTGTCCCGGCCGATCGCGTCCCATGCCTGGTAGGCGTCGTTGTCCCGTTCGTAGTAGCCCGCCGCGTACGACGGCCTCGCGCCGCCGGGCACCTCGGCCACGGCGGTGACGGCCCACGACGGCAGCACGATCGCGCCCGGCCGGGGCTCCAGCTCGTCGACGACCTCCTCGACGGTGACCAGCGACCGTTTCGCCGCGAGTACCGCCTCCTTCTGGACGCCGGTGATACCCCAGATCTGGACGTTGCCGGACCTGTCGGCGCGCTGGGCGTGGACGATCGTGACGTCCGGGTTGAGGGCGGGGACCGCGGCCAGCCGCTCACCGGTGAACGGGCAGGTGATGGGTTTGATCGTGTCGGTCTGCGCGGGGAGATCGGTGCCGGTGTAACCACGCAGGACGGCGAACGGCAGGCCCGAGGCTCCGGCGACGTACCGATTCGCCATGCCAGCGTGGCTGTGTTCCTCTATCTCCAAGGGCACCGGCCAGGAGTGCTGGACCGCGTCGCGGAACCGGTGCAGCGAGCCGACCCCGGGGTTGCCGCCCCACGAGAAGATCAGCTTGCTCGCGCAGCCCGCGCCGATGAGCTGGTCGTAGACGATGTCCGGCGTCATGCGGATCAACGTCAGGCCGGTGCGGCCCTGGCGGATGATCTCGTGACCGGCGGCGACGGGAATGAGGTGGGTGAAGCCCTCGAGCGCGACGGTGTCCCCGTCGTGCACCAGCCGTGCCACGGCTTCCTTCAACGACAGCAGCTCCGCCATCCCCACCCTCCCAGGCCGTCCATGGTGCGTTCGGATCGCGCACACATGTTCTGCATATGAACATAGCTCAGCCGGCGCGACCGTGCAACCAAGCGCGATAGCGGCGAAGCGCCAAGGCCTGCAGAACCGTTTCCACCACGAGCGCCACCTTCGGATCCATGCCGGGCTTGGTACGCCGTCCCGCGCCGAGCCGGCGAAGCTGCCGCCGGACGCGGGCCATGCTCGCGGCGGACGCGACGGCCTTGTCGCCGATCCGGACCGGCGCGAGTTCCACGGCGGCGTCCGCGTCGTGCCGCCACTTCGCGGGCAACGCCGGATCGACGGCCAAGGCGGTGCCCATGCCGACGAGTTCCACGCCGCTCGCCAGGACTTCTTCCGCGACGCGCCTGCGGACCACACCGCCGGTCAGCATCAGCGGCAGCGAGCTGGTCCGGACGAGCTGTTCGGCCAGCGACAGGAAATAGGCCTCCCTCGCCCGGGTGCGGTCGTCGCCGGACTGCCCGGTCATCGCCGGGCTCTCGTAGCTGCCTCCCGACAGTTCGACCAGGTCGACGCCGAGCGGCGCGAGCATCGAGATGACCGACGCGGCGTCGTCGGCATCGAAACCGCCACGCTGGAAATCCGCGGAGTTGAGCTTGACGGCGACGGCGAACCTGGGCGCCACGACGGCGCGGACCGCGCGGACGACGTCGAGCAGGAACGCCGCGCGGTTCTCCAGACTTCCACCCCACCGGTCCTCACGGCGATTGGCCAGCGGGGAAAGAAACTGCGAGAGCAGGTAGCCGTGCGCCGCGTGGATCTCGACGCCGTCGAAACCGGCCTCTTCGGCGCGGCGGGCGGTCTCGGCGAACCGCGCCACGGTCTCCTCGATCTGCCGCGCGGACATCTCGACCGGCTCGGCGAACCGCTTGCTGTTCTTGCCGACGTCGACCCGGACGGCCGACGGCCCCCAGGCGACCCCGGGCATGTCCGCCCGCACCTGACGCCCCGGATGGTTGATCTGCATCCACACCCGCGCGCCGCCGCTCTTGGCGGCCGACGCCCATCGGCGGAACGGTTCCAGCGGCGAATCCGCGTCGAGGACGACACCGGCCGGGCCGGTGAGCGCCTCCGCGTGGACCATGACGTTGCCGGTGACGAGCAGGCCGGCCCCACCCTCGCTCCACCGGCGATACAGCTCGAACAAGGGCTTTCCGGGCAGCTGCCCGCGACTCGCCATGTTCTCCTCCATCGCGGCCTTCACCAGGCGATTCGGCAGCGTCGAGCCACCTGGAAGGGTGAGCGGCTCGAAGACCGGCGAGGAGGTTTTCTCGACTGCGGATGACATCCTTGCTCCCGGAAGAGGTATGTTTACATTGCTCACATGAGCATAGGAAGGGGATGTAAGCAGTGTCAACATCGACGAAGAGTGGTTACCACCACGGCGACTTGAGAGCGTCACTGCTGTCCACGGCGATGCGCATGCTCGAAGCCGGCGAACAGTTCTCTTTACGCGCCGTCGCACGCGAAGCAGGCGTTTCGGCGACAGCGCCGTACCGGCACTTCGCCGACAGGGACGCCCTGGAGTCGGCATTGGCCGCGCAAGGCTTGCGCGACCTGAAAGAAGACCTCGCGAAGGGACGCGAACTCCCGGCCTCAGTGGAGGATCTGGCCGAACTCGCGGTCGCCTACGTCGATTTCGCCTTGCGTCGCCCGGCACTGTTCCGCCTGATGTTCGGAAACGCCTGCGACACGGGAAGCGAGGAACGCGTCCAAGCCGCGGCGGACATCCACGACCTCCTGCGAGTGGCGATGACGCACGTGTTCTCCGAACCCTCGGACGCCCTCGCCTCGGCGGGCTGGGCACTCGCCCACGGGCTCGCGTACTTGTTCCTGGACGGCAAACTCCAGGTGGAGTCGGACGACGAGATCGCCGAGCAGGTACGCGCCGCGTTCACCGCGATCCTGGCGGCACGAGCACGCTAACCGGTGTTGACAGTGCTCACATCGACGCTTATGGTCGCGAATGTAAGCATTGTAAACATCCAGGGAGATCCGATGACACAGGAAACGGTCACCGTCGATCTGGGCGGACGCGCGGTCGACGTCCCGAAAGGCGGCCTGTACGACCGCTACCGCATGGACACCGACCTGGACGCCGTCGCCGCCGACCCGCGCGTGAGCGGCGTCGACTTCTTCCGGCGCCTCCCCAAGGCGCGGGTCGACTCCCCGATCGGCCCGACGCTGACGCCCAATTTCTACTACCGGATCGCGACGGCCCGGCTGACGTTGACGGCGCCTTCACGGGCGATCCGGCGCCGCCTTCCCGAAGCGCTCGCTCCACTGGAGGTCGCGCCGGGCCTCGGCCTGGTGTCGGTGATGGTGTTCCGGTACGACGTCTGCGACATCGACTTCTACACCGAGGCCGCCGTGGGCGTCGCGGTCCGGCCCGCCCGGCACGGACGGCTCGGCTTCTTCGATCTCGTGACCGGGCTCAAGAACGAACACCTTCACTCGTACGTGCTGTCCCTTCCGGTCAGCAGCGACATCGCCCAGGTCCGCGGCCACGACGGCTACGGATTCCCGAAATGGGTGACGAGCCTCGAGGTCGACATCGACGTCGAACGCACCGAAGCGCGCGTGGCGAACGACCGAGGAGAGACCGATCTCGCCCTTTCGGCGGCGACGCCACGCCAAACCCCGCACAAATCCGGCGAGCGGGTTTCGAGCCTCACGTCGTACACCACCATCGGGGACGCGTGGCATGCGACGCAGAGCCAGACGAACGTCCTTTCGGCCGGAAGCACGACGTTCCCGCGCGGCGTCGACCTCCGGCTGGGCGACGGACGCCTCTCCGATGACCTACGCTCACTCGACCCGCGCAAGCCGATCCGCCTCGACGTGATGACCGAGGGGCAGCTCGCGCTCCACATGCCGGTCCCCACCTCCGTCCGGGAACAGGAGGCCCGCAAATGACCAAACGCGTCTTGACCGTCGTCACCAACGTCGGCCACTACGACGATCCGTCCCACCCGACAGGCTTGTGGCTTTCCGAACTCACGCACGCCTACCACGTCTTCGCCGAGCGCGGGTTCGAGCAGACGATCGTCAGCCCCCAGGGCGGACGATCGCCGCTCGAACCCCGATCGCTGAAGTTCCCCAACTACGACAAGACCGCCAAGGCCTGGCGCGCCGACCCGGACCGGATGGCACTTCTGGAGAACACCGCCGCCCCGGACGAAATCGACTCGGCGGACTTCGACGCGATCTACTTCACCGGCGGCCACGCGGTCATGTACGACTTTCCCGACAGCGAAGGACTGCAGCGGATCACCCGCGAGATCTTCGAACGCGGCGGCATCGTTTCCTCCGTCTGCCACGGTTACTGCGGCCTGTTGAACACGAAACTGTCCGACGGCTCGTATCTCGTCGCGGGACGCAAGGTCACCGGCTTCGCCTGGCGCGAGGAAATCCTCGCGAAGGTGGACAAGCTCGTGCCCTACAACGCCGAAGAAGAGATGAAGAAACGCGGCGCGCGCTACGAAAAGGCCAAGCTGCCCTTCGTCTCCTACGCGGTGGTCGACGGCAATCTGGTCACCGGCCAGAACCCGGGCTCCGCGAAGGAGACTGCGAAGAAGGTGGCGGAACTGCTGTGATCAGCCGATCCCGCTGCCGGGCGGGAACCATTCGACGGCCTTGAAGTCCCCGCTTTCGACCCGTTCGAAGGTCGCACTGCTCAGGCACGGCGGAACGATCTGCTTGTGCTCGGGGTCCGGGCCCCAGCTGTAGCCGAGCCGGTCGCGCTTGCCGTTGTCGTACACCGTCATCCCGACGCGGCGGTCCTTGAGGCCGGGGACGTCCGTGTCCTCGACGATGCCGGTGACGACGGCGACCGGGCCACCGACGACCAGGCAGTCGATCCGGCCCTTGAAGTAGGCGGAGAACCCGCCGCCCACGTGGCTGACCCGGAAAGTCCCCTTGCTCTCCGGGAAGAGACCGTGCGCGTCGAAGGCGAACCGGACGTCTTGGCCGTCCTTGCGCAGCATCTTGGCGCTGCCGACCAGGCTCGGTTCGGCCGGTTTGCCCTTGCCCGCTTCCTCACCCGACGCCGGACCGGCCGCGACGAGTGTCGTGGCGAGGACCATCGCGGCACCGACGGCCGCGAGTTCTCGTGATCGTTTCATCTTCTACCCCTTGAATCCCCTGGTCGCGGAGCTTTTCCGCATTTCTCACCATCCCGGGGCGCCGGACGGTGACGACTCCCCCGCGCAGGGGAAGCGCCTCCCTCATAACGGGGATTTCCGGTATTTGGGATACCAAGCGCCGCACACTAGGCTGGGCGCGTGACCTCGACGATCGCGGTGACCCGGTGGATTCCCGACGAAGCGCTGAAAGTGCTCGCCGAGGCCGGGGAGGTGAAACTGTCGCGCGCCGACCGGCCGCTGACGCCGGACGAACTGCGCGAGTTCGTCCGCGGCTCGTCCGCGATCGTCGGCATGCTGCACGACCGGATCGACGGCGACGTCGCCGACGCGGCGGGCCCGGATCTGAAGGTCGTGGCGAACGTGGCCGTCGGCTACGACAACATCGACGTCCCGGCGCTGGCCGGACGCGGGATCACCGTCACCAACACCCCCGGGGTGCTCACCGACGCCACCGCGGATCTGGCGTTCGGGCTGATCCTCGCGGTCACGCGACGGCTCGGCGAAGGCGAACGGCTGCTCCGCTCCCGCACCCCTTGGTCGTTCCATCTCGGTTTCCTGCTCGGCTCTTCGCTGCAGGACAAGACACTCGGGATCGTCGGGCTCGGCCAGATCGGGCAGGCGGTCGCGCGGCGGGCACTCGGTTTCGGCATGCGGATCGTCTACTCAGGACGATCGAGAGCCGCCGAAGACGTCGAGAAGACCCTGGGCGCGCAGTACGTGCCCTTCGACGAACTGCTGCGAAGCTCCGACGTCGTGTCGTTGCACTGTCCGCTGACGCCGGAAACCCGGCATCTCGTCGACGCGGACGCGTTGAAGGCGATGAAACCGGGCGCGTATCTGATCAACACCACGCGCGGCCCGGTCGTCCACGAGGCCGCGCTGGCCGACGCGCTCGAAGCCGGGGAAATCGCCGGCGCCGGCCTCGACGTGTTCGAAGCCGAACCCGAGGTCGAACCGCGCCTGCTCGACCGCGAAAACGTCGTCTTGACGCCGCATCTCGGATCGGCGACGGTCGAGACCCGTACTGCCATGGCCGTGCTCGCGGCCGAGAACGTCGCGTCGGTGCTCACCGGCGGAAACCCGCTGACGGAGGTTCGTCCATGACTCGTGTGGTCATCGCGCCCGACAAGTTCAAGGGAAGCTTGACCGCGGTCGAGGCCGCGGAGGCGATCGCCCACGGCGTCCGCGACGCGCTGCCCGAAGCCGAGGTCTCGTCCTGCCCGGTCGCCGACGGCGGCGAAGGAACCCTCGACGTCCTCCTCGCGGCGGGCGGCCACCTCGTGGAACTTCCCGTCCGAGGGCCGCTCGACGACACCGTCGACGCCCGCTACGTGACCCTCGACGGCACGGCCTACATCGAATCGGCCCGCGCTTGCGGGATCGAGTTCGTCGAGCCGAGCCCGGAGGTGGCGCTCGCCGCGCACACCTGGGGCGTCGGGGAACTGCTCGCGCACGCGCTCGACAACGGCGCGCGACGGCTGGTGCTGACCGTCGGCGGGACGGCGAGCACCGACGGCGGCGCCGGGATGCTGGCGGCGCTGGGTGCCGGGGTCTTCGACGCGTTCGGCGCGCCGGTCGGGCTCGGCGGCGGCACGCTGAGCCGGGTCGCGCTGGCCGAACTCGGCCCGGTGCGTGACCGGCTCGGCTCCGTCGAGGTCGCCGTCGCCACCGACGTCACGAACCCGTTGCTCGGCCCCCGTGGCGCGGCCGCGGTCTTCGGCCCGCAGAAGGGCGCGGGCCCGCGCGAAGTCGAGCAGCTGGACGAGTCCCTGTCCCGCTGGGCGCAGGCTTTGCGGAGCGCCGGGGCGCCCGACGTCTCCGATCTTCCCGGAGCGGGCGCGGGCGGCGGGGTCGCCGCGGGCGCGATCGCGGGACTCGGCGCGAGCGTCGAATCCGGGTTCCAGCTCATCGCCGGGCTCACCGGCGTGGCCGGCGCCATCGAACACGCCGACCTCGTGATCACCGGTGAAGGCTCACTGGACGAGCAGAGTCTCGACGGCAAGGCTCCGGCGGGTATCGCGGCCCGCGCGCGGGAGCACGCGGTGCCGCTGATGGTGCTGGCCGGGCGGATCCAATTGGACCAGAGCCAGCTCACCGGCCTCGGAGTCGTGGGCAGCGCCGCCCTGATCGACCACGCGCCTTCGCTCGACCACGCGCGTGCGCACGCGGCGGAACTCCTGCGCGAGCGGGCCGGCGAGCTGGTCCGCACTTGGGCCCGTAGTTGAGCCTGGGCAGCGACGCCTGAACCCGCGGGGTCAGCTGCCGGGCTGGGGCTGAGCCTGCGGGAGTACGGCGAAGGCGACTTCGCCGGTTTCGTCCTGCTGGACGTCGAGGACCTTGTCGTCGAGCAACTCGGCCGCCTCCGGCTCCAAGAACACCTTCGGGCCGCCGTCGGCGCCGAGGACCTTGTCGCCGCTTTCCGGCTCCGGGGCGACGGAAACGGCGAGCTGAGGACTGTCCCCCTGCTGGGAGTGCATGGCGAACCGCAGCCCGCCTCCATCCTGGCCGTTCTCCTGCCCGGTCAGTGCGGTGATCGCCTCGGCGGCGGCTTCGGTGACTGTCAGCATCTCTGCCCTTCCTTCGTCGCGGTCTTGCACTTGACCGACCACGCTAGGGGGTGTCGGCACGGCCCGCCGTCTGAGTGAAGATCATTTTTCACCGACGTCCGGCTCCTCTTCGGCCAGCCGCATGGCGTGCGACTCGCCTTCGCGGATCTCCGCCGGCGTGGTCCCGAACCGGTCGGCACCACTCCAGTGCTCGGGCGGTTCGACCCCTTCTTCGAGCGGGTCGACACGGAGTTCGTCCTCGTCGAGCGCCTCACTGGGATCCAGCGTTTCCGGCTCCGCGCTCTCACGATCGCTCATGGGCCGCTCCCTCCTGGTCGGACGTTGCCCGGGGCGTGCTGTACTCGACCCCGTCCCGGTGGCTTACCCGGCGTCTCCGCAGGCCAAACGGCGGCGCTGTCGCGGGGATCACAGTTTCTCAGGTGGTTCATTAGCTTCACAAGTTTGTGAAACAAGGAGTAGCGTCGTCGGTATGACCACCACCAGGTGGGCGCCAGGGCACCGGATCATCCGGCGCGCGCCGGAGCGGCACCACGAACTCGGCAACCATGCCGCTTGGTACGTCGTCGCCGGGGTCGCCGCCACCGGCCTGCAGGCGGTGCTGTTCCTTCTCCTGCAGCCGGTCCTCGGCCCGCAGTTGGCCAATCTGGTCGCGCTCGCGGTCACCACCGTCGGGAACACCGAGTTCCACCGCCGGGTCACCTTCGCCACCCGCAAGAGTCACGCGGGCAAGCGGCATTTCCAGGATCTGGTGACCTTCGCCTTCTACGCCGTGTACGGCTCGATCGTGCTCGCCTCCCTCGACGCGGTGATCACCGAGCCGACCGCGCTGGAACAGACCGGCGCGCTGCTCGCGGCCAGCGTCGTGGGCGGCATCGCGCGCTTCGCGGTCCTTCGCTGGTGGGTCTTCGCGCGCCGGAACGCCTAGGCGGTGTCCGGCCGGCCTGCGCGATGGGCTTCGTGATCCAGGTGGCTCCTGGCGGTGCGGGCGGATCGCCCTCGTACCGGGTCGTACTCGGGCGCATCCGCCCGTACCGTCAGGGGCGACCTGGGCGCGAAGACCGCGCGCAGGCCGGCCGGACACCGCCTAGTCTTCATCGCGTGGCAGAGATCAACGGCCCGCACGACGGCGGCTCGGAACCCGATTACCGCTTCACGCTCGCCAACGAACGGACCTTCCTGGCCTGGCTCCGGACGGCGCTGGGCCTTCTGGCCGGCGGCGTCGCCGTCCATCAACTGGTCCCCGACCCGAGCGCGCTGAGCACCGTCCTGGCGGGGCTGTGTGTCGTACTGGCCGCCGTGCTCGCGGCGAGCGCCTACCCGCGCTGGCGACAGGTGCAGACCGCGATGCGCGCGGGACGGCCGCTGCCGAAGAGCGGGATGCTGCTCCTGCTGACCGCCGGAATCCTCGCGATCACCCTGACCGCGGCGGCGCTGGTGGTCTTCTCGTGAACCCGTCCGATCACGGAGCGCAAGCGGAACGGACCGGGCTCGCGTGGCGCCGGACCGCGCTCGCGGCTACTGCCTGCACACTCCTGCTCCTGCACACCGCGGCCCGGCGAGGATGGGGCACGGCGGTCGTCCCGGTCGCCTTCGCGGGGGCCATGGTGATCACTTTGACCGCCGTCGGCGCGATCCGTGAACGAGCACTGCGGCGTCCGGAAACCCCGAAACCTCTTAACCCGATCCTTGCTGTCACAACGTCGGCACTCGTCGTAGCGACCGCGGCCGCTTTGATCGCGGTGCGCTAATCGCCGCGCACATCCAGCGACGCCGAAGCCTGTTTTCGCGACGCAGAGTCTCGGTTGTATTAAGCCGACTCCGGCGAATGGGCTATCTCTAGTTGAAATCTTTACTGCCGTCCGATCGACGCCTACGATTACGCTGCGTCGCAACGGCGGCAGATGAATCTGATCTTACGGAGCATCTGCCGCCCTCAATCGTTACGGAGTGTTGACCCCTCGACAGCGACGGTCGCAGGGTCGGCCGGGGAGGACGACCATGCAAGCAACTTCAAGCGCGTCCAGAACCGTCACCCCCGATGCGGTCCCCGGATACACGACTCCGGAGAACCTGCCTCGACCGGGCGGACGGCTGACGAAGGAGGACCTCGATCCCCTCGTCAAGGACGCGGGCGACGGGAATCCCGCCGCCATCCAGTCCCTGCTGCGGATGATCGGCCCGGTCGTGGTCCGGTACTGCCGCGCCAGAATGGGCGGCCGCGACCTGTCCTACCTGTCGGCGGACGACGTCGCGCAGGAAGTGTGCATGGCGGTGCTGAAGGCGCTGCCCGGCTACCAGGATCGTGGCGGTTCGTTCCTCTATCTCGTGCACGCCATCGCCGCCAACAAGGTCGCCGACGCCTACCGCGCCGTCTCCCGTGACCGGTCGGAGCCGGTCCCGGAACTGCCCGAGCGGCCCATCGCCGACAACGAGCCCGAAACCCACGCCCTGCACCTCGACCTCGGTGCCCGGCTCAACCGCCTGCTCTCCACCCTCCCGCGGGTGCAGCAGGAGATCCTCGCCCTCCGCATCGCCGTCGGCCTGTCCGCCGCCGAAACCGCCGAGGCGCTCGGGATCTCCGCCGGCAACGTGCGCGTGACGCAGCACCGCGCACTGGCCCGCCTGCGGACGATGGTCAAGCAGGACGAGTTCTGATCTTTCGTCCCCCTGCCGCAGGTCGTCGATCGGCGGTTCTCAGGCGCCCGGTCCCCGCGCCGCCCACTTTCTTCCTTTCCCCGTTTCCCGCCGGGATTTCGTCGTGTCTCACGAAAGGCGATAGGCCCGCCGCGCCGTCCCGTCGAAGAACTCCAGCCGCTCGGCATCGCTCAGCGAACCCGTCAGCGAAAACGCCGTGTCCACGACGACCTCGTACGCGGCCGCGAGTTCGCAGACCGGCCAGTCGGAGCCGAACATCAGCCGCGAAGCCCCGAAAGACTCCAGCACGTGTTCGGCCCAGCGCGCCAGCTGACCCACCTTCCACCGTGCCCAGTCCGCCTCGGTGACGAGTCCCGAAAGCTTGCAGTACACGTTGTCCAGCTCCCCCAAGGCCGCGACGCCGTCCGCCCACGGCTGCCATTCGCCCGAGGCGATCGGCGGCTTCGCGGCGTGGTCGAGCACGAAAACCTGGTCCGGCAACGCCTTCGCGACGGCGAGGGCCGCGGGAAGCTGAGGCGGTTTCACCAGCAGGTCGTACGCCAGCCCGGCCTCGCCGAGAGCGGCGAGACCACGCAGGACGTCGGACCGCGTCAGCCACGACGGGTCCGGCTCGTCCTCCACCTGGTGCCGGATTCCCACCAACGGCCCCGAAAACGAGGCCACGCGCTCGGCGACGCCGGGGGCGGTGAGGTCGGTCCAGCCGACGACGCCGGCGATCAGCGGTTCTTCTCGTGCCGTCGAAAGGAACTCGCGCGTCTCCTCTTCCGACGAGACCGTCTGCACCAGCACGGTCCCCTTCACCCCCGCCGCCTTCGTCACCGCGCGGAGGTCGTCCACTGTGTACGGACGGCGGATCGGTTCCAGCGCCGTGCCGGTCATCCACGGGTAATCCCGTCGCGACGGGTCCCAAAGGTGGTGGTGCGCGTCGATCACGGCTGTCCTTCCTCCCTCAGCACGGTGTCCTCACGCAACAGTCCCGCACGGATCAGGTCCGCCCACAACTCGCGCGGCACCGGGCGGCGGAAACGTTCGGCGTTGAGCCGGACCTGCCCGGGATCGTGCGCGCCGACGACGACGGACACCACCGACGGATGCGCGGCCGGCAGCGCCAAAGCGGCTTGCGGGAGCTCGACACCGTGCCGCGCGCAGACGTCGGCGATCCGCTGGGCGCGTTCGACCAGTTCGGCCGGAGCCTCGGCGTAGTCGTACATCGTGCCCGGCTCCGTGGTGGCGAGGATCCCGGCGTTGAACGCGCCGCCCGCCACCACGTCCACCCCGCGTTCCGCGCACAGCGGGAGGAGATCGTCGAGGGCGGGCTGGTCGAGCAGGGTGTACCGGCCCGCCAGCAGGATCACGTCGAGATCGAAGCGGCGGACGAATTCGGCGAGCATCGGCGCCTGGTTCATCCCGGCGCCGATGGCGTCGACGACACCCTGTTCGCGCAATTCGAGCAGCGCGGGGAAAGCGCCGTCGACGGTGTCCTCGAAGTGCTCGTCGGGGTCGTGCACGTAGACGACGTCGACGCGGTCGAGCCCCAGCCGCTCCAGACTGTCCTCAAGCGACCGGAGGATCCCGTCGCGGCTGAAGTCCCAGCGTCGTTTGTACGCGGCGGGGACGACGAAACCCTGCGAGTCGGTACGCGAAGCGCCGTCGGGATCGGGCTCCAGCACACGGCCGACCTTGGTCGAAACGACGAAGTCCGCGCGGGGATACGCCGACAGCGCCGCGCCCAGCCGTCGTTCCGACAGCCCGAGACCGTAGTGCGGGGCGGTGTCGAAATACCGGATGCCTTCGTCCCACGCCCGCCGGACGGTCGCTTCGGCCGTCTCGTCGGTGATGGCGTGGTACAGGTTGCCCAGCTGCGCGCAGCCGAGCCCCAGCGGGGACAGGGGGATCTTCACGGAAGCTCCCAAACGAGGCCGATTCCCGAATCCTTGCCCGAGTAGTCGTCTTCGACGTCGAGCAGTTCGGACATCCGCGCCTGCCAGGGAATGTTGGCCGGATGATCGCGCAGGACCGCGCGCATCTTCGCGTAGTCCTCGACCTCGACCACGTGGAACAGGTCGAGACCGTCCCGCCAGATCCGCCACGAACGCACGCCCGCACCGCGCAGGGCTTCGTCCAGATCGGGCGGGATGACGGCGTGGACCGACTCGTATTCGGCCTCCTTGCCCGGCTTCAGCCGGGTGTGGAGTGCCACTCTTTGTAGTGCGACACCGTGGGTCACCGCGCCTCCTTCATTCGAAACATGGCACTCTGTCAACTAACACTCAAACATCCGAGGTCTTCGGGGAGGGCGGTGGAACATGCCGGTCACCGATGTCGCGATCGACAAGATCAAGGACATGATCATCTCCGGCGAGCTTGCTCCGGGCGACAGGCTGCCGAAGGAGGCCGAACTGGCCCAGCGGCTCGGCCTGTCCCGCAGTTCGCTGCGCGAAGCGGTGAAGGCGCTGTGCCTGATCCGCGTGCTCGACGTCCGCCAGGGCGACGGGACGTACGTCACCAGCCTCGAACCGAATCTCCTCCTCGACGCGATGACGTTCGTGGTGGACTTCCACCGCGACGACACCGTGCTGGACTTCCTCGCCGTCCGCCGGATCCTCGAACCGGCGGCGACGGCGCTGGCCGCGCTGCACATGAGCGACGAGGACATCGCGGAACTAGGCCGCCTGCTCGACGAACTGGCCGACTCGCCGACGGTGGAGGCGCTGGTCGCCAACGACCTGCAGTTCCACCGCAAGATCGCCGACGGTTCCGGCAATCCGGTGCTGTGCTCGCTGCTGGACAGCCTGTCCGGCCCCACCGCGCGCGCCCGCATCTGGCGCGGGCTCACCCAGGAGGGCGCGGTCGCGAAGACCCGCGAGCAGCACACGGCGATCTACGAGGCCATCGCGGCCCGTGAGCCCGAACTCGCGCGTTCGTGGGCCACCGTGCACGTGGCGGGGGTGGAGCAATGGCTCCGCAACGCGCTCGGCACCGCCGACGACCCCACTTCGGCCGCCGAAGCTTCCTGACACCGCTCTCTCCTCTCTCACGCCCTCTAACCGGCCCTTCGCGCGCTAGGAACGGTCCTTTCCTCGCAAAATTCGCAAGGAAAGGACCGTTCATTGCCTCGGCGAGGGGGCTAGGTCTGGGCCTTCCCACCGGCGTAGCGCGAAATGATCAACGCGACCAGGATGATCACGCCGTAGATCGCCTTCAGCCATTCCGGCGGCACCTGCGCCACCTGCAGCAGGTTGGTGACGGTCTGCAGCAGCAGCACGCCGGTGAGCGCCCCGACCAGCGTGCCCTTCCCACCGTCCAGTGAGACACCGCCGATCACCGCAGCCGCGAACACCTGAAGGATCAATCCGTCGCCCTGATCCGCACCGAGGGCGCCGACGTAGCCGGTGTACGCGAGCCCGCCGAGCGCGGCCAGCACACCGGCCACGACGAAGACACCCCAGGAGATCCGGTCGACGCGGATACCGGCGGCCCGGGCGGCTTCCCGGTTGCCGCCGATGGCGTACAGCGACCGGCCGATCCGGTGATACCGCAGCCCCAGCCCGAACACGGTGAACAGCGCCGCGGCCAGCCACACCGACATCGGCAGCCCGATGAACGTCGTCGTGGCCAGCGCGGTGAACACGTCCAGCTGGTCGAAGAGCGTCTTCCCCTGCGTGGAACCGATCTGCGTGCCGCGCAGCACCGTCAGCATCGCGAGCGTGACGATGAAGGCGTTCAGCTTCAGTTTGACGATCAGGAAACCGTTCACGAAGCCGACCGCGGCCCCGGCCACCAGCACGGCGAGGATGCCCGCGAACCCGGGGATCTCGGTGCCGAAACCCGAAGAAGCCACCGGGATGACCAGCATCGCGCCCAAGGCGGGCGCCATGCCCATGGTGGATTCCAGTGACAGGTCGAACTTCCCGGTCAGCAGCACGAGCGACTCGCCCAGCACCACCATCGACAGCGCGGCCGAGGCGGACAAGATCCCGACGATACTGCCGAAGGTCAGGAACGTGTCGCTGATCAGTCCTCCGATGATCAGCACCACGACGAGCGCCGGCACGAGCGCGAGTTCGCGCAGCCAGCGGAACTTCCGGCGCTTCGGCGGGGCCGCGAGCGTCGAAGTCTTCGGATCGGTCATCAGTTCGGTCACCGCTCGACTCCTTCGATGTCGGCCACCAGGTCGCCGTCGGACCAGCCCGCCGGGTGTTCGGCGACCACGGCACCGGCGCGCAGCACCAGCACCCGGTCGCTCAGGCGGAGATCGTCCAGCTCGTCGCTGACGATCAGCACCGCCTTGCCCTCGGCGCGCACCCGGTCGACGACCGCGAGCAGCGCCTCCTTCGATTTCACGTCCACGCCCGCGGTCGGGTTGATCAGCACCACCAGGCGCGGATCACCGGCCAGCGCGCGGGCCAGGACGACCTTCTGCTGGTTGCCGCCGGAAAGGTCGGACACCGGCTGGTCCGCGTCGGCCGCGACGATGTCGTAGTCCCGCAACGCCCGCACGGCCCGGCCGTACCGCGCGCCCGGTGCCGCGAGACCGCCTTTGCCCATGCGATCCAAAATGGACAGTGTGGCGTTGTCCGCGATGGAGTGCTCCAGCACCAGTCCTTCGTGATGGCGATCCCTCGGCACACAACCGATCCCGGCGCGGATCGCGGCCGGGATGTCGCCCGGCTTCAGCGGTTTCCCGTCCACCCGGACCGTGCCGGAGGACGGCGAACGCAGTCCGTACACGGTTTCGGCGACCTGATGCTTGCCGCTGGCGTTGCTGCCGGCGAGCCCGATCACCTCGCCGCGGTGGATCCGGAACGTGACGTCGTCGAACCCGTCACCGGAAAGCCCGTCGACGGCCAGGACCTCGGCGGCGTCCGCGTCCAGTGCCTCGCGCGTGGAGGCGTCACGGACGGAAAGCCCGCCCTGTTCGCCGGTCATCGCGTCGATCAGCTCGGCACGGCCGACCTCCGAAACGGGCGCGGTCAGGATGTGCTTGGCGTCGCGCAGCACGGTGACCGCCTGGCAGACCTCGTACACCTCGTGGAGGTGATGCGAGATGAACAGGAACGTCACCCCGTTCGCCTGCATCTGCCGCATCCGCGCGAAGAGCCGGTCGATCGCCTGGCTGTCCAGCTGCGCCGTCGGCTCGTCGAGCACGATGAACCGGGCGCCGTAGGAGAGCGCCCTGGCGATCTCGACGAACTGCCGGTCCTCCACCGAAAGCTCGCCGGCCGGGGTTTCGACGTCGACCCCCACGCCCCAGGAGTCGAGCAGTTCCCGTGCCTGACGGCGCAACCGCTGCCAGCCGATCGCGAACCCCTTGCCGGACTGGCGGTTCAGGAACAGGTTCTCCGCGACGGTCAGCTGCGGGACGACCATCGCGTGCTGGTAGACGCAGGCGACCGCGCGTTTCCAGTCGTCCTGTTTGGACAAGGGCGGCGCGGGGACGCCGCCGAACTCGACATGTCCGGTGTCCGTTTTGGACAGTCCGGTGAGGATGGAGACGAGCGTCGATTTCCCGGCCCCGTTGCGGCCGACGAGCGCGTGCGACTCGCCGGGGTGCACGGTGAGGCTGACGTCGGACAGCGCCACGGTCGGTCCGTAGCGTTTGCCGACACCCTGTGCGCTGACCACCGGCACGGCGGCGGACCCGGCGGGCAGCGCGCTCACAGGTTGTTCCCCCAGAGCGCCTTGTCGTCCACGTTGTCCTTGGTGACGACGGGCGCGGGGAGCTGGTCTTCGAGGATCCCCGGCCGGACCTCGACGACGGTGCTGCCGTGATCGGTCGGCCCCGCCTTGAAGGTCTCCCCCGCCATCGCCTTCTTGATCCAGTACATGCCGTACTTGGCGTAGTCGTCGGCTGGCTGCGAGACGGTCGCGTCGAGTTCGCCCGCGCGGATCGCGGCCAGCTCTTGGGGGATGCCATCGTTGCTGACCAGCACCACGTGCTTCGGGTCGCCGACCGGGAAGTAGAGGTTCTTGCGTTTGAGCGCCTGCTGCGTCGGCGCCAGGTACACGCCGCCCGCCTGCATGTACACGGCCTTGATGTCCGGGTTCGCGGTCAGCAGGCTGTCCAGGCCGGACGAGGCCTTGTCCGCCTTCCATTCGGCGGCGACCTCCAGCACCTGGACGCCGGGGAACTTCGTCTTCATGCACTGCCGGAACGCCTCGGACCGGTCGCGGCCGTTGACCGAGGCGAGGTCGCCCATGACCTGCACGACCTTGCCCGACGTGACCTTCGCGCCGATCGCCTCGCACGCCTTGGTGCCGTACGCCTTGTTGTCCGCGCGCACCACCATCGCGACCTTGCCGCCCTCCGGCGCGACGTCGACCGCCACCACCGGGACCCCCTTGTTCTCCGCCGCCTTGAGGCCCGCCACGACGGCGGCGGAGTCCAGCGGGGTCACGACCAGACCCTTGACGCCCTGGTTGAGCAAGGTGTTGATGTCGGTGATCTGCTTCGCCGGGTCGCTGTCCGCGTTGACCGTCGGTAACGCCTCGACGCCCTGTTCCTTCGCCTTCAGCGGTACGTAGTTGTTGTAGGCCTGCCAGAACGGCGAGGTCAGCAACGGGATCGTCGCGCCGACCTTGCCGCCCCCACCCGCGCCGGGCTGCGGCGCGTTGTCTTTGGTGGACCCGCAAGCCGAAAGGGCCAGCCCGAGCGCGGTGGCCGCGGCGGCCACCTTGATCACCCTCGTACGCACCGCATCCTCCTTGATGGCAGCGAAACTACTGGTGGTGGACCGGGCCGCGCGGACGCAGCCCGTACATCCCTCCGTCGACGGCGAGCGCCGTGCCGGTGGTCGAAGCCGACAGCGGGCTGGCGAGGTACACCACCGCGTTCGCGACCTCGTCCGCGGTGACCAGCCTGCCCATCGGCTGACGGGCGGCGAGCGCGGCGCGTTCGGCCTCCGGATCGCCCGCGGCGTCGAGCAGCCTGCCGACCCACGGGGTGTCCGCGGTGCCGGGGCAGACGCAGTTGACGCGGATCCGGTCGGCGAGGTGGTCGGTCGCCATCGCCAGGGTCAGCGAGAGCACCGCGCCCTTGCTGGCCGAGTACAGCGCGCGGTTGGGCAGGCCCGCCCACGCGGCGATCGAACAGGTGTTGACGATCGCGGCCGAGCGCGAGTTCTTCAGATGCGGCAACGCCGCCCGCGCGAGCCGCACCATGCCGACGACGTTGATGTCGAGCACCCGGTGCCATTCGTCGTCACCGTTGGCGGTGACGTCGCCCTGCGCGCCGATGCCCGCGTTGTTGACCAGGACGTCGAGCCCGCCGAACCGCTCGGCGACCGCGGCGATCGCCGAGCGGACCTCCTCGTCGGAGCCGACGTCGCAGCGGAATCCGGTGAGGCCCTCGGGAAGGTCGCCGGGATTCAGGTCGAGCACCGCGACCTTCGCCCCGCGCGCGGCGAGCAGGTCGGCGGTGGCCCTGCCGATTCCCGAGGCACCGCCGGTGACGGCGGCGACGAGGCCTTCGAACTCACTCACTGGTTTGTCTCCGTCCACTCTGGACCGTCGGGGAAGGTGAACCGGCGCAAGGTCGCGTCGTGCATCCTGGCCGAGAAACCCGGCGCGGACGGGGCGACGTAGCGGCCGTCGACGACGGCGGCCGGATCGGTGAAGTGCTCGTGGAGGTGGTCGACCCATTCGATGGACCGGTCGGTGTCGCTCCCGGACACCGCCGCGAAATCGAACATCGACAGATGCCGGACGAGTTCGCACAGCCCGACCCCGCCGGCGTGCGGGCAGACCGGGACCCCGAATTTGGCCGCCAGCAACAGGATCGCCAGGTTCTCGTTGAACCCGCCGACCCTGGCCGCGTCGAGTTGCAGCACCGAGATCGCGCCGGCCTGCAGCAACTGCTTGAACACCACGCGGTTCTGCACGTGCTCGCCGGTGGCCACCCGGATCGGGGCGAGCGCCTTGGCGATCGCGGCGTGCCCGAGCACGTCGTCCGGCGAGGTGGGTTCCTCGATCCAGTACGGGTCGTACGGCGCCAACGCGGTCATCCAGGTGATCGCGGTCGAGACGTCCCAGCGCTGGTTCGCGTCGACGGCGACCCGGATGTCCGGGCCGACGGTCTCGCGGGCGAGCTTCATCCGGCGGACGTCGTCCTCGAGATTCCCGCCGACCTTCAGTTTGATCATCTCGAAGCCGTCCGCGACGGCCTGTTCGGCGAGCCGGACCAGTTTCGCGTCCGAGTAGCCGAGCCAGCCGGGGGACGTGCTGTACGCGCGATAGCCGTCGCGCTCGATCTTGGCGATCCGTTCCGCGCGGCCAGGTTCGGCGGCGCGGAGGATGTCGAGCGCCTCCTGTTCGGTCAGCGCGTCGGAGAGATACCGGAAGTCGACGAGGGAGACCAGCTCCTCCGGCGACATCCCGGCGGCGAACCGCCAGACGGGGAGCCCGGCGATCCGCGCGGCGAGATCCCAGGCGGCGTTGACCACCGCGCCGATCGCCATGTGCGCGACACCCTTTTCCGGGCCGAGCCAGCGCAGTTGCGAGTCGCCGACCAATGCCCGCGACAGGTCACCGAGCGCGGCGGCGTCGGTGGGCACGTCCCTGCCGACGACATGCGGTTCCAGCGCGCGGATCGCCGCGGCCTGGACGTCGTTGCCGCGTCCGATGGTGAAGGCGAGCCCGTAGCCGTCCGGGCCGCCGTCGGTGTGCAGCACGACGTAAGCGGCCGAGTAGTCCGGGTCCGGGTTCATGGCGTCCGAACCGTCCAGCTCCCGCGAAGTCGGGAAGCGGACGTCGAGCACCTCCATGCCCACGATCTTCGCCATCACGCCTGCCTGACGTTCTGACGCTGACGGCCGAGGCCGTCGATTTCGAGCTCGATGACGTCGCCTTCGGTCAGGTACGGCTTGGGCTCGGGCTGGCCGAGCGCGACTCCCTGCGGGGTGCCGGTGTTGATGAGGTCACCGGGGCGCAACACCATGTACTGGCTCACGTAGTGCACGATCTCGGCGACCGTGAAGATCATGTCCTTGGTCGACGAGTCCTGCTTCTTCTCGCCGTTGACCCACAACCGCAGGCCGAGGTCCTGCGGGTCGGCCACCTCGTCGGCGGTGACCAGCCACGGGCCGAGCGGGTTGAAGTTCTCGCACGACTTGCCCTTGTCCCAGGTGCCGCCGCGTTCGAGCTGGAACTCGCGCTCGGACACGTCGTTCGAGACGGTGTAGCCGGCGACGTACTCCAGGGCCTCTTCGGTGCTTTCGAGGTAGCGCGCGGTCTTGCCGATGACGACGCCGAGCTCGACCTCCCAGTCGGTCTTGGTCGAGCGGCGCGGAACGAGCACGTCGTCCGCCGGGCCGACGACGACGTCGGGAGCCTTCATGAACACGACGGGCTCGGCGGGGACCTCGGCGCCGGATTCCTCGGCGTGCTGCCGGTAGTTGAGGCCGATGCAGACGACCTTGCCCGGCCGCGCGATCGGCGCACCCACCCTGGCCTGCGCGAATTCAGGGCCTGCTTCGGGCAGCTCACCGGCGGCCAGCGCGGCCGCGACCCTGGCGACACCGTCGCCCGCGAAGAAGCTGCCATCGATGTCGGCGGTCAGCGCCGAGAGGTCGCGCAGCGTGCCGTCCCCGGCACGTACGAACGGACGCTCACTTCCCGGCTCCCCGAGTCGCAACAGCTGCACGGATTTTCCCTTCCAGCCGAACCGTCAACAATCAACGGCTCCAACAGCAACGAACAGACATCCGATGTATACCCGACGACCTCCGACGAGATCTAGGGGCCACTCGGATTTGTCCGGAAAATTGATCGGATCAGTCTTGCGAAGTGGGGGTGGCGAGAATCACAGGGGGAATAGTTACCTACTCTAAGCAAGTTGTTCCTCGCGGAACCTTGGCTGGGGAAAGGAAGAGCATGACCATCGCGCCCGAGCGAGTGGAAGAAACCGTCGCGCGCCCTCTCACGACCGGACGCGCCCGGTTCGTCCTGATCCTCGGCGGCCTGTCCGCCTTCGGGCCCCTGTCCATCGACATGTACCTGCCCGCGCTGCCGCAGATGGCGGGCGAACTGCGCGCGGCGGACGCGACCGTGCAGCTCACGCTCAGCGCGTTCATCATCGGGCTCGCCATCGGCCAGCTGATCCTCGGACCGCTGTCCGACGCGATCGGCCGCCGCAAACCGCTCGTGGCCGGGCTCGCGCTCTACATGGTCGGCTCGATCCTGTGCGCCGTCGCGCCGACCGCCGAACTGCTCATCGCCGCGCGCGGTGTCCAGGCCTTCGGTGCCGCGGCGGGCATCGTGATCGCCAGGGCGACCGTGCGCGACCTCTACTCCGGCACCGCGATGACGAAGTTCTTCTCGCTGCTCATGCTGGTCAACGGGCTCGCCCCGATCCTGGCGCCGATCATCGGCGGCCAGATCCTGAACTGGACGTCGTGGCGCGGCGTGTTCGTCTGCCTGACCGTGTTCGGCGGGCTCCTGCTCGCCGTCGTCTTCTTCCTGCTGCCGGAACCCCTGCCCGAGGAGCGCCGCACGCCCGCACGGTTCGGCTCGGTGCTGCGGAAGTACGCGAGCCTGCTCCGCGATCGCGGCTTCCTCGGCTACGCGCTGGCCTCGGGGCTGATGTTCGGCAGCCTGTTCGCCTACATCTCCGGCTCGTCCTTCGCGCTGCAGGGCGTCTACGGGCTCAGCCCGCAGGCGTACAGCCTGGTGTTCGGGCTCAACGGCATCGGCATCGTGGCCGTCGGGCAGCTGAACGGGCGCATCGTCGGACGTTTCCCGGAGCGGACGCTGCTGACCGTCGGCCTGGTCGTCGCGGCGGTGGCCGGCTTCGGCGTGCTGGCCGCGACGGTGCTGGACCTCGGGCTGATCGGGCTGCTGATCCCGCTGTTCATCCTGGTGTCGAGTATCGGCATGGTCGCACCGAACGCGAGCTCGCTCGCGCTCGCCGAACAGGCGCGGTCCGCCGGTTCGGCGTCGGCGCTGCTCGGCGTGCTGCAGTTCGTCGTCGGCGGGCTGGCGACGCCGCTGGTCGGGCTGGGCGGTCCGGGCACCGCGGTCCCGATGGGGATCGTGATGGCGGGCTTCGGCGTGCTCGCGCTGCTGGCCTTCGGGACCATGACGCGGCCTTCGCGGGCCTTGGTCGTCCAGGCGGCCTGACTCGCCTTCAAACGCTAGGAAAGGACCGTTCCTTGCAAATTTTGCAAGGAACGGTCCTTTCCTAGCATCCGAAGGGGTCACACGAGCGAAGTGAGGTCAGCGGTCCTCAACTGCTCCGCGGTCACCGCCGCGCGCCCCTCCACCAGAGCCTTCAAGGCGTCCCCGTCATCCCACTGGTTGACGTTCATCGCGGCGGCCACCTGCCCGTCCCGCAGCCAGAACGCGGTGAAGTCCCGCGCCGCGAGATCGCCCCGCACCACCAGCTCGTCGGTTTCGGGATCGGCGAGACCGCGGTACTCGCATCCGAGGTCGTACTGGTCCGAGAAGAAATACGGGCTCCGCAGATACGGCTCGTTCTCCCCCAGCAGGTTCCCCGCGACGTGCTCGCCCTGCCACTTCGCGTTCGACCAGTGCTCGACGCGGACGCGTTTTCCGTAGCGGGGGTGGAAATGCGCGGCGATGTCGCCGATCGCGTAGACGTCGGGCGCGGCCGTCCGCAGGCCGGCGTCGGCGCAGACACCGCCGTCGTCGGACAGTTCCAGCCCGGCGGCGTGCGCGAGGTCGACCCGCGGCGCGGCGCCGACGGCCACCAGCACGACGTCGGCGGGGAGTTCGTCACCACTCCGAAGGCGGACACCGGTCACCCCGTCGGCGTCACCGGTGAAGCCCTCGACGCCTTCACCCAGCCGCCAGTTCACTCCATGCTGGGTGTGGAGGTCCTTGAAGACGCCGGACACCTGCTCGCCCAGCACCGCGAGCAACGGCGAGCCGACCTGGTCGACCACGGTCACCTCGGCGCCGTGTTCCCTGGCGGCCGCCGCGGCCTCCGTCCCGATCCAGCCCGCGCCGACGATCACCACCCGCCGCGCGTCCTTGAACGCCGAGCGGAGCGCCAGCGCGTCGTCGAGGGTGCGCAGGGTCCGCAGCCCCGGCAGATCCGCGCCGGGCACCGGCAGCGAGCGCGGCCGGGAGCCGGTCGCGAGCACGAGCCGGTCGAAGCGGTGTTCGCCGCCCGCGTCGTCGTGCACGAGCCGCGCGCCGAGCTCGATCTTGGTCGCGGTGACGCCGCTCCGGAACGCGATGTCCTTTTCGCCGTAGAAACCTTCGCCGTGCACCCAGTCGGGTTCATCGGCCTTTCCCAGCAGAAGTCCTTTGGACAAGGGCGGCAATTCGTACGGGCGATGCGTATCGGTGCCGAGGAGCACGATCTCACCCTCGTAGCCGCGTTCTCGCAGCGCTCCGGCGGCCGTCGCCCCGGCGAGACCGGCGCCGACGATGACGATCTTCCTGGGTTCGGACATCCATGACCTCCCAAGCAGTCCCTCCCCCGGACGCTACTCCCGTCTCTCCCCGTCCGGCCTAGCGAAAGCGGAAGTCGATCACGAAACGCGGTATCGGTTAACCCATCAGTAGGAATGTGGGGTAACCGGCGTCACGCCCCCCAAAGCGCCTCGTCCCAGCCTCGGATGAAGAAAGGGAGATCATGGGATACGGGAGGATGAGGACGTTGGCACCCCGGGACGAATGGTCGGTCGGCTGCCGGGATCTCGCGGGCAGGCGCAGGGACGTGACGGTGTTCGTGAGCAGCGACAAGATCGTGCTCGTGGCGCCGCCCGGAGAGGCCGCCGTACTCGGGCCGCTGGACGTGGGGCGCCTGCGCGCCGCGCTCCGCGACGCCGTGGTCGCGGTGGCCGAACATCCGGACCACAGTGAATGACAACTACCGTTCCTACTTCTGAGTAGGTAGAGTCGGCTCCGTTCGGAAGGAGCCGGCCATGACCACCTACTTCGTGACGGGCGCGACGGGTTTTCTGGGAAAACGCCTGGTCGCGCGCCTACTACGGCGACCCGAGACCGTAGCCGTCCACGTACTCGTGAGGGAGACCTCACGCGGGAAGCTCCCGAGCCACGAGAAGCTCGTTCCCGTCACCGGCGATCTGACCGAACCCTCGCTGGGCATCGATCCCGCCCGCCTGGGCCCCCTTGACCACGTCGTGCATCTCGGCGCGATCTACGACCTCACCGCGGACGAAGCGGCGAACCGTGCGGCCAACGTCGACGGCACCCGCAACGTCCTGGAGTTCGCCGCCGCCGCGAAGGCCGGGCTCTTCCACCACGTCTCGTCGATCGCGGTCGCCGGGCAGTACGCCGGGCGGTTCACCGAGGCCGACTTCGACCTCGGCCAGAGCTTCGCGTCGCCGTACCACGCGACGAAGTTCGAAGCGGAGAAACTCGTGCGAAGGCACGGGAAAACGCCGTTCCGCGTGTACCGGCCGTCCGCCGTGGCCGGTGATTCGCGCACCGGTGAGATGGACAAGATCGACGGTCCGTACTACTTCCTCCCCGCGATCTCGCGGCTCGCCGCGCTGCCCCGCCGTCTTCCGCTGGCCGCCCCGGATCTCGGCGCCACGAACCTCGTTCCGGTCGACTACGTCGTCGAAGCGATGGAACACCTCATGCACGTCGACGCGCCCAGCGGCAGCACGTATCACCTCGCGTCGCCCCGCCCCCAGCCGCTGCACGAGGTCTACAACGCCTTCGCGCGGGCCGCGGGCGGGCCGAAGATCTCCGCCGTCCTCCCCTCGCGGCCGTCCGGGGCGCTCAAGCGCGCCGGCACCCGGCTGGCGAAATCCGCGGCCGCCGGATTCGACCGGGTCCCCGGCGGGCGATCGGCCCGCGCGGCGGTGCTGGCGGAACTCGGCATCCCGCTCGAAGTGCTGCCGCATTTGAGCATGGAGGTCGACTTCGACACGAGCGCCACCACAGCAGCGCTCGAAGGCAGCGGGATCACCTTGCCCCCGTTGAAGGAGTACGCCGGTCCGCTCTACCGGTACTGGCTCGCACACCTGGATCCCGACCGCGGCCGCCGCCGTCCCGGGCCGGAACCGCTCGACGGCCGCAAGATCCTCATCACCGGCGCGTCTTCGGGTATCGGGCGCGCGTCCGCGCTGGCCGTCGCCGCGAGGGGCGGCGAAGTGATCCTCGTGGCCAGGCGCGCCGACGAACTCGAAGAGGTCCGCGAGCAGATCGTCGCGGCGGGAGGCAAGGCGTCGGCGTATCCGTGCGACCTCACCGACGGCGGCGCCGTCGACGCTCTGGTCAAGGACGTGCTCGCCGCGCACGGCGCCGTCGACATGCTGGTCAACAACGCGGGCCGCTCGATCCGGCGGTCGCTTTCGCTGTCCACCGAACGGTTCCACGACTTCGAGCGCACGATGGCGATCAACTACTTCGGCCCCGTGCGGTTGACGCTGGGCCTGCTGCCGTCGATGACCGCGCGCGGCTTCGGCCACGTCGTCAACGTGACCACCCAAGGACTCCAGACCGACACCCCGCGGTTTTCCGCTTACCTGGCCTCGAAGGCCGCACTGGAGGAGTTCGGGCTGACCGCCGGGCGGGAAACGCTTTCCGACGGCGTCACCTTCACCTCGGTCCGGATGCCGCTGGTGCGCACCGACATGATCGCCCCGACCGGCTCCTATCGCGGCATGCCGTCGAGCTCGCCCGAACGCGCCGCCGCCCTCGTGGTGAAGGCGTTGGAGAAACGGCCGGAGATCCTGAACCTGCCGGAGGGTACGGCCGCCGAGCTGGTGACGCTCGTCGCACCGAAGACCGCCCGGTTCTTCGCCCACCTCGTCTACCGCGCGATGCCCGAGTCCGCGCCGGAATCCCGTGGCCTGCCCCGGAAGGCCCCGCTCGCCTCGGTGGCGGGCGCGGTCACCCGGCTGGTCTGGCGCCGTCGTCCCTGACGTCCCGCCCGGGGCTCGATCGGGGGACGCCCCCGGCCGCTACCATCGGTTTCCGATACGCCGGGGGGTCGGCGGGCACGGGCCGAGGCAGGACGACCGGGAAGGGGCAGTGTGGACGTCGCCAGTCCCCCGCTGTCGACCGGACCGGACGCGGAGGTGGTACGTCCGTCCAGGACAGTGCTGCGGCTTTCCCTGCACGCGGCCTGGGTGCTCGCGCTCGCCGTCGCCACCGAACTCCGGGTGGGGCGCTTCGGTTTCCACCCGTCGGACCAGGGTTTCATCCTCGCCCAGGCCTGGCGGGTGCGGCACGGAGAAGTGCCGCATTCCGACATCATCTCCGCACGGCCGCTGGGTTCGGCGTACCTGCACATCGTCGACTTCGTGGTGCCGGGACCGCTGTTCTTCGTCTCCAGCGTGCTCAGCATGCTGGAGATCATCCTGGCGACCATCGCGTTCGCGGTTTTGGTCACCCGCCGCCGCGTCCGTGACTGGGGGCCGGGGCTCACCGGGCTGACGGCGGCCGCGTCGCTGCTGAACCTCAACGCGTTCCCGCTGATGGCGTGGCACACGATCGACGGGATCTTCCTGACCGCGTGCGGCGCCTGGGCGCTGGATTCGGGGCTGCGCAACGGCAAGGCGTGGCCACGACGGCTCGGCCTGGTGCTGCTGGGCACCTCGGTGTTCGTCAAGCAGAGTTTCGCGCCGGTGCCGCTGATCGCGCTGTGCTGGCTGCTGCTGCACCCGTCGCTGCGCGAGGGAGCGTTCCGCACCGGCCGCTGGTGGGGGCGGCTGGTCTGGGATCTGCTGGCGCTGGGCGCTTTCCTGGTCTTCTACGTCGGAATCGTCACCCTCGACGGCGGGCTCGGCGCGATGGCCGAGCAGCTCACCGGCGGTCTGCCCGCGTACGGCGAGCGGCTTCTCGGGCTGTGGCTGGAAAATCCCGCGTCCCTGCTGCGGCCGCCCGTGCGGGGCTTGACCTTCTTCCTGATCGCCGGCGTGTTCCTCGCCCTGCTGGGGATCTTCCGCGACCGCGCCGGTTTCGCCGGGGCGCTCCTCGCCCGGCTACTGCTCCTCGCGGGGGTGGCGGTGGTGGTCGGCACCGTCGTCGACGGGCATTTCACCGGCGCGTCGCGCTGGGCGGACGTGCTCTGGTGGATCCTCGGCGTCGCGCTCCTGGTGAACTGGGCGGCGACGCGGCGCTTCCCGAGAATGGGCGCGCTGGTCTTCGCGACCGGCTTCATGACCAGCCTGTCGTGGGGCAACGACACCCCGACGTTGTTCACCGGGACACTGGCGCTGACGGCGATCCTGCTGCTCGCGGACGCGCTGCCGCCCCTGCCGGAACCGCCTCGCCTGATCGGGCTCGTGGGTGCCACGGCGATGGGCCTGGTCGCGGTGCTGGCGTCGGGCTGGGCCGTGGTCGCGCATCACGACGAAGCCGCGTACCTCGACATGGCGCACGAGAAGCTGACGGGCGACCTCGGCACGGTGACGCCGTCGATGCGCGGTATCCGGACGAATCCGGGCACCTACACCTACATCTCGCAGATCCAGGACTGCGTCACGCGTTTCCCCGCCGGGCGCACGGCCGTGCTGCCCGACAACCCGTTCGCCTATCCCGCCTTCGGCCTGCGCAACCCGTTCCCGCTGGAGTGGCCGCTGCCGCTGGAGATCGTCGCCGATGCCCCGGAACGCATGCTCGCGACGGCCGACGGGCTCAACCGCGACGGCGACTACCTGGTGCTGTTCCAGACCGTGAGCATGCCGGCCCTGGCCAAGGGCGGGCCGGTACCCGCGCAGGTCGCCGAGGACGCGCCGATCTTCGACTACCTCGGGCTGGAGAACGCGCTGCGGGCGCGGCTCACCGGGCAGACCGTCACCTGCGGCAGCTTCATCGGCAAGTGGGCACCCCGCCCCTGACGCATTTCGTCCTCTGAATGCGGTGGGTCACTCGACGCCGGCGTCCTCGGGGCGGCCGGAGGCGAGTCCGGCGAGGACGTCCAAAGCGGACCCGAGCGTGTCGAGTGGCGGTGACGAGACGGCGAGCCGCACCGCGTTCGGGGCGTGCCCGGGGACGACGGCGAACGCGGCCGCCGGGGTGACCGCGATCCCGCGGCGCGCGGCCGCGGCGACGAAGGTCTCGGCGCGCCAGTGTTCCGGGAGCTCCCACCAGCAGTGATACGCCTGCGGATCGGCGCGCAGGGTGAACCCGGCCAGGCGTTCCGCCGTCAGCCGCTGGCGTTCCGCGGCGTCGAGCCGTTTCGCCCGTTCGACGGTTTCCAGCGTGCCGCCGGTGATCCACCGGGTGGCGGCTTCGACCGCGAACCGGGGCGCGACCCAGCCGCCCGAGCGCACGGCCGCGGCGAGCCGTTCCGTCCAAGCCGCCGGCACGGCGAGGAAGCCGGTGGTCAGCCCCGGGGCGAGCCGTTTCGACATGCTGTCGGTGAACACCGTGCGTTCCGGCGCGTACGCCGCGAACGGGCGGACCTCGGGCCGCAGGAAGGTGTAGATCCCGTCCTCGATCACCGGGATGTCCATCCGGCGCACGGTTTCCGCCAGCTCGATCCGCCGCGTTTCGTCCATTGTGGACCCGAGCGGGTTGTGCAGGGTCGGCTGGACGTACAGCGCGCGGACGGACGCGGCTTCGAGCGCTTCGGGAATGAGCCCCAGGTCGTCGGTCTCGATGGGGACCAACTGGACGCCGAGCCGCCCGGCGAGCGCCTTGACCACGGGGTAGGTGATGGCTTCGACGGCGAGCCGTTCCCCCATCGGCACGAAGGCGGCGATGGCGGCCGCGATGGCCTGGCGCCCGCTTCCGGCGAAGAGGATCTCCGGCGTCCAGCCCTCCTTCGCGATCAGCCCGGCGACGGCGTCACGCGCCTGCTTCGAGCCCGAGACGCTTCCCGGCCGCAGCGCCGCTGTCAGGACGTCTTCGCGCAGGAGCGGCTCCAGTGCCTTCCCGACCAGCGCCGACTGGTCCGGCAGGACGGCGAAGTTGAGTTCGAGGTCGACCGTCGCATCGCCCGGTTCGGCGAGCGCGGTCTCCAGCGGCGGCCGCGCGGCGCGGACGAACGTCCCCCGGCCGACCTCGCCGACCACGACGCCGCGCCGGACGAGTTCGCCGTAGACCCTCGCGGCGGTCGAGTTCGCGATCCCGCGTTCCCTGGCGAAGCGCCGCTGCGGGGGCAGCCTGTCGCCGGGCCGGAGCCTGCCCGCCTCGACGTCGGCGGAGATCTCGTCCGCGACTATCCGGTAGTCCTCCATGCCGCCCTTCGATCGCACCGAGTGCATTCACGCGATTGCACTCGGGATGATGCCATCGAAGCACGTCGTGAGCCGACTGCGACCTACGGAACACCACAACGGCGGCCTCCTAGGTTAGCCTAACCTGCGTGGAGACCGTGGAAACCCTCACCGAGCAGAGCACGACGTCCCGTCTGCACGCGGACGCGCTGACGCTCGCCTACGACGGCCGGACCGTGGCCGAAGACCTCGGGGTGGTCATCCCCGACCGGTCGTTCACCGTCATCGTCGGGCCGAACGCCTGCGGCAAGACGACCCTGCTGCGCGCGCTGGCGCGGATGCTCAAACCGCGCAAGGGTTCGGTGTTCCTCGACGGCCAGGTGATCAGCTCCTTCCCCGCCAAGGAGGTCGCCCGGCGGCTCGGCCTGCTGCCGCAGAGCTCGATCGCCCCCGACGGCATCACCGTCGCGGACCTCGTCGCGCGCGGCCGGTACCCGCATCAGCGCCTGCTGCGCCAATGGTCCCGTGAGGACGCCACCGTGGTCGCGGAGTCCATGCGCGCCACCGGCGTCGACGATCTCGCCGAACGGCTGGTCGACGAGCTGTCGGGTGGTCAGCGGCAGCGCGTGTGGATGGCGATGGCGCTGGCGCAGGAGACCGATCTCCTGCTGCTCGACGAGCCGACGACCTATCTGGACATCGCGCACCAGATGGACATCCTCGACCTGTGCGCGGAACTGCACCAGCAGCAGGGGCGGACACTGGTCGCGGTGCTGCACGACCTCAACCACGCCGCCCGCTACGCGACGCACATGATCGCGATGCGCGGCGGAGAGGTCCTCGCGACCGGCGCGCCCGAAGAGGTCGTGACCGCCGCCAACGTCGAAAAGATCTTCGAGCTGCCCTGCCGGGTCATGCCGTGCCCGGAGACCGGCACCCCGCTGGTGATCCCGAAAGCCGGACGCCGCGCCGCCTGATCACCTCGGAGTACGTTGGCGGCGGAGGTGCCATGTCACAGCAACTGTGGTCCGAAGTGGACGACTATCTGTCCGGGGTGCTCGTCCCGTCCGACCCCGCCCTCGACGGCGCGCGGAAGGCGTCGGACGAGGCCGGGCTGCCGTCGATCGCCGTCGCGCCGAACCAGGGCAAACTGCTCAACCTGATGGCGAGGATGATCGGCGCCCGGTCCATCCTGGAGATCGGCACGCTCGGCGGGTACAGCACGATCTGGCTCGCCCGCGCGCTGCCGCCGCAGGGCAGGCTCGTCACGCTTGAATACGACCCGAAGCACGCCGAGGTCGCGCGCCGCAACATCGACGCGGCCGGGCTCGGCGGGCTGGTCGACGTCCGGGTCGGCAAGGCGCTGGACCTGCTGCCGTCGGTCGAGGGCCCGATCGATCTGGCGTTCATCGACGCCGACAAGGTCAACAACCCGGCCTACTTCGAGGCGTCGCTGAAGCTCGTCCGGCCCGGCGGCGTGATCGTGGTCGACAACGTCGTCCGCGGTGGCGCGGTGACCGATGCCGCCAGCGAAGACCCGAACGTCCAAGGGATCAGGCGGCTCCACGAGATGATCGCCGCCGAGCCCCGCGTCGACGCGACGGCGATCCAGACGGTCGGCAGCAAGGGCTACGACGGGCTGACCGTCGTGCTCGTGAAGCCCTGACGGCCGCGTGATCAGACGCTGATCACGCGGACCTCACCGCGGCGCCGTCGTGGCGGGACGCGGCTCGGAACCGTCCGGCCACCGCGCCGGCTGTCCTCGATGGACACCGCTCATGAAGCGCTGCCACATGTCCGCCGGAAGTGTCCGGCCGGTCAGTTTCTCCCCGGCGGCGTCCCGCATCCGGCGCGGCTCGTCGGAGCCGACCCACACCGCGGTCGCGAGCTGCGGCGTGTACCCGACCGCCCAGCCGCCCGCGTTGTCGTCCGTCTCGTTGAACTGGAAGTCGCCGGTCTTCAGCGCCGCCGGACGATCCTTCAGGCCGGTGGCCAGCACCTGGCTCATCGTGCCCGCGATCCGGCGGCTCAGCGCCTCGTCGCCCTGGAACGCGGGCGTCTTGTCCGACGGCCGTTCCCACACGACTTCGCCGTTCTCGTCCCGGATCTTCGACACCAGATGCGGCGTGGCGCGCACACCGCCGGCAGCGAAGGTCGCGTAGGCACCGGCCATGTCACTGGGGCGTAAGGGATACCGGCCGACCGCGATCCCCGGCCCGATCAGGAATCCGTCCTTCTCGCGCAGGGTCACCGCGCCGTCGACGGACTCGGGGATCCCGGCCGCGCGGGCGCCTTCCCGAACCGCTTCCGCGCCGAGCTTCTTCGCCAGGTCGACGAACGGGCCCTGAGCCCCTCGCCCCATCGCCTCGCGCAGCGTGCACTTCCCGGTTTCGCCGCACTGGTCCTGGAACTCGAAGGTCTCGCCGAGGAAATCGACCGACGCGGGCGCCTTCAGCGGTTCGTCCACGTTCACCCCCCGTTCGAGCCCGGCGGCGAGGATGAGCGGCTGAAAAGCCGTGCCGGTGCCGTACGGGGTGCCCGCGTAGTCGTGCACGCTCCAGCCGCCGCCGTTGTAGGCGCGGATGGCCCCGGTCCCGGGTTCGACGGCGACCAGCGACGCGCGGAAGTGCTCCGGTTGTCCCTTCAACCGGTCCTTGACCGCCTTCTCGGCTTCGGCCTGGGCACGTGGATCGATGGTCGTCTCGACCTTCATCGCGCCACCGCGGAGCCGGTCGAGCGGGTAGCCGACCTGCTCGAGTTCGGCGAGGACCTGCTGCTTGATGTGGTACTGCTCGTAGGTGACGCGACCGGCGCGGGTCTCCGACGGCGCCTGGATCGCGTCCTCCGGATAGGTCATGGAGACCGCCTCGGCCTGGCTGACGTAGCCACGCGCGACCAGTTTGTTCACCACGTAGGACCAGCGCTTCATCGCGTGCTCGTGGCTGGATGCGTACGGGTCGTGCACCGAAGGAGACTGGATCATCCCCGCGAGGAAGGCCGCTTCGCTCCAGGTCATCGAGTCGTCGAGCTTGCGGCCGAAGTAGGCGTTCATCGCCGAAGCCGGGCCGTAGGTGCCGCGGCCGAACGAGATGATGTTGACGTAACTCTCGAAGATCTCCTTCTTGGTCTGCTGCTGGGTGATCTTCGTGGCGAGCACGAGTTCGGAGAACTTCCGCGTGAGGGTGGCGTCCTCGTTGCCGGTGGACTTCTTGATGTACTGCTGGGTGATCCCCGAGCCGCCGCCGACGCCGGTCACCAGCGCGCGGCCGAGCCCGGTGAGATCGAAACCCTCGTTGTCCCAGAAGGTCGGGTCCTCGGTCGCGATGATCGCGTCGCGCAGCTTCGCGGGGACGGCGTCGTAGGGCACGAACAGCCGGTCGCCGCCGGGCGGGACGACCTTGAGCAGCTCGGATCCGTCCGCGTTCTGCAGGACCACGGTCTTGTCGAGGTCGGCGAGGACCTCTTGCGGGCTGCGGACGTCGAGCAGGACGTACGCGAGCCCGAACGCGACGACCGGGATGCCGATCACCAGGCCGAGCGTCCAGGCGGCGATCTTGCGCCACCTGCGCTTCTTCCCTTTCGGCTCCGGGGTGGCCGTGGTCTCCGACTCGGGTGCGTCTGCCTCATCCGGGTTTTCCACGCCAGGTTAGACGCCCGAACGAGTGAAAAGGTTGTGGGAAAGTCACCGAACCGTGTCAGGCCTCCCGCATTCCGTCCTCTCGATGCTGTAGTTGGCATCACGAACCACCGCATTCAGAGGACGAAATGCGAGCCGATCAGGCGAGGAACGCGCGAAGCAGTGAAGCGGTCCCTTCGACGTGTTCCGTCATCGCCCGGCGGGCCGCTTCGGAGTCCCCGGCGAGGATCGCGTCGACGATGGCCTCGTGCTGGGCGTTGGAATGCTCCAGGTTCGGTTCGAGCAGCGGGATCATGTCGAGCAGCTGGTTGACCCGCATCCGCGCGTCGGCCATCGCCGTGGTCAGCGAGCCGGACGCGGTGACCTCGGCGATCGCCAGGTGCAGCCGCGAATCCTTGCGCCGGTAGTCGCCGACGTCGGCCGCCGCGGCCTCGGCGAGTGTGCTGGTCAGATGCTGGCGGTCGGCCGGGCTGAGCGAACGCGACGCCGCCATCTCGGCGGCGCCGGTCTCCAAGACGTGCCGGAGGCCGAGCGCGTCCTCCAGGGTGGCGTTGTCGACCTTCCGGCCGTCGGCGGCGGGCGGGTCGGGCAGGACGTCGTTGACGAACGTGCCGCCGTACCGCCCGCGCCGCGACTCGACGTAGCCCGCGTCGGACAGCGCGCGGATGGCCTCGCGCAGCGTCACCCGGCTGACCCCGAGCCGCTCGGCGAGCTCACGCTCCGAGGGCAGCCGCTCCCCCGCGCCCACCACGCCCAGCCGGATCGCCTGGAGCAGCCTTTCGACGGTCTCCTCGAAGGCGTTGCCCGCGCGCACCGGGCGGAACAGCGCGTCACCCGCGTTCGCGACCGTGCTCGACTCCACCCTTCGAGTTTAGGCGGCCCGCAATTCGTCCTCTGGATGCGGTACTTGCGTGTGCAACTACCGCATCCAGAGGACTAAATGCGGGGCGTCAGCATTCGATGACGTTCACGGCGAGGCCGCCGCGAGCGGTCTCCTTGTACTTCACGCTCATATCGGCACCGGTCTCGCGCATCGTCTTGATCGCCTTGTCCAGCGTCACGACGTGCGAACCGTCGCCGCGCATCGCCATCCGCGCCGCGTGGATCGCCTTCGACGCGCCGACGGCGTTGCGTTCGATGCACGGGATCTGCACCAGCCCGCCGACCGGGTCGCACGTGAGCCCCAGGTGGTGCTCGACGCCGATCTCGGCGGCGTTCTCCACCTGCGCGGGTGAACCGCCGAGGACCTCCGTGAGCCCGGCGGCGGCCATCGCGCTGGCCGAACCGACCTCGCCCTGACAGCCGACCTCGGCGCCCGAGATCGACCCCGTCTGCTTGAGGATCGAGCCGATCGCGCCCGCGGTGAGCATGAACGTCACGATGCCGTCGTCCGACGAACCCCGGATGAACCGCTGGTAGTAGTGCAGAACGGCCGGGATGATTCCCGCCGCGCCGTTGGTCGGCGCGGTGACGACGCGGCCACCCGCGGCGTTCTCCTCGTTGACCGCCAGCGCGTACAGGCTCACCCAGTCCATCGCGTACAGCGGGTCGCCGACGCCGTCCTCGGCGAGCAGCTTCTCGTGCAACGCCTTCGCGCGCCGAGGCACCTTCAGCCCGCCCGGCAGCACGCCCTCGTGCTCGCAGCCGTTGCGCACGCATTCCGCCATGACCTGCCAGATCTCCAGCAGCCCTTCGCGGATCTCCTCGCGAGTGCGCCACGAAAGCTCGTTGCGCAGCATGATCTCGCTGATGGGCAGCCCGGTGTCCTCGCAGTGCTTCAGCAGATCCGCGCCGGTGCGGAACGGGAACTCCAGCTTCGTCGAGTCCTCGACGACGACGGTGTCGGTCTCGTAGGACTCGTCGCGCACGAAGCCGCCGCCGACGGAGTAGTAGGTGCGCTCGCGCAGCACCTTCCCGTCGGCGTCGAACGCGCGGAAGATCATCCCGTTCGGATGTGCCGGCAACGACTTCCGCCGGTGCATGGTCAGGTCGGTGTCCTCGGTGAACACGATCTCGTGCTCGCCGCGCACCTTCAACCGGCAGGATTCGCGGATCGCCGCGATCTTGCCCGGAACGGTGTCGGTGTCGATCTCCTCCGGACGCTCCCCGGACAGCCCGAGCAGCACGGCCTTGTCGCTGCCGTGCCCGAACCCGGTCGCGCCGAGCGAGCCGAAAAGCTCGCTCTGGACGCGGGCCGTGGCGGCGAGGTCACCGTCCGCCGCCAGACCGTCCACAAAGGTCAGTGCGGCGCGCATCGGGCCCACCGTGTGGGAGCTGGAGGGGCCGATGCCGATCGAAAACAGGTCGAAGACGCTGATCGCCATTGATCTGCCCTCCTTCCTATCTGGCCAGCAGTGAGCTGGCCTCTTGGGCCGCGGGCCCTTCGGCGGCGAGATGGGCCAAATTCTCCGACAGCGCTTCGCCGCGGTGGGCCTTCGTCTGGGCGAAAAGGCGACCGGCCCGATACGACGAGCGTACGAGCGGCCCGGCCATCACACCAGCGAAGCCCATCGCTTCGGCTGCCTTCGAATGCTCGACGAACTCCTCCGGCTTGACCCAGCGGTCCACCGGATGATGCCTCGGCGAGGGTCGCAGGTACTGGGTGATCGTGAGGATCTCGCAGCCCGCGTCGACCAGGTCCTTCATCGCCGGAGCCACCTCCTCCGGCGTCTCACCCATGCCGAGGATCAGGTTCGACTTCGTCACCAGACCGGCCTCACGAGCCTTCGTGATGACCTCCAGCGACCGCGCGTACCGGAAGCCGGGGCGGATCCGCTTGAAGATCCGCGGCACCGTCTCCACGTTGTGCGCCAAAACCTCCGGCCGCGAACCGAACACCTCGGCCAGCTGGTCCGGATCCGCGTTGAAGTCCGGGATCAGCAGCTCGACACCGGTACCCGGGTTCAGCGCGTGGATCTGACGGACGGTCTCCGCGTACAGCCACGCGCCGCCGTCCTCCAGGTCGTCACGCGCGACACCGGTGACCGTCGAGTAGCGCAAGCCCATGGCCTGCACCGACTCCGCCACCTTGCGCGGCTCGGTCCGGTCCAGCGCCTCCGGCTTGCCCGTGTCGATCTGGCAGAAGTCACACCGGCGCGTGCACTGGTCGCCACCGATCAGGAACGTCGCCTCGCGGTCTTCCCAGCACTCGTAGATGTTGGGGCAACCGGCCTCCTCACATACGGTGTGGAGGCCTTCACGCTTGACCAGTCCCTTGAGCTCCGTGAACTCCGGACCCATGCGGGCCCGGGTCTTGATCCACGGCGGCTTCTTCTCGATCGGGGTCTGCGCGTTGCGGACTTCCAGCCGGAGAAGTTTGCGCCCCTCGGGGAGCGCGCTCATCGGCCGAGGTCCGCGTACAGCGGGTGCTTCTTGGCCAGCAGTTCGACCCGGGCGGACAGCGACTGGCGCAGATCCTCGTCGAAGTCCGGGCGCAGCGCCTCGGCGATGATGTCGGCGACCTCGGCGAAGTCTTCGGCGCCGAAGCCGCGGGTCGCCAGCGCCGGGGTGCCGATCCGCAGCCCGGAGGTGACCATCGGCGGACGCGGGTCGAACGGGACGGCGTTGCGGTTGACCGTGATGCCGACCGAGTGCAGCCGGTCCTCGGCCTGCTGACCGTCCAAAGTGGAGTTGACCAGATCGACGAGCACCAGGTGCACGTCGGTGCCGCCGGTCAGCACGCGGACGCCCGCCTCGCTGCAGTCCGTGCGCGAAAGGCGGTCGGCCAGGATCTTCGCGCCTTCGAGCACGCGCTGCTGGCGCTCGCGGAACTCCTCGCTCGCGGCGATCTTGAGCGCGACGGCCTTGGCGGCGATGACGTGCTCCAGCGGACCGCCCTGCTGGCCGGGGAACACCGCCGAGTTGATCTTCTTGGCGAGTTCCTGACGGGACAGGATGATGCCGCCGCGCGGGCCGCCGAGGGTCTTGTGCGTGGTCGTGGTGACGATGTCGGCGTAGGGCACCGGGCTCGGGTGCAGCCCGGCGGCGACCAGACCGGCGAAGTGCGCCATGTCGACCATGACCTTCGCGCCGACCTCGTCGGCGATGCGGCGGAACTCGGCGAAGTCGAGCTGACGCGGGTACGCCGACCAGCCGGCGATGATCAGCTTCGGCTTGTGCTCCTTGGCGAGGCGCTCGATCTCCTCGATGTCGACGATCCCGGTCTCTTTGTCGACGTGGTAGGCGACGACGTTGTAGAGCTTGCCCGAGAAGTTGATCTTCATCCCGTGGGTCAGGTGCCCGCCGTGGGCGAGGTCGAGACCGAGGATGGTGTCGCCGGGGTTGAGCACCGAGACCATGGCGGCGGCGTTGGCCTGCGCGCCCGAGTGCGGCTGGACGTTGGCGTGCTCGGCGCCGAAGAGCGCCTTCGCGCGGTCGATCGCCAGCTGCTCGATGACGTCGACGTGCTCACAACCGCCGTAGTAGCGGCGGCCGGGGTAACCCTCGGCGTACTTGTTGGTCAGCACCGAACCCTGCGCTTCGAGCACGCCCACCGGGGCGAAGTTCTCGGAGGCGATCATCTCCAGGGTCGACTGCTGCCGGTCGAGTTCGGCCGCGACGGCGGTGGCGACCTCGGGGTCCACTTCGGACAGGCTTGAATTGAACACAGCAGCGTTCACCATGAGTTCTCAGTTCTCCTGGGTCAGGACGGCGTACGCCTGGGCGTCGAGCAGGGCCGGCACGTCGCCGGACAGACGCACCTTCAGGAGCCATCCTTCGGCGTACGGGTCCGAGTTGATGAGCTCGGGGGTGTCCGTTGTGGCCTCGTTCACCTCGACGACCTCGCCGTCCACGGGTGCGTACAGCTCGCTGACCGATTTGGTCGACTCGACCTCGCCGAACACCTCGCCCGCGGTGACGGTGTCGCCGACCGAGGGGAGCTGGACGAACACGATGTCACCGAGCGACTCGGCGGCGAAGGCGGTGATGCCCACGGTGGCGACGCCGTCGGCGACGTTCAGCCACTCGTGTTCCTTCGTGTACTTCAGGTCCTGGGGGATGCTCATGAGAAAGGGGCCTTTCAGGCGCGGGAGTAGAAGGGCAGGGCGACGACCTCGACGGGTTCGATACGGCCCCGGATGTCGACGGAAAGCTCGGTGCCGGGCTCGGAGTGCTCCCGGTCCACGTAGGCCATGGCGATCGGGTAACCCAGCGTCGGCGAGAGGGCACCGCTGGTGACCTCGCCGATCTCGGTCTCGCCGGCCAGGACGGTGTAGCCGTGACGCGGCGCGCGGCGGCCGGAGCCCTTGAGCCCGACGCGAACGCGGGGAACGTCCTTCTTGGACAGCTCCTCGAGCGCGGCCTTGCCGACGAAGTCGTTCGGCTTCTCGAACTTGACCACGCGGCCGAGGCCTGCCTCGAACGGGCTCAGCTGGAGGCTGAGTTCGTTGCCGTACAACGGCATTCCCGCTTCGAGACGCAGGGTGTCGCGGCAGGCGAGGCCGGCCGGGAGCAGGCCGTGCGGCTCGCCCGCGTCGGTGAGGATGCGCCAGACGGCGGGCGCCTCACCGGCCGGGACGTACAGCTCGAAGCCGTCCTCGCCGGTGTAGCCGGTGCGGGCGAGCAGGACGTCGTGGCCCTTCACGACGGCCGGTACGCTCGCGTAGTACTTGAGCGCACCCAGGTCGGCGTCGGTGACGGCACCGAGGATCTCGACGGCCTTCGGGCCCTGGACGGCGATCAGCGCGACGTCCTCGGACTTGTTCTCGACGACCGCGTCGAAACCCGAGACCCGCTCGGCCAGCGCCTCCGCGACCACGGTGGCATTGCCCGCGTTGGCCACGACCAGGAACTTCTCGTCGGCGAGCCGGTAGACGACCAGGTCGTCCAGCACGCCGCCGTTCTCGTCGCAGATCATCGTGTAGCGCGCCCGGCCCGGCTTGACCCCGGACAGGTTGCCGACCAGCGCGTAGTCGAGGGTGTCGGCGGCCTGCGGGCCGGTCACCTCGATCTCGGCCATGTGGGAGAGGTCGAACAGGCCGGCGGCCTCGCGGACCGCCTTGTGCTCCGCCAGTTCGCTGGAATAGCGGATCGGCATGGACCAGCCCGCGAAATCGGTGAACAGCGCACCCAGTCCTTTGTGGACTCCGTGCAGGGACGTCTCTTTCGACATCAAGTGCCTCAGTTCTCGTAGGCGTTGAGCGGCGGGCAGGAGCAGACGAGGTTACGGTCCCCGCGCGCGCCGTCGATGCGGCGCACCGGGGGCCAGTACTTGGACTTGCGGTTCACTCCGGCGGGGTACACGGCCAGTTCGCGGTCGTAGGGCAGGTCCCAGTCGCCGACGAGGGTCTCCGCGGTGTGCGGGGCGTTGCGCAGCGGGCTGTTGTCCGCGGCCCACTTGCCCTGCGCGACGGCGTCGATCTCGGCGCGGATGGCGATCATGGCCTCGATGAAGCGGTCGATCTCGCCGAGGTCCTCGGATTCGGTCGGCTCGACCATCAGCGTGCCCGCGACCGGGAACGACATGGTCGGGGCGTGGAAGCCGTAGTCGATCAGGCGCTTCGCGACGTCGTCGACGCTGACGCCGGTCTCCTTGGTGAGCCCGCGCAGGTCGAGGATGCACTCGTGCGCGACCAGGCCGTCCTGCCCGGTGTAGAGCACCGGGTAGTGCTGGTTGAGGCGCTTGGCCACGTAGTTCGCGGCGAGCACGGCGACCTGCGTCGCGGCGGTGAGCCCGCCCGCGCCCATCATGCGGACGTACGCCCACGAGATCGGCAGGATCGACGCCGAGCCGTACGGGGCGGCGCTGATCGGGCCGACACCGGTCTCGGGGCCGGCCTTCTCCAGCAGCGGGTGGTTCGGCAGGTACGGCGCGAGGTGCGCGCGGACCGCGACCGGGCCGACGCCGGGGCCGCCGCCACCGTGCGGGATGCAGAAGGTCTTGTGCAGGTTCAGGTGCGAGACGTCGCCGCCGAACTCACCCGGCTTGGCGAGCCCGAGCAGCGCGTTGAGGTTCGCGCCGTCGACGTAGACCTGGCCGCCCGCGTCGTGGACGATCTTGGCCAGCTCGTCGATGCCGTTCTCGTACACGCCGTGCGTGGACGGGTACGTGACCATGATCGCGGACAGCGTGTCGCGGTTGGCCTCGACCTTGGCCCGCAGGTCTTCGAGGTCGACGTTGCCCTCGTCGGTGCACTTGACCACGACGACGCGCATCCCGGCCATCACCGCGGAGGCGGCGTTCGTGCCGTGCGCGGACGACGGGATCAGGCAGACCTCGCGCTCGGTCTGGCCGTTGGCGTGGTGGTAGGCGCGGATCGCGAGCAGACCGGCGAGCTCGCCCTGGCTGCCCGCGTTCGGCTGCAGCGACACCTTGTCGTAGCCGGTGACCTCGGCGAGCCAGCCCGACAGCTGCTCGACCAGGGTGTGGTAGCCCTCGGCCTGGTCGGCGGGGGCGAACGGGTGGATCCCCGCGAACTCGCGCCAGCTGATCGGCTCCATCTCGGTGGTGGCGTTGAGCTTCATCGTGCAGGAGCCGAGCGGGATCATGCCGCGGTCGAGCGCGTAGTCCAGATCGGACAGGCCGCGCAGGTAGCGCAGCATCGCGGTCTCGGAACGGTGCGAGTGGAAGACCTCGTGAGTCAGATACTCGCTCTCGCGGCCGAGGCCGGCAGGCAGCGCCTGGGCGCTTCCGGCCTGGTTCTCGATCCCGAACGCGTTGAGCACCTTGGCGATGATCGCGGGCGTGGTGACCTCGTCGACCGCGATGCGGACGTGGTCGGCGTCGACCGGGCCGAGGTTGATCCCGTTCTCGCGCGCGACCGCTACGACCGCTTCGGCCTGTCCGGGCATGCGGGCGAGGACCGTGTCGAAGAAGCCCTCGTGGACGACCTCGACGCCACCCTCGCGCAGCGCCCCGGCCAGCCCGGCGGCGAGCTCGTGGACGCGGGTCGCGATGCGCTTGAGGCCGTCCGGACCGTGGTAGACCGCGTACATCGCGGCGAGCACGGCGGGCAGGACCTGCGCGGTACAGATGTTGGAGGTCGCCTTCTCGCGGCGGATGTGCTGCTCGCGGGTCTGCAGGGCGAGGCGGTACGCGGGGTTGCCGTCGGCGTCGACCGAGACGCCGACCAGGCGACCCGGCAGCGAACGCTCGAGCCCGGCGCGGACGGCCATGAACCCGGCGTGCGGGCCGCCGTAACCGAGCGGGACACCGAAGCGCTGGGTGGAACCGGCGGCGATGTCGGCGCCGAACTCACCCGGCGCGGTGATCAGGGTGAGGGCGAGCAGGTCGGCGGCGACGGTGTACAGCGCGCCGGCGGCCTTCGCGGTCTCGGAGATGGCGGAGTAGAAGCCCGCGCCGCGCAGCACGCCGGAAGCGCCCGGGTACTGGACGACGACGCCGAAGAACTCCTCCGGCAGGCCGGTGAGCAGGTCGCGGACCTCGACCTCGACGCCCATGGCCTCGGCGCGGGTGCGGACGACGGCGATGGTCTGCGGCAGGCACTCGGCGTCGAGGACGACCTTGTTCGACTTCGCCTTCGACGCGCGGCGCATCAGCATGACGGCCTCGGCGACGGCGGTGGACTCGTCGAGCAGGGAGGCGTTCGCGGTGGCGAGACCGGCCAGCTCGGAGACCATGGTCTGGAAGTTGAGGAGGGCTTCGAGACGGCCCTGCGAGATCTCCGGCTGATACGGCGTGTACGCCGTGTACCAGGCCGGGTTCTCCAGCACGTTGCGGCGGATGACCGCCGGGGTGACCGTGTCGTGGAAGCCGAGGCCGATCATCTGCGTCATCGGCTTGTTGAGCGCGGCGAGCGCGCGAAGCTCGGCGATGGCGTCCTCTTCGGACGCGGCGGGGGGAAGTTCGAGGTCGCGGGTGACCCGGATCGCGGACGGCACCGCGGCCTGCACCAGGGCATCGAGACTGCCGTAGCCGACCTCGGCGAGCATCTTGGCCTGCTCGGACTCCGAGGGGCCGATGTGCCGGTCGTCGAAGGACGTACTGGTCAAGGGAGCTCCTTGGGTCAGGCGCCGGATAGACCGGTGCGCTGGGAACTCCCCCTCTGTCATGGCACCTGAGAGTTTCACCACCGATGAGGGTGGCTTTCACCTTGGGTGAGGCGCACTTGCGCGCCTGCTTTCCAGAGTGGCCTCGCGTGAAGCGGTAGTGGGTACCTGAGAGATTCCGGGGAGTTTGCTCCTTCGGTGCCCCACCACGTTCGTGGGGGCTCTCCCGCTCCAGCTCGACGGCCCTGTCTGAAGTTGTGCGCACACCGTACCTGGCCTGTTCAGCGCGCGTCTACTCACCGCCGACGACGTCACTTGCGTGATCAGAGCCGTGACTCGTGAGTTACGCCTTCGATCACGCGAGTGACGACCCTGATCACGCGAGTTACGCGTTCTCCATCATCATCTCGGCGGTGATCGTGCCGCAGAGCTCGGCGCAGCGCCTCATCATGTCGGCCGCGTCGGCGAGCTCGCCGTCGCCGGTCTTGGCGCACTCGTCGGCGCACATGCGCATCATCTGGGAGGCGAGGCCGCACATCTTCGCGCACATGCGCATCATTTCGAGGTCGGCGACCATCGCGGAGCAGCGCATCATCATGTCGGCGCACATGCGGGACATGTCCGCGCAGGTCACCATCATCATCCCGAGCTTCGCGCCGCCCATCTCCATGCAGCGCGTCATCATCTCCTCGCAGCGGACGTGACACTCGTTGCACAGGTCGATGCAGTCACGCATGGCGGTGCTCATCTGCCGGGTCATGCTCTGGCCTCCTGGGTGGTCCTGGATGCTGGCTTCGCGTTCTCAGGACTACAGCGCAGGTCAGCGGGCCGCCATCCCAGCCACCGGGACGAGTGACGGTCAGCCCGGCTCCGGTCCGTGAAGGCCTCCTTGAGGGACCCAGGCTCCCTCAAGGAGGCCTTCACGGACAAAACAACCGCATTCAGAGGACTAAACGCGGGCAAGGTCAGCCGGCCCGGGATGAAAGGGCCCTTCACCGCATGAGACGAGGGGAAAGCGTCCTTCGGCCCCCAGTACCGAGCGCGACGGCCGGCCCGAGTACATGAAGGCCCCCTTCCTGTACGTAGGCGCAAGGAAGGGGGCCTTCATGTACTTCACCGCATTCAGAGGACTAAACGCATGGCATCAGAGCGGGGTGACGTAGGCGCCCGAGATGCCCCCGTCCACCAGGAACTGCGAAGCGGTGATGAACGAGGCGTCGTCGCTCGCCAGGAACGCGACCGCGGCCGCGATCTCCTCCGGCTCCGCGAACCGCCCGACCGGCACGTGCACCAGCCGCCGCGCGGCCCGCTCGGGGTCCTTCGCGAACAGCTCCTTGAGCAGCGGCGTGTTCACCGGACCCGGGCACAGCGCGTTCACCCGGATGTTCTCCCGCGCGAACTGCACGCCCAGCTCCCGGCTCATCGCCAGCACGCCGCCCTTGGACGCGGTGTACGAGATCTGCGACGTCGCCGCGCCCATCACCGCGACGAACGACGCCGTGTTGATGATCGAGCCCTTCCCCTGCCGCTGCATATGCGGCAAGACCGCCTTGCAGCACAGGTACACCGACGTCAGGTTGACCTTCTGCACCTTCTCCCACGCGTCGATGCCCGTGGTGAGGATCGAGTCGTCCTCGGGCGGCGAGATACCGGCGTTGTTGAACGCGACGTCGACCGAGCCGAAAGTGTCCACAGTGGTCTGGAACAGGGCCTCGACCTGCTCGGCGTCGGTGACGTCGGCCTGCACGAACAGACCGCCGACCTCGTCGGCCGAGGCCTTCCCGGTCTCGGCGGAGATGTCTCCGATGACGACCTTCGCGCCTTCGCTCGCCAGCCGCCGCGCGGTGGCGAGGCCGATTCCGCTGCTGCCTCCGGTGATGACGGCGACGCGGCCTTCGAAACGCTGAACCATTATTCCTCCGTGCTGATGAAAACGTTTTTGGTCTCGGTGAAGGCGTCGACGGCGTCCGGGCCGAGTTCGCGGCCCAATCCGGACTGCTTGAACCCGCCGAACGGCGTCCAGTACCGGACGGACGAAT
The DNA here is from genome assembly GCF_003947535.1 of Amycolatopsis sp. WAC 04169. Taxonomy (NCBI): domain Bacteria; kingdom Bacillati; phylum Actinomycetota; class Actinomycetes; order Pseudonocardiales; family Pseudonocardiaceae; genus Amycolatopsis; species Amycolatopsis sp. WAC 04169. The sequence continues at coordinate 185,550 of NZ_QHJI01000009.1, read as the reverse complement.
GCGAGTTGACCGACAGGTTCCCTGCCTCGACACCGCGCGCGACGCGGAAGGCGCGGCCGACGTCACGGGTCCAGATCGAGCCGGACAGCCCGTACTCGGTCCGGTTGGCCATGGTCACCGCGTCCGCCTCCCCGTCGAACGGGACCACGGCGACGACCGGACCGAAGATCTCCTCGGACGCCAGCGGATGCCGCAGGTCCGGCGGGGTGACGACGGTCGGTGCGAACCAGTATCCGGGGCCCACAGGCGCGCTGCCCCGGAAGGCGACCGGCGCGGAATCGTCCACATAGGACGAGACTTTCGCGTGATGCCCCGCCGAGATCAGTGGGCCCATCTCGGTGATCTCCAGCCGCGGATCCCCGACGACGACGCCGTTCACCGCGGGTTCCAGCAGCTCCATGAACTTGTCGTACACGCTCGACTGCACCAGGATCAGCGACCGCGCGCAGCAGTCCTGCCCGGCGTTGTCGAAGACGCCGTACGGCGCGGTGGCCGCGGCTTTTTCCAGGTCGGCGTCGGCGAACACGATGTTCGCGTTCTTGCCGCCGAGCTCCAGGGTCACCCGCTTCACCTGCGCGGCGCAGCCCGCCATGATCTGTTTGCCGACCTCGGTGGAGCCGGTGAACACCACCTTCCGCACCGCCGGGTGGTCCACGAAACGCTGCCCCACCACGGAACCCTTGCCGGGAAGCACCTGGAAGACGTCTTCGGGGATCCCCGCCTCGCGGGCGAGTTCGCCGAGGCGGATCGCGGTGAGCGGGGTGAGCTCGGCGGGTTTGAGCACGACGGTGTTCCCGGCGGCGAGCGCGGGCGCGAACCCCCAGCCGGCGATGGGCATCGGGAAGTTCCACGGCACGATCACCCCGACCACGCCCAGTGGCTCGTGGAACGTCATGTTCACGCCACCGGGCACCGGGATCTGCTTGCCGCTCAGCCGTTCGGGCGAAGCCGAGTAGTACGTCAGCACGTCGCGGACGTTTCCCGCCTCCCAGCGCGCGTTGCCGATCGTGTGGCCGGCGTTGGCGACCTCCAGCGCGGCGAGGTGCTCGATGTCGGCGTCGACGGCGTCGGCGAACCGGCGCAGCAGCCGCGCCCGGTCGCCGGGGGCCACCGCGCGCCAGGCGGGGAACGCCGCGTGCGCGCGGGCGATGGCCGCGTCGGTCTCCTCGGCCGAGGTCAGCTCGACCGACCTCACCACCTCTTCCGTGGCGGGGTTGATCACCTCGAACGTGGTCATTCGCGCTCCTTCGCAGCTTTCACCAGCGCTTCGAAAAGCCTGATGTCGTCGGGATTCTGTTCGGGATGCCATTGGACGCCGAGCACGAACCCGTCACCGGGCAGTTCGGCCGCCTCGATGGTCCCGTCGGCGGCCCAGCCGACCGGGACCAGCCCGTCGCCGAGCTTCTCGATCGCTTGATGGTGGTAACACGGCACCTTGGTCTCGGCGCCGAGGATCGACGCGACGCGGCTGCCCTCGGCAAACCTCACCGTAGTGGTGCCGAAGACCCCCGGCGCGGGCTGGTGATCCGCGCTGTCCACCGTCTCCGGCAGGTGCTGGACGAGCGTGCCGCCCAGCGCGACGCTGAGCACCTGCAGTCCGCGGCACACGCCGAGCACCGGTTTCCCACCGTCCAAAGCGGACCGCAGCAGGCCGAACTCGAACGCGTCCCGGTTCGGCCGCGTGTACGTCGTCGCGTGCTGCTCCTGCCCGTAACGTGCCGGGTCGACGTCCGCGCCGCCGACCAGCACGAGACCGTCCACGGCGGACATCAGCCGATCGTGTGCCTCGCTCACCGGCGGCAGCAGGACCGGGATCCCGCCCGCCGCGACGATCCCATCGACGTAGACGCGGTGGAGCAGCGCCGCTTCGGTCTCCCACACCAGGAACTTCGCGGGTTCCAAATAGGACGTGAGCCCGATCAGGGGCTCAGAGACGTTCGAAGCCACGGATCCTCTCCCAATCGGTGACGGCGGCGTCGTACGCGGTGAGCTCGACCTTCGCCGCGTTCAGATAGTGGTCGACGACCTCGTCCCCGAACGCGGACCTCGCGAGTGCGCTCCCGTCCAGCAGCGCCGCGGCCTCCCGCAGGGTCGTCGGCACGGTCGGCTTGGCGGAACCGTAGGCGTTGCCGTGGAACTCCGGCTCCAGCTCCAGTTCGTTCTCGATGCCGTGCAGCCCGGCCGCGATCAGCGCCGCCACCGCGAGGTACGGGTTCACGTCGCCGCCGGGGACGCGGTTCTCGGTGCGCAGCGAGTCCCCGTGCCCGACGACGCGGAGCGCGCACGTGCGGTTGTCCGTGCCCCACGCGACGGCCGTCGGCGCGAAGCTCCCGGGCACGAATCGCTTGTAGGAGTTGATGTTCGGCGCGAAGAAGTAGGTCAGCTCGCGCAGGCCCGCCAGCTGACCGGCGAGGAAGTGCTCCATCAGCGGCGAGAATCCGCCAGGGCCGTCGCCCGCCAGGACCGGTTCGCCCGCGGCCGAGCGCAGGCTGATGTGGATATGGCAGGAGTTGCCCTCGCGTTCGTTGTACTTCGCCATGAACGTGAGGCTCTTGCCCTCCTGCGCGGCGATCTCCTTGGACCCGGTCTTGTAGACGCTGTGGTTGTCGCAGGTGGTCAGCGCGTCGGCGTAGCGGAACGCGATCTCGTGCTGGCCCGGATTGCATTCGCCCTTGGCCGACTCGACGTACAGCCCCGCGCCGCCCATGTCGTTGCGGATACGGCGCAGCAGCGGCTCGATCCGGGCGGTGCCGAGCATCGAGTAGTCGACGTTGTACTGGTTGGCCGGGCGAAGGTCCTGATAGCGCTTGTCCCACGCCGATTCGAAGGTGTCGTCGAAGACGATGAACTCCAGCTCGGTGCCGACGTAGGCGGCGAGACCGCGCTCGGCGAGCCTGCCGAGCTGGCCGCGCAGGATCTGGCGGGGAGAGGGGGCGACCGCGCCGCCCTGCACCCGTTCGAGGTCGGCGAGGACGAGCGCCGTGCCTTCCTGCCACGGGAGCAGGCGCAGCGTGTCGAAATCCGGGCGCATGACGAAGTCGCCGTAGCCGGTCTCCCAGGACGACATCGCGTAGCCGTCGACGGTGTTCATGTCCACGTCGACGGCGAGGAGGTAGTTGCACGCTTCGGTGGCGTGCTCGACCACCTCGTTGAGGAAGTACTCGGCGGCGCAGCGTTTGCCCTGCAGCCTGCCCTGCATGTCGGTGATCGCCACCAGCACCGTGTCGACGGTGCCGTCCTCGACCAGTTCCCGGAGCCGATCCAGCGTGAGCATGCCGCGCCTGTTCGCCATCAGCCTCACCTAAAGGTTCGAAGCGGTACCTTTGCGGCTTCTTCCTACCGGGTCGGCCGAACCCGGTCAACTCGGTCAATGGTCTGGTTCGTTATCCATTGCTCACCGTAGTTGATCCCTGGGCGGATTGTCTGCGATGCCCGGCTGAGAAGATGCTGTGAATCCCGCCGCACCGGGAGGAGATCCGCGCATCCGGGACGTTGTACGGATCAAGAGAGGTGAGAAGGAATGACACAGGCATTCACGCAGCAGACCACGTTCACCGAGCCCCAGGGGCGGGCTCAGCTCCCGACGCTGCCCAGCGGGTGGCCGATCGGCTCCTACGAGTCGTACTCCGAAGCGCAGCGTGCCGTCGACCACCTCGCGGGAACGGACTTCCCGATCACGGACGTGACCATCGTCGGTGTCGAGCCGATCCTGGTGGAGCGCATCGCCGGGCGCATGGGCTGGAGCAAGGTGCTGACCAGCTCCGCGCTGTCCGGCGCGATGTTCGGTGTGTTCCTCGGGCTCGTGCTGAGCCTGCTGAACCCGGGCGCCGGGCTGGTGCCGATCATCGTCGGCCTGGTCGGCGGTATCGGGTTCAACCTGCTGTTCGGCGCGCTGGGGTACGCGTCGTCGAAGAACAAGCGAGGGTTCATCTCGCAGAGCCAGCTGGTCGCCCGGCGTTACGACGTCCTGGCCCAGCCGCGCAACGCCGAGAAGGGCCGCGCCCTGCTGGCCGACCTGGCCGCCAGGAGCGCGTTCCACCACTGAGCCTCACCCCATGCGAGCCGGCACCTCTTCGCGAGGTGCCGGCTCGCGGCTTTCACGGGGTCAGCCGGTGCAGGTCGCGGGGGAAGAGCGTCGCCTGACGGACGTTGGGCAGCCCGAGCAACCGCGCCGTCCAGCGTTCGAGCCCGAGCGCGAACCCGCCGTGCGGCGGCATCCCGTGCGCGAAGACCGCCAGGTAGTCCCGATACGGCTCGGCGGATTCCCCGCGTGCGGCCAGCGCGGCGAGGTAGTCCGCGTGCCGGTGCAGCCGCTGCCCGCCGGTCACCAGTTCCAGCCCGCGGAAGAGCAGGTCGAAACTGTGGGAGTACCCGGGCCGCGCCGGGTCCGGATGCGTGTAGAACGGCCGCTTCGCCATCGGATACCCGGTGACGAACAGGAATTCCGACCCGTGTTCGCGCAGCGCCCACTCCGAAAGCAGCCGCTCGTGCGCGGGCGCGAGGTCGGGCTCACCACGCGGGTCTTCGCCCGACAACCGCGCGACCAGTTCCTGCGCCTCCGCGAAATGGATCGCCGGAATCTCCTCGGGCACCTCGATGCCCGCCTCCGGAACCGCGGCGGCCATTCCCGCGATCGCCTCCCGCAGCACCGCCATCACGTCGCGATGGTCGCCGACGAAGCCGAGTTCGGCGTCGAGGCTCGTGTACTGCGCGAGATGCCGCGCCGTGTCGTGCGGTTCGGCGCGGAAGACCGGGCCGACCTCGTAGACCCGCTCGAAGACCCCCACCAGCGCCTGTTTGTAGAACTGCGGGGACTGCGCCAGAAAGGCCCGCTTGCCGAAGTAGTCGATGCCGAAGACGTTCGCACCGGACTCCGTGGCCGAAGAGACGATCTTGGGCGTGTGGATTTCGGTGAATCCGAGCCCGTCCAACGCCGACCGGAACCCGGCGACGCTCGCCGCCGCGATCGTGAAGACCTCTTTCAGCCGCGGATGCCGCAGCGCGACGGCGGCGTTGTCCAGCACCGTGGGCAGCGCGGCGGCCACCGACGGACGGTAGAGCTCGAACGGCGGCGGCTGGGCGGGTTCGGAAAGCAGGCCGACGGACGGTTCGGTCAGTTCCAGCCCGCCCGGCGCCTGAGGGTTCGCGGTGACGAGACCTTCGACTTCGACGACGGTCTCCTCCGGCGGGCCACCGGGTTCGGCCAGAACCACCTGGGCGAGCCCGGAGCGGTCTCGGATCACCAGGAAGGTGACGGTTTTCAGTCGGCGCCGGCGATGCACCCAGCCGGCGATACGGACACGGCCGCCGACGTGCCGGGGCAGGTCGGCGGCGAGGACACGCGAGATCATCACAACTCCAGTACGGATGTGCGCGACCCCTTGGGAGTGCGGGCGAGAAGGGAACTCGCGGTACCACCGCACTTTCGCCGCCGCCGAAACGGCGGCCTCGAAGGCCCGTGACGAGGGCCGGACGGCGGGGCATGGGGCGCGGGCGCCGTTCCTCCCCGCACTCGGGAGGGTCTTCACCGAAAGACGCGAGGCCGCTTTCCCAGCTACCGGCGGCTCTCTGGCTCGCGTGCCCTCTCGGCTACTCGTCTCCGTCAGCGCGTTGCCCCGGAGGTTACGTCCCCTTCGGTACTTGCCGCATCCGCATTTCGTCCTCTGAATGCGGTCGTTGGCAACGCGAACCACCGCATTCAGAGGACGAAACGCGGGTGGAGGCGGCCCCCGGCGTCCGCCTCCACCCGGGCCACCTAGCGCGTCGGCTGGGTGGAGTTCGACGGCGGCGCGGGGGAAGAAGGCGGCGCCTGGGCGGTCGTGGAAGGCGGCGCCGGGGTGATCTTCGGGATCGCGGCGCTGAACGGCACCTCGGTCCTCTCCTGGCAATAAGCGCGGGAACCGTTGTAGCCGTTGAGGTTTCCGTCGTAGTCCTGGACCCCCCGTTCGAGCCGCGGCCGCGGATAGCGGTTGTCGTCGCCGACCTTCCGCTTCTCGCCCGTGCTCCGCTCGCAGGCGTACCGGGTCGTGTTGAGCGGACGGCCCTCCTCGTCGTAGAGGTAGATCTCGGTCAGCGGCTTGCCCTCCGCGTCGAACGCGTAGATGTTCTCGACGTCCTGGCTGCCGTACATCAACTGCGGGTTGCCGTAGTTGTCGTTGTAGCCACCGTTGTAGCTCGACGGGTAGGAACCACCGCCGTAGGACCGTTTCGCGATCAGATCGACCGCCGCGCCCGCCCCGCCGAGCATGCTGCCGATGACGAACGCCGAGATCGGCACGGCCAGCCACAGCAGCCGCCGGTCGGTCTTCAGCTTCGGCCCCGCCCAGACCACCGCGACGGCGGCCAGCAGCATCAGCGGCAGCAACAGCACGGCCTCGGTGTCGCGCAGCACGAGCAGCAGGCCGAAGATCACCAGCACCGCCGCGCACAGCACCCACCACGCCGGCTTCAGCGTGCGGAAGTAGTTGACTCCCTTGCTGTTCCGGTTGTTCTGGAACGACGTCGCGATCTCGCGGAGCTTGACCACCTCGGGCAGTTCCGCGATCGGCGCGACTCCCTTCCGCACCACGTAGGCGACGCTGATCGCGAGCACGGGAGCGACGAAAAGCAGGCCCAGCAACGGTTCCACCCGCACCCACACCGCGGCCGCGAAGCCGAACAGCGCGAAGCCGCCGACGGAGAACACCAAGCCCCAGAACGCGAACCGCGCTCCGCCGATCCCGGTCTTCACCTTCAGCACGGTGGTCTTGCCGTCCGCGTCGGGCGGACGCGGCGGATAGCCGCCGGACGCCCGCAATTCGGCGGCGTAGCCTTCCGGGCTCCCCAGACGTTCGATCAAGGCGTCGACCTTGGGGTTCTCCCCCAGTTCCGCCTCCATCTCGGCGAGATGCGGCCGGACGTCTTCGAGGATCTCCTCGACTTCGCTCTCGGGCAGGTCGGCGAGCGCGCTCCTGACCCTCGCCAGATACACCCGCACGGCGGTCGGATTCTGCGTGCTCATGCTGCCTCTCCCAACAGGCTGTTCATTGTCGTGGCGAAAGTCCGCCAGGTCTGCCCCGACTCTTCGAGGCGCTGACGACCCGGCTCGTTGAGGCTGTAGTACTTGCGGTGCGGGCCTTCCTCGCTCGGCACCACATAGGACGTCAGCAGGCCTGCCTTGTACAGCCGCCGAAGCGTCCCGTACACCGAAGCGTCGCCCACCTCCTGCAACCCCGCGACGCGGAGTCTTCGGAGCACGTCGTAGCCGTAGCCGTCCTCTCCGCGAAGCACCGCGAGAACGGCGAGGTCCAGCACGCCTTTAAGTAGCTGACTGATCTCCACAGTCGCGTCCCTCCCAGTCTTACGCAAGAGAAGGTACCACGCATTGCACAGTAGTGCGCACGGCGGAAGCCACTTGCGTCCGACAGGTGGTTCATGGGTTACTTAGTCCAGTAATGAACCACCGCACCCGAGAAGGTGCTCGAAGACTGGGGACGGAGGTGTCGTGCTCGACGAAGGAACACCCCTGTTCGTGCAGATCGCCGAACAGATCGCCGACGACATCGCCGAGGGAAGCCTGGCCGAGGGGGAACGCGTGCCGTCAACCAACGAACTCGCCGCCTTCTACCGGATCAATCCGGCGACGGCGGCCAAGGGGATCAACGTGCTCGCCGACGACGGCCTGCTCGAAAAACGGCGGGGTATCGGCATGTTCGTGGCCGCCGGCGCGCGGCAGAAGCTGCTCACCGACCGGCGGCAGCGGTTCGCCGAGCAGTACCTCGACCCGATGCTCATCGAAGCGAAGCGCCTCGGCATCGACGACGAAACCCTGATCTCGCTCATCCGCGGGAACGGACACCGGAACGGAGGACCCGCCGCATGACGCCGACCATTTCGACCACCGGCCTGACCCGGCGCTACGGCGACCACCTGGCGCTCGGCGATGTCTCGGTCGACATCGAAGAAGGCAAGATCACCGGCCTGCTCGGCCGCAACGGCGCGGGCAAGAGCACCTTCCTGCGCATCGTCACCGCACAGGAGTTCGCCAGCACCGGCTCGGTCCGCGTGTTCGGGGAGACCCCGGTCGAGAACGAGCGGGTGCTGCGGCGCCTGGTGCTCGTCCGCGAAGACCAGCAGTTCCCGGATTTCAAGGTGCAGCACGCGCTTTCGGCGGCGTCGTGGTTCTACCCGAACTGGGACGCGGAACTGGCTGAAAACCTGCTCCGCGATTTCGATCTGCCGACGAAACGCCCGATCAAGAAGCTCTCGCGAGGGATGCGTTCGGCGCTGTCGATCACGATCGGACTTGCTGCCAGGGCGGAGCTCACGCTGCTCGACGAGCCGTACGCCGGCCTCGACGCCGTCGCGCGCCAGCTGTTCTACGACCGGTTGCTCGACGACTATTCGGCCCATCCCCGCACGATCCTGCTCTCCACGCACCTGATCGACGAGGTCGCCGATCTGCTGGAGCACGTGGTGATGATCGACAAGGGCCGCGTCGTCCTCGACGCGCCCGCCGACGAACTGCGCGGCACGGCCGTCACGGTTTCCGGCCCCGCCCTCGCGGTGGACGACTTCGTCACCGGCCGCCGGGTGCTGCACCGCCGCAAGATCGGGTCGCGCGCTTCGGTCACCGTCGCCGACGCGCTCGCCCCCGCCGACAAGGCGAAGGCCAAGGCCCTGCACCTGAAGCTGGAGCCGCTTTCCTTGCAGCAGTTGATGGTGCACACCTCCAACGGACAGACCGCAGAGGAGGCGTCCGCATGAAAACCCTGGTCAACGTCGCGCGCTACCACCTGGTGGACCGGCTCCAGTACGTCGTCCTCCCGGTCGGCGTCACGTTCTTCGCCTTCGGGGTGAATCTCGCGATCTTCTCGCTGATCCCCGAAACACCCGAGGAGAACTACTCCGGCGGCCTGTCCACGCTGTTCGTGTTCATGCTCGTCTGCGGGGCCTTGAGCATGACGAAATCGCTCCCTTTCGGGCTCGCGCTCGGCGTGTCGAGGCGGTCCTACTACCTCGGCACGATCCTGCTGGTCGCCGGGCTCTCCGCGCTGTACGCGGTGGGGATCACCGTGTTCCAGGTGATCGAAGACGGGACCGGGGGCTGGGGGCTCGGCCTCAACTATTTCCGCGTTCCCTGGCTGCTCAACGGTCCCTGGTACCTGACCCTGCTCACCTCGTTCGTGTTCCTGTTGCTGATGTTCGTCTACGGCATGTGGTACGGCCTGATCTACCGGCGCGCCGCGGTGGTGGGTGTCGTCCTGTTCAGCGCGGCGCAGGTCCTGGTGCTGCTGGGCGCGGTGCTGGTGCTCAGCTGGACCGATTCCTGGCCGAAGCTCGGGGAGTTCTTCAGCACGTTGACCGTCGGCGGGATGACCGGGGTGCTCGCGTTGCTGGTCTGCCTCGCCGGGGCGGGTGGGTTCGCCACGATGCGCCGCGTCACCGTCTGAAAATCCTTCCACACCAAGGAGTTCCGTGATGGCCGTGGCTCATGTGGTGTTGTCGGTGCTGCTGATCGCGATCTTCGCCGTACTGGGGGTGGCGAAGGTCCTGCGTCAGCCGGCATTGGTCTCCCGGACCGAGAGGCTCGGCTTCTCGGTCCGGGGGATCCAGGGGATCGGCGCGCTGGAGATCACCGGGGCGGCGGGCCTGGCGGCCGGATTCTTCTGGCCGCCGCTGGGGGTCGCCGCGGCGATCGGGCTGACGGCGTTGCTGATCGGGGCGGCGATCTCCCACGCGCGAGCGGGCGACGGGATCAAGGACATCGCCCCGCCGGTCTGGCTCGCGCTGGTCTCGGCGGCGGCCGCCGTCACCGCGATCGTCTAGCCGTAACTCGCGTGATTGGAGGCGGAACTCACGTGATTGAGGGCGTAACTCGTGTATGACGCCTTCAATCACGCGAGTTACGGCTTCGATCACGTGAGATCGGGTTCGCGGGCCCGGTCGCGAACCCGCCCGACCACCGCGGACCGTCGCCAGGCGCGGGTGACCTCCACCAGCCACGCCGCTTCGGTGGCGATGTCGGGCTCGTCGAGGTAGGTCGCCGGAACGTCGTCGGGGGCGTACCGGCGGCCAGCCTCGGAGGCGGCGAGCGCGGCGGCCAAGGTCGCGGCCTCGACCGTCGCGGCCACGCGGGCTTCGGGGATCTTCGCCTTGCGTGCTTCGGCTTCCGCGACGGGCGGGAGGTCCGGATCGAAGTAGGGCCGCAGCGCGAGATGGCCGTCCCTGATCTCGATCACCCTGCGGTACAAGGCGAATTCGACACCGCCCGGCATACCGGGGCCCGGGTCCAGCGCGATTCCCGGGACGGCTTCGCGCAGTGCGGCCCACAACGGTTCGATCCGCCGGTACGTCCGGTACATGCCGATCAGCCGGAACGGGGCGGCCAGCGCGGGCCCCCACACGCTGAGCGTCGCGCCCGCCCCGGCGAGCCCGACGCTCAGCGCCGCCAGGATCGCCGAGAGCGTGTCCTCGCCGGCGTCGACCGCGCCGGTGGTGGCGAGGATGTAGATGTCGTCGACGTCCCAGAAAGTCCAGCCCAGCGCGGAAACCCCGCCGCCGACGAGCAGCCACAGCCCCGTGCGAAGCGGCCCGGGATCGGCGTGCAGCGCGAAGCGGGCGAAGACGATCGAGAACGTCAGCAGGCTGATCAGACCGTAGACGAGGAAAAGAACGTTGTACGCGACGAACCAGCCGAGCCCGCCCGGTCCGGCGGCGGTGTGCTCGCCGACGCGGTAGCTGCCGGAGAGGAAGAAGAGCGCGATCTCGGCGGCCACCACGGTCCAGGACAGCACCGCGTGCCAGCCGATCCGCTTGCCCTCCCCCAGTTTCAGCGAATGCGCGAACGCGACCGCGAAGGCCATCGCGCCGATCTTGAGCAGATCGGCCGCGAGGTTCAGGAGACTGCCGACGGGTTCTTCGACGCCGACGGCGTTCTCCATGGCCGGGGTGAGCAGCATGATGCCGCCCGCGATGCACATCCCGAAGGCGCTGAGGAACCACATCCGCCGCCGGGGCTGGGTGTGCCGGGCCTGGATCAGCTTGTAGCCGAAACCCGCGAACGCCACCACGCAACAGAAGTACGCGATGGTCTCGATCACGGCAGACGCCTTTTCCGGCTGCCGAAGAGGTTGTCGACCCTGGCCATCCCGCCCGCGAGATCGCTCGCGCTCTCGTCGAGCCGGGCCGTGCCACGCACCGACGTCCGCGCGACGCGTTGCGCGAGGAGGCTGGCGAGCAGTTCGGCCTCCTGCTCCTCGACGGCGCTGTAACTCGTGCGGCCGAGCACACGGCGGATGAGTTCGGGTGCGAGATTCGGCATGAGGGCCTGGCCGGCGGCCGCGTCGAGCGCGACCCCGTCGGCCCCCGCGGCCGCACCGACGTGACCGCACAGGAGGTGGCCGACCTCGTGCAGCAGGATATGCCGCCGGTGCAGGGCGGTGGTGTTGGTCGGATAGAGGATGTAGTCCGCGCGTTCGGTGCTCATCAGCAGCCCGCAGGGGCCGCTGGAGGGGACGCTGACCTGCATCAATTCGATCGGGCGGCCGCGCTCTGCCGCCAGCTCCGCGACGAAGGACTCCGCGTCGAAGGGTTCGGGAAGCGCCACGCCGTCGGCGAGATTCCGGCAGCGGCGCCACAACTCCTTACGGCGGCGATCCACTCACGACTCCTTCTTCTGGCCGCCCCGTCCGGATTCCCTGCGGGCGATCGCGTCGATCATGTCGCTGATGGTGTCGAGTCCGTCGGGGGAAAGCGTTACGGCCCGGAGCGCGACGTCGCGGACGCCCGCGTCGCGAAGGGCGCCGAGGAGCGCGAGTTCCTCGGCGATCTTGGCGCTCTGCTCGTCGTCGAAGAAGTACGCGGGCGAGACGCCGAAGAACTGGGCGAGCGCCTCGAGGTGGCGTTTCGTCGGGTTGTCGCGGCGGCCGGTGCGCAGCTGCCACAGGTACGTCGTCGAAAAGCTCTCGCCGGTGGCCTCACGGCACGCCTTGGCCACCTCTTCGTGGCTGTACGGCTCGCGATCGGGTCTCAGCACGATCTGGAACAGCTTGTCGATCTTCTCGGCGAGCGTCGTCTTACCGGGCTCGGTCGCGGCCACCATCCCACTCCCTACCTCTCGTGCCCGTTCATGCTAGTTGACGCGGCCCCCGCCCCGTACACGACAGTTTTCACCTCGTGCGCGGCTTCGGCTGGCAACGCGGGCAGGAGAACGACGAACGGTTCATGAAGGGGTCGCGCCGGATCGCCGTCCCGCACCGGCCACAGGGCAGTCCTTCCTGGCCGTAGGCGTCGAGCGAGCGGTCGAAGTATCCGGATTCGCCGTTGATGTTGACGTAAAGCGCGTCGAACGAGGTCCCGCCGACGACCAGCGCCTCCGCCATCACCTCGCTGGCGTGGGTGAGCACGGTGCGGCCGTGGGCCGTGGTGAGCCTGTCGGTCGGGCGGGCCCAGTGGAGCTTGGACCGCCAGAGCGCCTCGTCGGCGTAGATGTTGCCGATCCCGGAGACGAGCGTCTGGTCGAGCAGCGCGCGTTTGAGCTCGGTCCGCCTCGACCGCAGCGCGCGGACGGCCTGGTCGAGGTCGAACCGCGGGTCCATCGGGTCGCGGGCGATATGCGCGATGGTGCCCGGCAACGCCGTCCCGTCGACCTCGGTGAGTTCCGCGAGCGCGAGCCCGCCGAAGGTCCTCTGATCGACGAAGCGCAGCTCCGGCCCTTTGTCGGCGAAGCGGAATCGCACGCGAAGGTGCTTCTCGTCGGGCGCGTCCCCGGGCTGGACGAGCATCTGACCGCTCATGCCGAGGTGCGCGAGCATGGCCTGGCCGTCGGAGAGCTCCAGCCACAGGTACTTGCCGCGGCGCCGGGCCGCGGTGATCTTCACGCCGGAGAGCCGTCCGCTGAAATCCTCGGCGCCGAGTTCGTGACGGCGGATCGCGCGGGCGTGGAGGACTTCGACCTCGGTGATCGTCCGGCCCGAGACATGCGCCTCGAGCCCGGCACGGACCACCTCGACCTCGGGGAGTTCGGGCATGCCGTCGATTCTCCCACCGGCGGACCGGTGCGGACGGTCAGGGAGCGAGCGGCCCGACATCCGCCTTCGTCAAGGCTTTCCGAGCCCCTCCCGGCAGCAGTTCGTCGGCTCCGACGTCGTACTTCCCGGACCGCTTCTGCAAGTCGAAATCGGTGCCGGCGTACGGGTAGGAGCCGACACCGGCGTCGACCGCCGGGCTCCCCGGGGACAGCCGGTACAACCCGTCCTGCACCAGCTTGGGGTCGACGGCCTTGTAGCCGCCCGAAGGCATTCCCGCGGGCCCGCCCCAGGCGATGTTCCCCTCGTACTTCACGTCCGAACCGCCCGGCATGCTCACGAGTTTCCCGGTCCCCTGCAGGATGTTGTTCGCGAGCACGCAGTCCTTGGGCTTGAAGTCGCCGCCGTCGCCGTGGATGCCGTCGGTGGTCCCGACGACGGTGTTGTACGCGACCACGACCCGGTCGGGCCGGTCGTGGAGTTTGCTGTCCGGCCCGCTGTCCGCCTCGTTGCCCGAGCCGAAGACGATCCCGCGGTTCGCCGTGGTGTGCACGTAGTTGTTGACGATCTTGTGGTCGTTTCCGTGGAACCGGATCCCGGACCGGCCCAGCAGGATGTTCCCCTCCACCACGCTGCGATCCCCATGGCGCAGCACGATGAAGCCGCGGCTGTCGCGGATCGTGTTGTACCGGACGACGTTGTCCGACGACTTCACGGAGATCGCCTCGGAATCCCCGTCGGCCTTCTCGAACAGGTTGTACTCGACGACCCCGCCCGCCGAATACTTCTGGTGGTGGCTCAGCCCGAACCGGATCGATTCTCCACCGTTCGAACCGGTGAACTTGTGGTTGGAGAAGTAGTTGTGGTGCACCTTGACCCGTTTCGCCATGTCCTTGGCCGGGCCGAGCACCTGCAGGAAGACGCCCTGGGTGGTGCGGTTCTGCATGACGTTGTGGTCGAACTCGGTGTCGTCACCGTTGAGCGTGACCCAGTTGCCGCCGCCGGAGAGCTGGACGTCGAGCCGCGTCAGCCGGTTGTGCGTGCTGCCCACCGGCACGCTCATCGAGCCACCGTGCCGGAGTTTGAACCCGCGCAGCACGACGTGCGAAGCACCCGAAGAGAACGAGAAACCCGCGGAACCCTTGATCTCGGCCTTGCCGACGTGTTCCGCGGTGATGGTGATCGGCGCGTTCGCCGTTCCCGACCGTTTGATCGCGATGGCCGAGCCCGCGGAATAGCTCCCGTCGGCCAGCCGGATCTCGTCGCCGGGGCCGGCTTTGTCGATCGCCGCCTGCAACGCGCTCAACGACGTCACCCGGACGACTTGGGCGGCCGAAGCCGTGGCAGGACCGGTCACGAGCGCCAGGATCGCGGCTGTGACCAGGCAGAAATGACGCATCCGCCGACCTCTCGACAGGCGACCTGAACGGTCGCGTCAGTGGCGGCGGACTGCGATGAGGTTACTGATTCACCGGCTCGTGCGTCAACGAACCGTCCCGGTGAAGGGGACTCAGGTCGTCTTCGGCGGCTGCTCGATGTCGAGCTCGGCCGAAAGCTGACGCCAGGCCGTCTCGGCGGCCTTCTGCTCGGCTTCCTTCTTGGTCGTTCCCGAGCCGTAGCCGAGTTCACGCCCGCCGACGAGGACGGTGGCGCTGAACTCCTTGCGGTGATCCGGCCCGGTGTCCTCGACCTTGTACTCGGGCACGCCGAGCCCGGCCGACGCCGTCAGCTCCTGGAGACTGGTCTTCCAGTCCAGGCCGGCGCCACGCAGCGGCGCCTCGGCGAGCAGGCCGTCGAACAGGTGGTGCACGAGCTTGCGCGCGACGTCGATGCCGTGCTGCTGGTACGCGGCGCCGATGACGGCTTCGAGCCCGTCGGCGAGGATGCTCGCCTTGTCCCGGCCGCCGGTGAGCTCTTCGCCCTTGCCCAGCAACAGGTGCCTGCCCAGCCCGCCCTCGCCGAGGCCGCGCGCGACCCTGGCCAGCGCGTGCATGTTGACCACGCTGGCACGGAGCTTCGCGAGCTGACCTTCGGCCAGTTCGGGATGGGTGTTGTAGAGGTGGTCGGTGACGACCAGGCCCAGCACCGCGTCCCCGAGGAACTCCAGACGCTCGTTCGGCGGCAACCCACCGTTCTCATAGGCATAAGAACGGTGGGTCAACGACAGCGTCAGCAGCTCGGGCTCGATCGTGATCCCGAGTGCTTCGAGCAGTGGTGCTGGGTCCGCGGGTGGTCCACCGGCCGACTTGCCCCCCATGTCGTCAGCTGCCGATCAGGCGGGCTCGACGACCTGGCGACCGTTGTGCTGGCCGCAGGCCGGGCACGCGATGTGCTGGAGCTTCGGCTGCTTGCAGGCGCGGTTGGAGCAGGGCACCAGCTGAACCGGAGCCGCCTTCCACTGGCTGCGGCGCGCGCGGGTGTTGGATCGCGACATCTTCCGCTTCGGGACGGCCACGAGTAGATCTCCTTCAGACGGTCTGCCCGCGGTCGCGAGCGAACTTGCTTCTCCGGAACGAGCTGGTGCTCGTCAGGCTTGCTTTCCGGGGCCATCGGCCTGGTCATCGCCCGTTTCGTCCTCGAAACGATCGACCAGCGCGGCCCACCGAGGGTCTATCTTCTCATGCCCGTGACCGGGCTCGAGATCGGCCCACTTGACACCGCATTCGGTGCACAGTCCCCGGCAGTCCTCGGTGCACAGCGGGGCCAGCGGCAACGCCAGCACCACCGCGTCGCGGACCGTCGGCTCGAGATCGATCCGGTCGTCCACCAGGCGGGGGATCTCGTCCTCGTCGGTGGTCTCCTCGGTCGCGGAGCCGGGGTAGGCGAAGAGCTCGGTCAGGTCGACCTCGACGTCCTCGGTGATCGGGTCGAGGCACCGCGAGCAGTGCCCCGTCGCGACGGCGGACGCCGTACCGCTGACGAGCACACCCTCGACGACGGATTCGAGCAGCAGGTCGAGCTCCAGGCTGGAGCCGGCGTCGATGGTGATGACGTCGGGCACTCCGAGCGCGGTCTCGACGGGGATCGAGCGTTGGACGGCCTTGCTCAGGCCGGCGTGACGGCCGAGCTCGCGGGTGTCGAGCACCCACGGGTTCCGGTCGTCCAGCTGCGCAGGCTTGGCCTGCGGCGACTTGTTCTCAGACATCGGTCACCAGGGTACGCAGGTACCGCCACTCACTTTCGGGCGGCCGGAGCTCGTGAGGTCCGTGAAGGCCCCCTTGAGGGAATCGCCTTTGTTCACCCACCAGTCTTCGACGGATGAGTGCCCCCACTGTGGCATTGGGGACACTGAGCGTCTCCGATGCCACATTGGGCGCACCGGATGGAGCCGCGACTCTGGGCAGACTGGTAGTAGGTAAGTCCGTGAAGGCCCCCTTGAGGGATCCAGGGTCCCTCGAAGTTCCCCTCACCCATCGCGAAGCATCCAAAGCCGCCGACCAGCGAGCCGCTACTGCAGTAGCCCGTCCGTGAAGGCCTCCTTACCTACCCTGAAGGTAGTGAAGGAGGCCTTCACTACCTTCAGGAGCGCTGCCTGTGCGCCATAACCACCAGTAGTCACAGCGGCCGCGCGTGAAGGCCCCCTTCATTGCGTCTAGCGCAATGAAGGGGGCCTTCACGTACTTGAGGGGCCCAGGCGATCAGCTCTGGTAGTCGTACAGCGAGGTCCGGCTGTTGCCCGGCAGGTTGACCGGCGACCGCAGGTGGTTGCGCCCGGAGTCGACCGTCCGCAGCGTGGTCGCCAGCAGCTCGGAGAACTCGGCCAGCTTCCCGTCGACGTAGGCGTCGCAATCGCCGCGCTGCTTGTCGGCCTCGACGTGCGCCTCGTCGACGATGCGCGCCGCCTCGCCGTGCGCGGCCTGGACGACCTCGGTCTGGGCGACGAGCCGGGCCTGCTCCGCGCGGCCGTCCTCGATGGCGCGCTCGTAGGCGTCGCGACCGGCCTGGATCATCCGTTCCGACTCGGCACGCGAGCGGTCGGTGAGGTTCTGGAACTCGGCCTGCCCGGCGGCGACCATGCGCTCCGCCTCGGCGTGCGCGTCGCTCATCATCTGCTCGGCGCGGGCGCGGGCGTCGGCGAGGATGCGCTCGGCCTCGGCCTGCGCGTCGGCGACCGTGCGGTCGGCCTCGGTGTTCGCCGTGGAGATCGTCTCCGCCGCCTCCGTCCGGGCGGTCTGGATCAGCTGATCACGCTTGTCCAGGACGTCCTGCGCGTCGTCGACCTCGCCCGGCAGGGCGTCACGGATGTCGTCGAGCAGTTCCAGGGTGTCCCCGCGCGGGACGACACAACTGGAGGTCATCGGCACGCCGCGGGCTTCCTCCACGATGGTGACGAGCTCGTCGAGCGCCTCGAAAACCCGGTACACGGCCACTCCCTACCTACAGCGATCCCCACATTCCCTGAGTTCAGTTTGCCCTCATCACCGCCGTAAGGGGTGAAAGCGCGCGGTACCGGGCGTGTCCCCGCCGGTACCGCGCGCCATGATCACCTCGGAGCGAACGCCGGATCCAGGACCAACGCGAGCAGTTGCTGGTCGGTCAAGGACGGGGCACCGCGGTCGCCGTCGTCCAGTGTGCCGAGATCGGCGATGTTGACCGAGCCACCGCCGCTGGGCGGGAAGGCGATCGCGCCGCGGGTGACGACCCTCCCGGTCGTGAAACCTTGACCGAGGATGACGTCGCCGTCCGATTCCGCCGACTTCGGCGCGGTTTCGGAGATCACCACGAAGTTCCCGTCCGGCTGGGGAAGTTCCACGCACCGCGTCGGCTTGCGATCCGACCCGATCGCGTCGGCCCGCTTCGCCGGGTCACACCGGTTTTCGCGCGGATATCCGTCCTTCGTGCTCACCGGACCGGCGATCGTGAGGTTGACGCCCCGCGGCCTCCCTTCGGCATCGGTGTACCTGACTTCCGAGGTCTTCAGGTCCCCGAACCCCACGAAGTCCCGCACTTGGATGTCCTTCGCGCCGGCGAGCACCTTCGGCATCACGTCCTTCAGGTGCTGGAGCGGGTCCTTCGGTGCGGCTTGCGACGCCGCCGGCGCCAGCGGCGCGGGGCCGCCCCCGGGCGCCACGAACACCACCGCCGCCGCGATCACCGCCAGTGTCGCGACCCCTGTGGCCACGACTCCTCGCCGGTTCCGAGCCTTCTTCGCCGCCTTCCCGGCGACCTCGTCCGGGTCGAAACCGAGCGGGGGCTCGGCCAAGGTGATCCCGCGCAGCCTGTCTTCGAGTTCGTCCATCACACGCTCCTCCCGGAGGCAGCCTCGTCGTGCTGTCTCTGCAGGGCCGCGCGGAGGACGTCGAGTCCTCGCGCGGCCTGGCTCCTGACCGTCCCTTCCGAACAGCGCAGCGCGACGGCCACCTCCGCGACCGGGAGATCGGCGCAGTAGCGCAGCACGACGGCGGCGCGCTGTTTCGGGGGAACTTCGGCGAGGGCGCGAAGCAGCGATTCCGAGATGTCTGCCTCAGCGGGAGCGGCGGGCTCTTCGGGGACGACGCCGTCGCGGTTTTCCCTGCTCCGCCAAGGTCGTCGCCGCTCGTCGAGCCAGCAGCGCATCAGGATCTGCCTCGTGTAGTTGTCGACGGGCCCTTTCCGGCGGACCTTCGGCCAGACCCGGTAGAGCTTGATGAGCGCGGTTTGGACCAGATCCTCCGCGAGATGCCAGTCGCCGCAGAGCAGGTACGCCGTCCGCCTGAGCGGTAGCGCCTTGTCCCTGGCGAACTCCCTGAAGCTCGCATCGTCCCCAGACCGCATCGTGCCTCCTCGTCCGTGTTCCGGTGTATCTCACGGACGGGGAGGCACGAAATGTTGCACGGGCGGATCAGCCGGCGAGGTTCACCAGCTTGAAGGTGACGTAGCGGTCCGGCGTGTAGACGATCTCGCCGCCCTTGCCGGAGATCACGCGGTCGTTCGTGCCCACCGGGAACAGCTGGTAGTAGCCGGCGGCGCACGACGGCAGCACCCCTTCGCGGTTCTGGTAGACCGTGCCGGTCGCGCCACCGCGCGCGGAGTCCACCACGGACTTGGCCGCGGACGAAAGCGTCGAGTAGCCGATCTTCGTCAGCTTCGAGGTGTCACCGCAGGACGGCGCCGGGGTGCCGTCGACGTCGATCACGGAGAAGGTCCTGTAGTGGTCGGCGGTGTAGAAGAACTCCCCGCCGTTCCCGGTGACGATGCGCCGCGCGCCGCGGTCCGGCGAGCCGGGCGTCGGGACCGTGTACTCGTGGTAATAGGCCGAAGCGCACTTCGGGAGGATGTTCTCCCGGTTCGAGAAGACCGTGCCGTCCTTGTCCGGGTACGGGAACGGCCCGCCCTTCTTGATGAGGTCGTAGGTCGTCGTCGCCTCGGCGGGCAGCGACGACAACGACACGTGCTTGAACCCGGTGAGATCCCCGCACGGGTTCTGCTGGACCGAGACGGGGGCGGCCGTGGCCTGCGCGGCACTCAGTCCGCCGAAGAAGGTGACAAGCAGAACGAGCAGCGCGGCGGCGATCCGCGATCGTTTGTTGGTCATTTTCGGACCGTAACCCGATCGTGTATTCACCAGAAGGCGTCGAGATGAACTCTTCATCGCCGCTCACCAGCGCCCGACCAACGGCTTCGGCCGTTCGGGTCAACCTCGTTCGGAGTACTTCTCCGAGAGGCGTTTGAACACTATCGGCGGCACGAGGTGCTCGATGTCGCCACCGAGCGCGGTGACCTCCTTGACCAGCGAGCTCGACACGAACCCGTACGCCGGGTTGTTCGCCATCAGCAGGGTTTCGAGCCCGGTCAGCTCACGGTTCATCTGCGCCATCTGGAGCTCGTAGTCGAAGTCGCTGACCGACCGCAGGCCCTTCGCGACCGCGATGATGTCGTTCTCGCGGCAGTAGTCGACGAGGAGTCCCTGCCAGGAATCGACGCGCACGTTCGGCAGCTTCGCGGTGATCTCGCGCAGCATGTCCATCCGCTCCTCGGTGGTGAACAGGCCCTTCTTGCTCTTGTTCACCCCCACCGCGACGACGACCTCGTCGAACAGCTTGGCCGCCCGCTCGATGATGTCGAGATGTCCATTGGTGGCCGGGTCGTAGGACCCGGGACAGACCGCACGCCGCATGCGCGGACGCTACCAAGGCGAGGAACGTCCTGCGCGTTCTGCGCGTCCTGCGTCACACCTGATATTCGGCCCAGTAGAGCGCCGTGTCGCCGTAGCGCTTCGTCCGCATCGGCTCGAAGCCCGCCGGCCAGTCCGGCTCGCCGTCCCGCGCGGCCCGCTCGATGACCACCAGCGCCCCGTCCGTGATCCACCGGTTCGCCGCGAGCGCGGCCATGACCTCCCCCAGGCGGGTGGAATCCACAGCGTAGGGCGGGTCGGCGAGGACGATGTCGAACGTTTCCGGCGCCGGAGCGGCCACGACGGACTCGACCGCGCCCGCCCGGACCGCGCCGCCGAGCCCCAGCGCGGCGACGTTCCCCTTGAGCACTTCGGCCGCGCGCCGGTCCGACTCGACGAACAGCGCCCCCGACGCGCCGCGGGACAACGCCTCCAGCCCGAGCGCGCCCGAACCGGCGTAAAGGTCGAGGACCTGGGCCCCCTGCAGCTCGCCGGCGACCTCCAGCGCGTTGAACAGCGCCTCGCGCACACGTTCCGAGGTCGGCCTCGTGCCTTTCGGCGGGACCTTCAGCCGCCTGCCGCCCGCGGTCCCCGCCACGATCCTGGTCATTGGAGCATCGTGCCTCAACGCCTTCCGCCGTGACGTTGGCCGGGACTTGGTGAAGCCTCCGCCCAGCTCGCGTAGAGTCGTCCTTCGCCCTCGGAGGCGATAGAAGCGTTTAGGAGCGTTGCGTGTCCGAACCTCGGGTCAGACGGGCCGAGATCGCCATCGAGCAAGCCCATGTGGACACCGTCTACACCCGGCTCGCCGAGCTGCGAGCCCAGGCTGAGGCCATGCGTACCAAGGGCTACGAGATCGGCCATGGCGCCGGGCGGGAAGCCATTTTCGAGCAGGCGTCCATGCTGTTCGAACGGGACATGATGGTGTACCACGCCAATCAGACCCTCCAGACCCTCGACGCGGAGTACGAGGGCCTGGTCTTCGGCAGGCTCGACCACCTCGACAACGACCACATCTACGTCGGCCGTCTCGGCATCCGCGACGCCGAGTTCGACAACCTCGTCACCGACTGGCGCGCGCCCGCGGCCGCGGCGTTCTACCAGGCGACGGCCGAGGAGCCGATGGACGTCGTCCGGCGCCGGGTGATCCGGTGCTCCGGCCAGAACGTGCTCGACGTCGACGACGACGTCCTCATCGCCGACGCGGTCCCCGAGGGGATGCAGATCGTCGGCGAAGGCGCGCTGATGGCCGCGCTCGGCCGGTCGCGCGGCGAGAAGATGCGGGACATCGTCGCCACCATCCAGAAAGAACAGGACGAGGTCATCCGGGCGCCGTGGCGCGGTGTCACCGAGATCACCGGCGGCCCCGGCACCGGCAAGACCGCGGTCGCGCTGCACCGTGCGGCGTACCTGCTCTACCGCCACCGCCGCCAGCTGGGCGGCGCGGGTGTGCTGGTGATCGGCCCGTCCGGGGTGTTCACCAGCTACATCTCGCGGGTGCTGCCGTCGATGGGTGAGACGAACGTCGAACTGCGCGCGCTCGGCGAGGTCCTCGACGGCCTCGAAGCCACCCGGCAGGACCCGGCTCCGCTGGCGGCGATCAAGGGTTCGCTGCGGATGCGGAAGATCCTGCTGCGCGCCCTGCGGGACACGCCGGAAGACGCGCCCGAGGACATGAAGATCGTCTACCGCGGCGAGGTGCTGCGGCTCAACGCGCGCGAGCTCGACAAGGTGCGCCGCAAGGTGCACACCGCGGGCGGACCGCCGAACCGGTCGCGGATCCGCGCCGCGGAGCTGCTGCTCGACGCGCTCGCCGCGAAGGCCGAGCAGCACGCGAAGGACGACGGCCGTCAGATCGACAAGGCCGAGCTGATCACCGAGCTCGGCGAGCGCATCGAGTTCCACCGGTTCCTGGTGGTCTGGTGGCCGATCCTGTACCCGGCGCAGATCCTGCGGTGGCTCGGCACCGAGAAGCGGCTCGCCTCCGCGGCGAAGGGCCTGCTCAACCGCAACGAGATCAGCATGCTCGCGGCCGACTTCGCCGACCGCTCGCGCGGCTGGACCATCGCGGACGTCGCGCTCCTCGACGAGCTTCGCGTCCTCATCGGCACGCCGCCCAAGAGCCGCCGGGCCCGCCAGAACGTCGAGGTCAACCCGGAGCGCGGTGGCGCCCCGACCCGGCCCGAGCACTACGACGAGTACTCGCACGTGGTCGTCGACGAGTCGCAGGACCTCTCGCCGATGCAGTGGCGGATGGTCGGGCGGCGCGGCAAGTACGCGAGCTGGACCGTGGTCGGCGACCCGGTGCAGAGCTCGTGGCCGGATCCCGCCGAGGCCGCGATGGCACGGGACCAGGCGTTCGGGCTCAAGACGACCCGGCGCCGGTTCACCCTGCGCACCAACTACCGGAACTCGGCGGAGATCTTCGACCTGGCCGCCAAGGTCGTCGCGGGGCACGCCGAGGCCGACGAGCTTCCGCGCGCGGTGCGGCAGACCGGCGTCACCCCGGAGGTCCGGCCCGTCGAGGCGTCCGGGCTGGAGGCGGCGACGCAGGCCGCGGTGAAGGAACTGATGGGCGCCGTCGAAGGCACCGTCGGCGTGATCACCGCCATGGACCGGGTGCCCGAGGTCGAGGGCTGGCTCGCCGAACTCTCGGACGAGCGGCTCAAGGTCGTCGGCAGCCTCGATTCCAAGGGCCTCGAGTACGACGCCGTCGTCCTGGTGGAGCCGAACGACCTCATCACGGAGTCGACCACCGGCCGCCGGGTGCTGTACGTCGCGCTGACCCGCGCGACCCAGCAGCTGACCGTCCTGGCGTCCAACCCCGACTGGATCCCGTCGGCCTGATCACCTCACGCGTTTCGTCCTCTGAATGCGGTGCTGCGTGTGCAACTACCGCATCCAGAGGACGAAACGCGGGCGAAAAAAGCTGAAGGGCTCCTTCAGGACACTGGTGAATGCCCTGAAGGAGCCCTTCAGACCCCCGGTGAGTGAACGATGTGGGGACGCATCGCACGTCCAGGGGTATTTCTAGCGCCTCTTCGTTGTTCGGTGTCACGGCGATCCCACCGAACAACAACGCCGAACAACGAATCGGCCGTGGTCACGGGCACGGAGGCCGGTAATCGAGCCCGGGCAGGTGTTGTTCCCACTCGTCCGCCGTGATCCGCGGGTACACCGTCGCGCAGATGCGTTCGGCCGCCCGCTCGGGGCTGGTCTCCCACAACCGCACGCTGCCGTCCGCGACCGAGCCCGCGAGCGTGTGCCCATCGGGGGCGAACGCCACGGCGTTGACCCGGTCGACGTCGTCGATCAGGTTCGCCGATTCGCGGACCGATCCCGGATCGGAGACATCCCATAGTCGCACGGAGCGGTCGTAGCTGCCGGTCGAGAAGGTTTTCCCGTCGCCGCTGAAGGCCACCGAGATGACGTTGTCGGTGTGCCCGGTCAGCAGCGCGGCCTCCCGTGGCGCCGCCGGATCCGTCACGTCCCACAACCGGGCCGTGCGGTCGGCGCTTCCGGTGGCGACGAGTCTCCCGCCCGGGCTGTAGGCCACGGAGAACACCGTGTCGGAGTGTCCCTTCAGTACCGAAAGCTGCTTCGGCGCCTTCGCGATCGAGACGTCCCACAGCCGGGCGGTGTGGTCCCAGCCGCCGGTGAGCAGGGTGCGGCCGTCCGGGCTGAACGTGAGCGAGTGGACGTCGTCCTCGTGTCCGGTGAGGGTCGCGAGTTCGACGGGGCGCCGGATGTCGGCGACGTCCCACAGCTTCACCGTGTGCCCGGAACCCGCGGTCGCGAGAGTCCGGCCGTCCGGGCTGAACGCGACGGGGTCGATCTCGTCCGCCGGGCGGTAGAAGACGCCGGCGTCGACCGGTTTCCGCGGATCGGTGACGTCGATCAGCCGCATCGTGTGGTCCCAGGAGCCGGCGGCGAGCGACCTGCCGTCCGGGCTGAACGCGAGACCGCAGACACCCTGGCCGAACCCGCCGACCTTGCCCACCTCCCGCGGGTTCCGTGTGTCGGACACGTCGACCAGGCGCACCACGCCGTCCTGGCTGCCGGTGGCCAGCAGTTTCCCGTCGGCGCTGAACACCGCCCGGCAGGCCGGCTTCGCCGGGCCGCTGATCGCGGGCCCCGGCAGATCCCACATCCGCGCCGTCTGATCGTCGCTCGCGGTCACCAGCGTGCGGCTGTCCGGCGTGAACACCGCCCAGACCACGGCCGCGGTGTGCCCGACGAGCGCCGGTTTCTGGCGAGGCTTCGCCGGATCGGTGATGTCCCACAGCCGCGCGGCCCGATCGAAACCGGTCGTGGCCAGGGTCGTCCCGTCGGGGCTGAACGCCACGGACCGCACGATGGCCTTGTGCGAGTCGATGGTCGCCAATGGTGACGGCGCCATGAGGTTGGCGACGTTCCACAGGCGCGTGGTCTGGTCGATGCTCGCGGTGGCGAGCGTCCGGCCGTCCGGGCTGAACGCCGCGGAATGGACACCGGCGGTGTGTCCCTCCACGACTCTGAGGGGTTTGGCCGTGGCCGGGTCGGCCACGTCCCAGAGCCGCACGGTCTTGTCGGCGCCGGTCGAGACGAGCGTCCGCCCGTCGGGGGCGTAGGCGAGCCCGTTGACGTTGCCGGTGTGCCCGGTCAGCGTGGCCGCCAGCACCGGTTTCGCGAGGTCGCGGACGTCGAACAGGCGCACCGTGCCCTCGCCGTCCGAGGTGGCGAGCACCGCGGCCTTCGGACTGAACGCCACCGCGTTGACCCGCCCCAGGTGCTCCCCGACCAGCACTCCCGGCCCGGGTTTCGCCGGGTCGGCGACGTTCCACAACCGCGCGGTCTTGTCCCAGCCCGCCGTCGCGACCGCGCCGCCGTCGGCGCTGAAGGACACCGAGTTGACGTTGCCGGTGTGCCCGGTCAGCGTGGCCAGCTCGTGCGGGCGGTGAGGATCCTTGACGTCCCACAGCTTGGCCGTCTGGTCCCAGCTGCCGGTCACCATCACCTGACCGTCGCCGCGCAGGGCCGCCGCGTTGACACGGTTGCCGTGTCCCCGGACGCGGGTCGAGTACGGCGATTCGAACATCGCGAGCACACTGCCCCGGGTGTCGACGCTCGGATCGACGCGGTACGCCGCCAGCGCGAGCTGCGCGGCCAGCGCCGGGTTCGTCGTCCGCATCGCGACGGCCTGCCCGGCGACCTTCTGCGCGAGCGCGCTGTTGCGCTGGGCGGTCGCGGTCTGCTCGGCCCGGACGGCGTACACCATCGCCGCCGTCGCCAGCACCAGCAGGACGGCCAGGAGCGCGACCAGCTGGCGCAGCCGCCGGGTGCGGCGCCGTGCGACGGCCTGCTCCTGGTTCTCGATCGCCTCGCTCGCTTCGAGGAAGCGGCGTTCGCGCTGGGACAGCGCGCTCTCGTGTTCCGCCGCCCACTCCCGGGCGATGGACAGCCTGGCGCCGCGGTAGAGCCAGCCGTCGTCGCGGCCGACCGATTCCCACGCGTCGGTCGCTTCGGTGAGCTGGCGGTGCACACGCAGGCCCTCGCGATCCTCGGCGAGCCATTCGCGCAGGCGCGGCCAGCCCCGGATCAGCGCCTCGTGCGCGATCTCGATGCCGTTGTCGTCGAGGGTGACCAGCCGCGAAGACGCCAGCCTGTCCAGCACGACGGCGACGTCCGGATCGTCGGCGTCCACCTCGTCGCGGGTGATACGGCGCTTCGTGTCCTCGGTGCCCTCGCCGAGCGCGGTCATCCGCAGGAAGATCTGGTTCGCCAGCCGCTGCTGGTGTTCGCTCAGCGCGGTGAAGGTGTGCTCGGAGGTCTGCGCGACCGACCGTTCGATCCCGCCGGTGGACTCGTAGCCGGTGAGGGTGAGGGTGTTGCCGTGGCGGCGGCGCCAGGTCTCCAGCAGCGCGTGCGACAGCAGCGGCAGCACGCCGGGCTGCCCGGTCGCGTCGACGACCAGCCGCGAGACCAGCGCGTTCTCGACGCGGTACCCGGCGTCGATCGCCGGCCGCGAGATGGCCTGCCGCAGCTCCTCGGTGCTCATCGGGCCGACGAGGATCTGCGCGTCCTGCATGGCCTCGACCAGCTCGGGATGCCGCGCGCAGTGCGTGTAGAAGTCGGTGCGGATGCCGAGGACGACCCTCGTCCGGCTCTCCGGCTCGGTCGTCGCGGTGACCAGCGCCGACAGGAAGGCGGCCCGCTCGCCGGCGTCCTGGCACAGCGTGAAGACCTCTTCGAACTGGTCGACGACCAGCACGACGTCGCCCTCGCGGTCGGCGACCAGCTGGCGGGCGGCCAAGCCGAGGTTGCGCGGATGTTCGGTGAGTTCGGCCAGCAGCCCGCCCGCGGCGAGCCCGAGCGCGGCGCCGAACTGGACGGCGCATTCCTGCAGCGGACGGGACCCAGGGGTCATCAGCATGGTGACGGAGGACTCGGCGAGCGCGGGCAGCAGACCCGCCCGGAGCAACGACGACTTACCCGAACCGGAAGCCCCCAGAACCGCCAAGAATCGTTGATCCGAAAGCCTCGTGACGAGTTTTCCGACAAGTCGTTCGCGACCGAAGAATCGGCTCGCGTCGTCCGGCCCGAATGCGGTCAGGCCGATATAAGGTGGCGATTCCCCATTCGGCGCGGCAACCGGTGAATCACGGACTCCGCCGCGCGTGCGCTCGGTCACGTCGTGCCATCGGGCCTCCCACTCCTCCTCGGGCCCGTCGCACGCCCGGACGTAGGCCAACGTCACCGCCAAGCTGGGCATCTTCTTCCCGCCGGCGGCTTCGGAGAGGGTTCCCGCGGAGTAGTGGGCACGCCTGCCCAGCTCCCGGTACGTCGGATTCCCGGCCTTCTCCCGCAGACGCCGGAGATCGGCGGCGAACCCCAGCAACGGATCGTCCCCGGGGTCCAAAGGTCTCTCCGGACGCGGCACTCTCAATCCTTTCTTTTCAGTGGTTTTCCCACTCTCGCATTCGGGGGCAACCGTACCGTGGAAACGGGGGAACTCCGCCGAGTACCGGCTACATCGGGGCGGTTAATTTCGATCGATCGACAGGCGCGGGAAGGGATCGAGGGCCCGGCGCGTTGTACCGGGGCGTGACCTCTTTGCCTGACATCCCGCTGTCCGTGCTCGACCTCTCGCCCGTCGTGGCCGGAGGCGGTGTGGCGGATTCGCTGCGCAACACCCTCGACCTCGCCCGCCGGACCGAGGCCCTCGGCTATCACCGGTACTGGCTCGCCGAGCACCACAACATGCCCGGTATCGCGAGTTCGGCGACCGCCGTGATGATCGGCCAGGTCGCGGCCGCCACCGAACGTATCCGGGTCGGCTCCGGCGGGGTCATGCTGCCGAACCACGCGCCGCTGGTGGTGGCCGAGCAATTCGGCACCCTGGAGGCGTTCCACCCCGGCCGGATCGACCTCGGCATCGGGCGCGCGCCGGGCACCGACCAGCGGACCGCGCTCGCGCTGCGCGGCCCGGGCGGGCTCAGCGCGGAGAACTTCCCGCAGCAGTTCGCGGAGCTGCTGGCCTACTTCGAACACTCCGACCAGCGCGCCGTCAACGCCGTGACCGCCGAGGGCAACAAGCCGCCGGTGTGGCTGCTCGGATCGAGCGGCTTCAGCGCGCGGATGGCGGGCGAACTGGGCCTGCCGTTCTCGTTCGCGCACCACTTCAGCGCCGAGAACACGCTGCCGGCCGTCGCGCTCTACCGCGACGCGTTCAAACCGTCGGACGTCCTCGACGAGCCGTACGTGATGCTCGGCGTCTCCGTGGTCGCCGCCGAAACCGACGAGCGCGCCCAGTATCTCGCCGCCCCCAGCGGCCTGACGTTCCTGAGCCTGCGCAAGGGCCGCCCCATCCCGCTGCCGACGCCGGAGGAGGCCGCGGCGTATCCGTACACCGACATCGAGCGCGTGTTCATC
Organism: Amycolatopsis sp. WAC 04169; assembly: GCF_003947535.1. Lineage (NCBI taxonomy): Bacteria > Bacillati > Actinomycetota > Actinomycetes > Pseudonocardiales > Pseudonocardiaceae > Amycolatopsis > Amycolatopsis sp. WAC 04169. The sequence goes on along the minus strand of NZ_QHJI01000009.1, from coordinate 157,539 downwards.
GAGGACCGGGCTTCGAGCAGTGTCATCGGTTCGCCCGAGACAGTCCACAAGGGACTGGAGACCTTGCTGGCGGATACGGGGGCCGACGAGCTGATGATCACGACGATGGTGCACGACCAGGCGGATCGGGTGCGGTCGTACGAGCTGGTCGCCGAACTGGCGCGCTGACGCCGGGCGGTCTCGCCTGCCGCAGGTGCCATGAACGGTCCGTTCATGGCATCCGGGGCGCGGCGCAGGACCGGAGGCGGCATTGCGCGTGGCGGCACCGCGGCGCGTGTCATGAAAGGGTCGTTCAGGACGAAAGGTGTCCTGAACGACCCTTTCATGACACGCGACCGATCGGCCGGCCTCACCCACCCCGCGCCCCGAACGGACCAACGCCCCACCGAACACGAAAGAACCGACAAGATCCCCGCCCGCCTTTGTCAGAAAAAGACAAGAATTCACCGGTTACCAGGACGTGACGTCTTGATCACACCGAAGTTCTTGTCACCAGGCAGGCGCGTGATTAGCGTACCGACCAGTAGCAAACAGCACGGTAACACCCCGTTGATCCTATTCAACGATTCCGTTCCGCCATTCGGAGCAAAGGAATTGCGCAAGCTGGGGTGTATTCGCCGTGCCCGGAAAACGGGAGGGTCGGCGTGGGCGTCCGGACTGGCGCACCCTCATTCCCCGGCGCGGGTGCGATCCGGGAGACCGGAAGGCTCTATTCGCTCGGCCTCGACGTCGTCCGCCTGACCTTCCGGCGGCCGTTCCAGACACGCGAGCTGATCCAGCAGTTCTGGTTCATCGCGAGTGTGTCGATCCTGCCGACGGCGCTGGTCGCGATCCCGTTCGGCGCGGTGATCGCGCTGCACATCGGGTCGCTGACCGCGCAGATCGGCGCGCAATCCTTCACCGGCGCGGCCAGTGTGCTGGCGATCATCCAGCAGGCCAGCCCGATCGTGACCGCGTTGCTGATCGCGGGCGCGGGCGGTTCGGCGATGTGCGCGGACCTCGGGTCCCGCACGATCCGCGAGGAGATCGACGCGATGGAGGTGCTCGGGGTCTCTCCCATCCAGCGCCTGATCGTGCCGCGCGTGCTCGCCGCGATGGGGGTCGCCGCATTCCTCAACGGAATGGTCAGCGTGGTCGGCGTCCTCGGCGGTTATTTCTTCAACGTCATCATGCAGAACGGGACACCGGGTGCGTATCTGGCCAGTTTCTCCGCGCTCGCGCAGCTTCCGGACCTCTGGATCAGCGAGATCAAAGCGGTCATCTTCGGTTTCGTCGCGGCGATCGTCGCCTCTTATCGCGGGCTCAATCCGAAAGGCGGCCCGAAAGGCGTCGGTGACGCGGTGAACCAATCCGTGGTCATCACGTTCCTCCTCCTGTTCCTGTTGAACCTCGTGCTGACGACGCTTTACCTGCAGCTCGTCCCGGCGAAGGGCAGCTGATGGTCACGACGACACCCACCCGTGCGACGCGGGTCCGCGAAGCCGTCGATCGCCGGTTCGGGTTCCTGGACACGCTCGGCGACCAGATCCTCTTCTTCCTCAAGGCACTCGCCTGGGTGCCGCGCGCGGTGCGCCGCTATCTCCGGGAGATCACCCGCCTGCTGGCCGAGGTCAGTTTCGGCAGCGGAGCGCTCGCGGTCATCGGCGGCACGATCGGCGTGATGATCGGGATGACCGTGTTCACCGGCACGGTCGTCGGGCTCCAGGGGTACTCGGCGCTCAACCAGGTCGGCACGTCGGCGTTCGCCGGGTTCGTCTCCGCGTACTTCAACACCCGCGAGATCGCGCCGCTCGTGGCCGGGCTCGCCTTGTCGGCGACCGTCGGCTGCGGGTTCACCGCGCAGCTGGGCGCGATGCGCATCTCCGAAGAGATCGACGCGCTCGAAGTGATGGGCATCCCCAGCGTCCCGTACCTGGTGACCACCCGGATCATCGCCGGTTTCCTCGCGGTCATCCCGTTGTACGCGATCGGCCTGCTGACCTCGTATCTCGCCTCACGCCAGATCACCGTCTGGTTCTACGGCCAGTCCGCGGGCACCTACGACCACTACTTCCTGTTGTTCCTGCCACCCGGCGACGTGCTCTGGTCGTTCGGCAAGGTGCTGGTGTTCAGTGTCGTGATCGTGCTCGCCCACTGCTACTACGGCTTCCGCGCGAGCGGCGGCCCGGCGGGGGTCGGCGTCGCCGTCGGACGTGGTGTACGGACCGCGATCGTGGCGGTCAGCGTGCTGGACTTCTTCCTCAGCCTCGCGATCTGGGGCGCGACCACGACGGTGCAGGTGGCCGGATGAGCCGGCGCGGGCTGCGCAAAGCCGGGGTCAGGACGGCCGGGGTGCTGTTCCTCGTGGTGATGTCCGCCCTCGTGCTGCTGTCGATCAAGATCTACCGCAAGGATTTCGTCGACTCCGTACCGGTGACGCTGCAGGCGGACCGCGTCGGCAACCAGTTGCGCGCGGGCGGGCAGGTCAAGGCGCGCGGCGTGGTGGTCGGCGAGATCCGCGACGTCCGTGCCACGCCCGGCGGCGCGGAGATCGACCTGGCCATGGAGCCGGGGAAGGTTTCCCAGCTGCCGAAGAACGTGTCCGCGCTGCTCGTGCCGAAGACGCTGTTCGGTGAGCGGTACGTGCAACTGTCCATTCCGGACGGATCGAAGGCCGATCCCTTGAGCTCGGGCGACGTGATCACCCAGGACCGTTCGGCCAACGCGATCGAGCTGGAGCGCGTCTTCGACAATCTGTTGCCACTGCTCAAGGCGGTGCAGCCGCAGAAGCTCGCGACGACGCTGACCACGGTCTCCACCGCGCTGGAAGGCCGCGGCGACCAGATCGGCGACACGCTCGCCACGGCGGCCGCGTATCTGAAGGATTTCAACCCGAATCTCCCGGCGCTGAACGACAACATCCGCGACCTCGCCACGGTTTCGAAGCTCTACGGCGACATCGCGCCGGATCTGCTCGACGCGCTGAGCGCCTCGGCCGTCACGCTCGACACGGTCAAGGAGAAACGGGCCGAGCTGGCGTCGGTGTACCAGCAGGTGACGTCGTCGTCCCAGCAGGTCACGACGTTCCTCGCCAACAACCGCGCCAACATCATCGCGCTCGCCGCCGACAGCCGCGCGCCGCTCGAGGTCGCCGCGAAGCACTCGCCGAGTTTCGCCTGCACGCTCGACGCGCTCGCCAAATTGAAGCCGCAGATGGACAAGGTGCTGGGCGCCGGAACCGACGAGCCCGGCCTGCACGCGGAGATCGTCGTGACCCAGCCTCGCGGCAAGTACGTCCCCGGCAAGGACGATCCGGTCTACAACGCCACCGGTGAACCACGCTGCTATCCGTCGAACGGGCTGATCGGCCAAGGGATCGCGGCGACCGACGGGAACACCGCCGCGCTGCCGGGTGTGCAGGGCGACCTCGGCCTGCCGAACTCGCCGCAGGAGCGGGAGCTGATCTCCACGCTGGTCGCGCCGTCCATGGGCGTCCCGACGGCCGAGGTGCCCGCCTGGGGCAGCGTGCTCGTCGGCCCGCTCTACCGGGGCACGGAGGTGACCCTGCGATGAGGAATTTCGTGAGTCCCCTGATCAAGGGACTGATCTTCGTCGTCGTCACGACACTGGCGACGGTGCTGCTGGCGGTGTCCATCACGAACACCGGCCTCGGCGACACCAAGAACTACAGCGCCAAGTTCCTCGACGCGACATCGTTGAACGTCGGCGACGACGTCCGGATCTCCGGGGTGCGGGTCGGCCAGATCGAAGCGCTGGAGATCGCCGACCACAGCCTGGCCCGCGTCGAGTTCTCCCTCGACTCCCAGCGCAGGCTGCCCGCCGACGTCACCGCGGTGATCAAGTACCGCAACATGGTCGGCCAGCGCTACATCGCACTCGAACGCGGCAAGGGCACCCGCGAACTCCTGGAGCCCGGCGCGGAGATCCCGCTGGAGCGCACGACACCCGCGCTGGATCTCACGGAACTGTTCAACGGCTTCAAACCGCTGTTCCAGGCCCTCTCGCCCAAGGACGTCAACCAGCTTTCCGGCGAGATCGTCCAGGTGCTGCAGGGTGAAGGCGGCACGGTGGAAAGCCTGCTGGCGCACACCGGTTCGCTGACCACCACGCTCGCCGGCCGCGACAAGGTGATCGGCGAGGTGATCACGAACCTCGACACGGTGCTGAAGAGCATCAACGGCAAGGGCGACGCGCTGGCCACTTTGGTCTCCACGCTGAAGGAGCTGGTGACCGGCCTCGCCGGTGACCGCACCGAGATCGGGGAAGCCGTCTCGGGTCTCGCGGAACTGACCACCGCCACGGCCGGCCTGCTCGACCAGGGCAGGAAGCCGCTCAAGGACAGCATCGAAGGCCTGGGCCTGCTCTCCGGTCAGCTGACGACCGACGAGGCCAAGGCCGAAGTCGACAACGTCCTCACCGTCCTCCCCGGCAAGCTGAACGAACTGGGGCGGATCGGCTCCTACGGATCGTGGATGAACTTCTACCTGTGCTCGGCCGTCCTCAAGACCACGCCTCCCCGCGGGATCCCGGCGACGGCGGAGAGGTGCACGTCGTGAAACCCTTCAAGGAACGGAACCCGATCGTCGTCGGTCTCGTCGGCAGTGCCGTGGCGGCCGCGGTGCTGACCGCGACGCTCAACTACGAGAACCTGCCGATCATCGGCTCCGGGACCACCTACCAGGCCGAATTCTCCGAAGCGGCGGGCCTGCAGCAGGACGACGAGGTCCGCATCGCCGGGATCAAGGTCGGCGAGGTGAGCGACGTCCGGCTCGCCGAAGACCACGTGGTGGTCAGTTTCCGGGTCAAGGACGCCTGGGTCGGTGACAAGACCGCCGCCGAGATCAAGATCAAGACCCTGCTGGGCCGGAAGTTCCTCGCGCTGCGCCCGACGGGCGAGACGGTGCAGAACCCGAAGCAGATCATCCCGCGTACCAGGACCGTGACGCCCTACGACGTCACCGAGGCCTTCAACGGGCTGGCCGACACCGCGGGCGCGATCGACACCGATCAGCTCGCGGAGAGCTTCACGACGCTGTCCGACACGTTCAAGAACTCGCCCGAGCACATCAAGAAGGCGCTCGAAGGGCTGACGTCGCTGTCGAAGACCGTGTCCTCCAGGGACAGCGAGCTCGCCAGCCTGCTGACCAACGCGCACGGCCTCACCACCACGCTCGCGAACTCGAACGACGATTTCGCGAAGCTCCTCTCGAACGGCAACCTCCTGCTGACCGAACTGGACCGCCGCCGTCAGGCGATCCACGACCTGCTGACCGGCTCGCAGCAGCTCGCCACCCAGCTTTCGGGACTGGTGAAGGACAACAAGGACCAGCTCGGCGGAGCGCTCAGACAGCTCGGAGAGGTGACCGACATCCTGCAGCGGCAGAACGACAATCTCGCCAAGAGCCTCGACCTCGCCGCGCCGTACTTCCGCGTGGTGAACAACTCGCTCGGCAACGGGCGCTGGGTGGACGGCTACCTCTGCGGCCTCGTCCCGGAGAACCGGGACCCCTGCACCCCGAAGATCCCGGGAGGCGGCCGGTGATCAGCAGATTCGTCACCCTCGCGCTCGTGCTCGCGCTGGCCGTCGTCGGCGGTCTCTGGTGGATCTTCTCCGGCAGCGGGCTCGACCGCGTCACCGTGTACTTCTCACGTGCGGTCGGTGTCTACAGTGGATCGGACGTGCGCGTGCTCGGCGTCCGGGTCGGCCAGGTGGAATCGGTGGCCCCGGAAGGAGAGCGAGTCAAGGTCGTGCTGACCGTCGACGGCTCGGCACCGATCGCCGCCGACACGAACGTCCTGGTCGTGGCGCCGAGCGTGGTGGCGGACCGGTACGTCCAGTTCACCAAGCTCACCCGCGCGGGAAACCGGCTGAACGACGGCGCGGTGATCCCGGTCGAGCGCACCGGCACCCCGGTGGAACTCGACCAGCTCTACTCCAGCCTCGACACCCTCGCCAAGGCGCTCGGCCCCAAGGGGGCGAACGCCGACGGCGCACTTTCGGAGCTGCTGCGCACCGGCGCGAAGAACCTGCAGGGCAACGGCAAACCGTTCAACGAGTCGGTGCGCAACTTCGCCGACCTCGCCAGGACCCTGTCCGGGAACTCGCAGAACCTGTTCGCCACGGTCGACGAGCTGCAGCGGTTCACCTCGATGCTGGCGACCAACGACCGCAACGTCAGCGAGGTCAACAAGCAGCTCGCCTCGGTGACCGGGACACTGGCCGCGAACAAGGACGAGCTCGCCCGCGCGCTCAACGGCCTCGGTAGTGCGCTCGCGGAGATCCAGCAGTTCATCAAGGAGAACCGCGCGCTGATCAAGTCCAATGTGGACAAGCTCGCGGTGACGACCGGGACACTGGTCGACAAACGCGCCGCGCTCGCCGAGACCCTCGACACGATCCCGCTGGCGGTGACGAACGTGCTCGAAGCCGTCGACCCGAAGACCGGCAAGCTGCAGAGCCGCGGCAACATGCTCGAATACGCCCCACTCCCGCTGCCCGTCGCCGGCGACACCTACACCGGGGGGCGCTGATGGCCACGAAACGGGCGATCGCCGCGCTCGCCGCGTGCTGTGTCGCGCTCACCGCCTGCTCTTCGGACTTCAAGGGCGTCTACGACCTGCCGCTGCCCGGCGGCGCGGACATCGGGGACCATCCGTACCGGGTGACCGTGCAGTTCGCCGACGTGCTCGATCTGGTCCCGCAGGCCGCGGTGAAGGTCGGCGACGTCCCGGTCGGCCGGGTCGAGACGATCAGGCTCGCCGAAGACGGCTGGACGGCCGAGACCGTGCTGGCGGTCAACGGCGACGTGCAGCTGCCCGCCAACGCCATCGCGCGGCTGCGGCAGTCCAGCCTGCTCGGCGAGAAGTTCATCGAACTCGCCCCGAGCGCCGCGAAGGCCGAGGGCAGGCTGGGCGACGGCGGGGTGATCCCCGTCGCGAGCACGAACCGCAACCCGGAGTTCGAGGAGATCTTCGGCGCGCTGTCCCTGCTGCTCAACGGCGGCGGGATCGGCCAGTTGCAGACCATCAACCGCGAACTGTCGAAGGTGATGGACGGAAACGAGGAGGAGATCCGCTCGTTCCTGTCCACTGTGGAGCAGCTGGTGTCCAACCTGGACTCCCACCGCTCCGAGATCACCTCGGCGCTCGACGGGCTCAACCGCCTCTCGGCCACGCTGGCGAACCGGAAGAAGCAGGTCGAAGGCGCGCTCACCGATCTCACCCCCGGCCTCCAGAGCCTCTCCGATCAGCGCACCCAGCTCGTCTCGATGCTGCAGTCGCTGGACCGGCTCTCGGGGGTCGGCGTCGACGTGATCAAGAAGAGCCGCGCCGATCTCGTCGCGGACCTCACCGCGCTCGCGCCGATCCTGAAACGGCTGGCCGACGCCGGCGAGAGCCTGCCCAAGTCGCTGGAGATCCTGCCGACGTTCCCGTTCACCGACGCCGTCCGCGACGGGATCAAGGGCGACTACCTGAACGTCTACGCCACGATGATCCCCGCACCGGGCGTCGAACTCCCTCCCCCCGGCGAAGGGGTCCCGCCGGGGCTCCCGACCCTGCCGCTGCCGTCCTCCGGAGGTAGCTGATGCTCACCGCCCGTGTCCGGATCCAGGTGCTCGCGTTCGTCATCCTCGCCCTGGCGACGACGGCGTTCGTCGGGGCGAACTACGCGGGGCTCGGCAGGCTCTTCGGGGCGGGCGGGTACACCGTGAAGCTCGCGCTGACCGACGGCGGGGGCCTGTTCACCAACGGCGAGGTGACCTACCGGGGCGTCGCCGTCGGCCGGGTCGGCGAACTGCGGCTCACCGACGGCGGGATGGATGCGGATCTGCTGATCGACGACGACGCGCCGCCGATCCCCGCGAACTCGAAGGCGGTCGTGGCGAACCGGTCCGCGGTCGGCGAGCAGTTCGTCGACCTGCAACCCCGCACCGGCGACGGGCCGTTCCTCGCCGAGGGTTCGGTCATCCCGCGCGAGGCGACGACCGTGCCGCTGCCGGTGCAGAATCTGCTGACCGATCTGGACTCGCTGACCGCGTCCGTGCCGACCGAGGATCTGCGGATCGTGGTCGACGAACTCGACAACGCCCTGCGCGGTTCCGGCGCGAACCTGCAGGTGCTGCTGGACTCCACCACCGACTTCACCAAACAGGCGTCGGATCACCTGCCGCAGACGGAGAAGCTGATCACCGACGGCTCGACCGTGCTGAAGACGCAGGTCGACTCGTCGCAGGCCTGGCGGCAGTTCAGCGGCAACGCCAAGCAGTTCGCCGAGCAGTTGTCCCGTTCGGACGGTGACCTGCGGCGGCTGATCGCGACGGCGCCCGACGCGGCGACGCAGCTCTCCGGGCTGCTGAAGGACAACGAGCCGGGCCTGCCGATCCTGCTGGCGAACCTGCTCACCACGTCACACGTGTTCTCGGCCCGCACCGACGGCCTCCGGCAGCTGCTGATCAACACCCCGAAGGCGGTGTCCGCGGTCGACGCGGCCGTCGACGAGCAGTCCGGGAAGATCGGGCTGGTCCTGACCTTCTTCGACCCGATGCCGTGCACCAAGGGCTACGAGGGCACGAAGATCCGCGACAGCGCGGATCTCTCACCGCTGCCGTTCAACACGAGTGCCGCGTGCACGCTCGAACGGGGCAACCCGAGTTCGGTCCGCGGCTCGCAGAACGCGCCGAAGGGCGGCGTCCCGCCCGCCGCGATCCCCGGCGGCTTCGGCGCCGACGGCCAGCCGACGTCCACCAGCCTCGAGGAGATGTTGTGGCTGCGAAACTGAAGATCGCGATCGCGGTGTTCGCCGCGGCCTGCGCGTTCGCGGGGTGGGCCGGGTACACCTGGTTCACCGCGACGGCTTCCGAGGCCGTGTCCTACGGGAACACGCGTGACGAAGCGCTGAAGTCCGGACGCGAACTCGTCGCCCGGCTGACCAGCCTCGACCATCACCGCGTCGACCAGGGCATCGCCGACTGGCTCGCCGCGTCCACCGGTCCGCTGCGCGATCAGCTGGGCAAGGCCGACGACGCGACGAGGCGGACGCTCACCAAGGACGCGACGGTCTCGACGGGCAAGGTGCTCGACGCGGCGATCAGCGAACTCGACGACCACGCGGGAACGGCCAAGATGCTGGCATCGGTGGAGATCACGATGGCGAAGGAAGGCGCGGCGCCGACGACGAAACGCAACCGCTTCGCCGCCGGGCTGACCAGGACGGACGAGGGCTGGAAGCTCAGCGCGCTCGACCAGCTGCCGGTGGGTGCGCGATGACCGCCACGGCCGACACCGGGACCGGCGCCGATGTCGCTGCGGAAACCGAGCCCGAGACCCCGGCCGAAGAGACCACCGAAGAGGCCCCCGGGAAGCCGTCCCGCCGACCGGATCTGTCACTGATCCTGCTGGTCGCGGCGGCCGTGCTGGTCGCGGCCGGGGTGTGGTTCACGCTGGAGGCGAGGTCGGTCTCGGCGACGCCGTCGGCGGCCAACACCGCGCTCACCGACGTCGGCACGACGGCCGAGGTGAACTCCGCGGTGACGGTGGCGCTCGACAAGATCTTCTCCTATTCCTACGACCGGACCGACGTCACCGAAAAGGCGGCCGCCGCGGTGCTCAGAGGAAAGGCACTGGAGTCCTACAACCGGTTGTTCGCCCAAGTCAGGGAAAAGGCTCCGGCCCAGAACCTGGTCCTCACCACCCGGGTCTCCTCATCCGCCGTCGGAGAACTCGGCGGCGGTAAAGCGAGGCTGCTGGTATTCCTCGATCAAGCGGCCGTCCGGGCCGACAACAATTCTTCGACGACGGCCGCGGCACAGCTTTCGATCACCGCGGAACGCGAAGGCGACAACTGGGTCATCACCGATCTCGTCCCCAGGTAATCCGCTTTGTAAACCAGGAGAGAAAACGAGGAGAATCCCATGTTCGGTCGAACGCGCCCTAAAACAGCCCGTCGCCGTCTCGGCACGGTCGTCGCGCTCACGTCCGCGCTCGCCATGGCGGGCAGCCTCGCCGCGACCCCGGCACTGGCGGACGACCCGGTGGAGATCCCGGTGTCCTACACCGTCACCGGGACGACCACGGTGAAGAAGACCGGCGGCACCCTCGCCCTCGGCCCGGGTCAGCTCAACGGCGCGCTGGTCATCGACGGTGACAACGTCGGCATCCGCGGCGATCTGGCCCTGCCGCCGTCGACGGCGAACATCTCGCTGGTCTCGGGGGTCTTCAAGATCAAGGCCCGCGTGCGGATCGAGCCGACCGGCCCGGTCACCGGCACGCTGGCCAACGGCGACCTGACCACGCACTCGCAGGCGAACATGCTGATCGACAACATCGTGGTCGGCCTGTTCTGGCCGGTCATCCCGCTCCCGACGGTGCCGAACGCCTGCAAGACGGTCAAACCGCTCGACCTGACGCTGGTGTCGAAGAACGTCGACCTGTTCGCGCCGACCATCCCGTCCTCGGGGACGTTCACCATCCCCGAGTTCAAGGACTGCTTCATCAACGACCTCGCGCTGGGGGCGTTGATCTCCGGTCCCGACAACACGATCAACCTGAGCATGAAGTCGAACCTGTCCTGACGCTCAAGTCCGTGAAGGCCTCCTTGAGGGACCCTGGGTCCCTCAAGGAGGCCTTCACGGAAAGTCAGCAGAAGTACGGCGCCGCGGGGTCGACCAGCGCGACGCCGGTGCTGTCACCGGCGGAAACGGCGTAGACCGGAGCGCACACGCCGGAGAACTTCCAGAAGTCCGTCGGCGGTTCCGTGCTGGTGTCACGGCTTTCGGACTTCACGTTGCTGCCCCAGGCGAAGACGCTGCCGTCGGCCTTCAGCGCCACGTTGTGGTTGAAGCCCGCGTCGATGGCGACCACGCCGGACTGTGCTTCCGGGGGAACTGTGGCCTGGCCGTAGAAGTTGTCACCCCAGGCGAGCACGCCGCCGTTCTTCAGCGCGATGCTGTGCCGGAGCCCCGCCGAGACCGCGCTGACCCCGGAGGTCGCCGCCGCGGGCACCGTGATCTGGCCCTTTCCGTTGCTGCCCCAGGCGACGACGCCGCCGTTCTTCAGCGCGAGCCCATGGTCGCCGCCCGCCGAGATCGCGGTGACCCCGGAGGAGACGGTCGCGGGGACAGTGGTCCGCGAACCCCAACTCACCACGCTGCCGTTCGTTTTGAGCGCCAGGTTGAAGTACGCGCTGGTGGAGATCGCCGTGACCCCCGAGGTCGCGGACGGCGGCACGACGTTCTGACCGTAGAAGCCGTTGCCCCAGGCGATCACGCCGCCGTTCTTCAGCGCGAGTTCGTGCGCCCAGCCCGCGGCGATCGCCGAGACGCCGGACGTGGCCGCCGCCGGAACCGCCAGCTGGCCGTAACTGTCGTTCCCCCAGGCGATCACCCCGCCGTCCTTGAGCGCGAGATGGGTGATCGCGCCGGCGGAGACCGCACTGGCGCCGAGCGCGGCGGCCGGTATGGTCCCCTGCCCGTAGTCGTTGCTCCCCCATGGCCGCGCTTCGCCGGTCTGCGCGGCACTCGCCGTACCGCAAAGGGAAACCGTTGCGATCATTACGGTAATCGCGACGCCCGCTACCCGTCGTGATGCCGATCGTCGATTCTCGGAAGACATGCGCCGAATGTTAACCCGGCTGCACCGATCGGCCGCCTCTTTGTCATCCACGGACAAACTTCATAATCGCATTCAGCGCCCGCTGACAAGAAAGAACGGGCGTCTCACCCACTTCGAAACATGTCGACATGAATCCTTGTTACGTACATAACTCGCGGGTAACCTCGGTTTACCCCACCACCGAGAAAGCCGCTCGAGTCGAGCATATTTGATCAGAAAAATCCGCCGAAAGGCGCATGGGGAAAGCCGCCCGAGACGTAAACTGGATCAAAGGAGATGACAGGTATGTCCCGCAGACTTGGCAAGTTGTCGGCAGGCGTCGCCACCACCGGAATCGTGCTCGGCGCCGTCGCCGTGCTCACCGCCGGCACGGCCGGCGCCGCGACCACCTACGCCACCGGCACCGTCGCCTACATGTGCAACTTCCCCGGCATCGGCCAGCAGCAGCTGGACGTGAAGGCGAACTTCGTCGGGCCGGACTCGGTCGCCTCCGGCGGCACCGCCACTCCGTCGAGTGTCGGCGGCACCGCGACGATCAACGCGACCATCAACGCGCTGCTCAACGCCGCCAACTACGACGGTGTCCGCGGCAAGGCCAACATGCCGATCACCGCCACCAACGCCACCCCGGCGTCGGCGACGGTGACCAACCTGGACGTTCCGACCCAGATCAACCCGTACGTGCCGGGCCCCCGGTCGTTCAACATCGTCCAGGACGCCGGCACCAGTGTTCCGACGCTGACCGCGGGCGCTCCCGGCTCGGGCGTGATCTCCCTCGGCACCACGATCAACGCCCCGCTGGACTTCCACAAGAAGGACGGCACCTGGACGGCGTGGAACTTCAACTGCACGGTGAAGAACACCAACCCGGCGCAGAACCGCGCGTTCAGCCCGGCGATCCCGATCACCTGATGAACCACCCGTGCGGGGCGGGGACGCCCGCCCCGCACGGTCTCCATCCGCACGAGGCACGAGAGGAACATCCATGACGCAGCAGGTTCGCCGGGCACTCGGGAGGTTTCCCGTTCTGGCGGGCGTCATCCTGCTCGTGGGTGTGAGCGGGGCACTGTCCTCTTCGGCCGCGACCGATCCGGACACACCGCCGCCGGCCCCCTTGCAGGGCACCACGTCCGCGCGTCAGAGCCTCGCGAACACCTGTGTCTTCCCGGATCCCGCCGGGGAACGGCCGGTCACCATGGACGTCCAGGCGACGCTGCCGAAAGTCGTCCCGACCGGGAAACCCGTTCAGATCAAGGACTTCTCGCTGACCTTCACGATCGGCGAGGGATCGCTCGGCCCCGTCGCCGAGGTCACGGGTGGCGCGACCGTCGAACTCACGGCCGCGAACGGGGACAAGAAGACCCCGATCCCGGTGTCCGTGACGATCCCGGCGACGAAGGTGCCCGCCACCGGCGAACTGAAGCTGGTCGCGAAGGGCACCGTCCCCGACATCCTGCTGAAGGTGCCGTCCGAACTGCGGCTGAGCACGGGCGCGCCGTCGCTCGCGCTGACCGCCGCGGAGACGCCGCTCAAACCGATCACCTGCACCCAGACGCCGGACCAGAACACGCTGCTCGGCAGTGTCGCGCTCCTGCCGCTCGGAAAACCCAAGCCGCAGTCCGGCAAACCCGGCGAGCAGAAGAAACCCGGTGCCGACGCGCGGGCCGCGGACGACGTCCAGGCCAACGCCCTCTATCCGATCGCGTTGCAGCCGTTCGAACTGCAGGGCACGTCGTCGATCACGAAGCTCGGCGCCTTCGCCCGGCTGAAGCCCGCGTTCATGGTCAACGCGGTGTGGCACGTCGACCTGGAGAACACCGAAGGGCCCGGCAAGATCACCGGCTCCGTCATGATGCCGCCGAGCAAGCTGAGCTTCCTCGGTTTCGGCTTCGTCCCGATCACCGCGACCATGGAACTGCTGCCGGAGGACTACGCGACCGGTAATCACATCATCGATGTGGACGGCGTTTCGATCCCGGAACCGGAGGGCAGTTCGACCGTCCTCACCCCGCTCAAGGTCTACGGGAAACTGAGCGGGGTCACCGTCAACGGGGTCGCCCTCGACGTCGGCGACCACTGCCTCACCGCCGAGCCGATCAAGATCAACCTCCGCGGGGAGAAGTACGGGATGTTCACCGGCGGCGTGGTGCGCACCGATCCGAAGTGGACGGATCCCGCCTATCGGGACTTCACGCTCCCCCCGTTCTCGGGCTGCGGCGCGAAGGAGGATCTCGACTCGCTGTTGACCGGGATGGCTTCGGGGCCGGGGAACCAGGCTTGTGTCGGGGTCAACCAGGTCGGGTTGACCTGGGACCCCGAGCGCAAGTGCCCGAACGTCGAGCCGCCGGCGGGCCGCTGACGCGTGTCATGAAAGGGTCGTTCAGGACGTTTTTCGTCCTGAACGACCCTTTCATGACATCCAGGCGCACCCCTACGACCCGCTCGGCGTCCACTGTGGACTCTTACGCGGCGACGGCAGCACCTCCGGCAACACGTAACCGGCGGGCGCGGCCCCGGCCCGCAGCGCGAGCTCCATCTCGAACCGCGCCCCCGGGTCGCGCAGGTGCTCGCCGAAGGTCGCCTGCAGCTGCCGCATGCGGTACCGGACGGTCTGCGGATGCACCTGGAGCCGCTCGGCGATCTCGACGACGTTGCCCTGGCTGTCGAGCCACGCACGGAGGGTTTCGAGCAGCCGTTCCCGCTGCTTCCCGGTCATGTCGGCGAGCGGGGCGAACAGCCGATCGCGCAGCTGGCAGGTCAGCGCGGTGTCGGCGTTCACGAGCAGGGTGGCGAGATGGTCTTCGGCGCGGATCACCCGGCGGGCCTGGATGATGCCGCGCTCGGAAAGGAGCAGGGCCTCGCGCGCCCAGCGGAGGGAATCGGCGACGGAATCCAGCGGACGGCACGGGCCGATCGACAGCCGGTACTCCGGCAGCGCGGCCTGCAGGGTGGCCAGGCGGGCGATCGAGATCTCGCCGGGGACGAGCAGACGCGGCTCAGCGCAGTCGAGTTCGGCGAGGACGTCCGAATCCACGGCGTTGTGCCGCCGGGGTCTGACGGTCTCGCCGATCGGGTGCAGCACCACCGGGGTGGCGCGGTCGGGCACCGTCCAGCCGGTCAGCTGCGCGAGTTCCGCGATCGCCTTCGACGGCGCGGGCGGGGTCTCCAGCACCAGATGCAGCAGTTTGCGGCGCCACGTGTCCAGCGCGCCGGCGGTGCGGGCCTTCGCTTCGAGGTAGCCGTCCAGCGCGACGGACGCGAGTTCGTCCATGAACGCGAGCATCGCGTCGGCCAGTTGCGACATCACCGCGGACGAGAGCCCGCTGCGGCGGCCGACGCGCATGATGCGCCGCCACGAGACCCGGGCACCGACCCGGTACGCCGACTGGAGGGTGTCGAGGCTGCGGCCTTCCCGCATCTCGTTCTGCCCCAGCCGATGGTGGACCTCGTGCGACTGTTCCTTGGAGACGGTGGGATCCGCGATCTGGGCGACGAAGAGCGTGATCGCGTACTCGACGCCCGCGCGGATCGACTTGCCGTAGGGCCCGTCGAGCGGACGCGCGTACGCGGGGATGGTCGCCCGGATCTCGTCGACGATCTCGTTGGCGAGACTGCCGAGCTCAGGTCGCAAAATGTCGGCGAGTTTGCGGGGAAGTGCCGCGGGAGGCTGCGCAGCGTGTTCGATTCCGCGCTCCACCGACATCGCAGCTCCTTTGCTCCGCCCAGCGTCCCGACATCCCACGATCGTCGTGGGGTGACAACGAACACATCGCGAAGTCGCCCGTGAATGTGTCACCTTTCGCAGAAGAAACCGATTTCTTGTCACCATCGTGACAAAATCACCGGGCGGCCCTGAATTTTGATGACAAGTGCCCGGCAAACGCCTCGCGCGGTACGTACGAACGGCCGAAGTGGATGCGACCGTGACGCAGCGTCACTGCTTTCCGGTGAGCAATTCACCGAGTGCTTCGAGCACGGGGGCCAGCACGCGGACCTCGGTGCCGACGCATTCGGTGATCCCCGCGCCGACGACCTCGAAACCGCTCAGCCCGCGAAGCATCGCCACCAGACGTTCGATCGTCAAGCCGCCGGGCTCCGGATAGTTCAGCCCGTCGAACTCCGCCGGATCGAGCACGTCGAGATCGAGATGGACGTACACCTTGTCCGAATCGGCCAGCCCGGCGGCGACGTCGGCCGTCTCGACGACGAGCCCGCGCTCGACCACGGCCCGCTCGGCGTCGTCGAAGGCCCTCGTCCCCGCGAGGACGACGCGCCCCGGTTCGACCGGCGGATTCGCGGCGAACTCCGGATCGCCCTCGCCGAGCAGCGACCGCAGCACCATGCCGTGGAACGCGCCCGACGGCGACGTCTCCGCGGTGTTGAGGTCGGAATGCGCGTCGAACCAGGCGACGCCGAGTCCCGGCCCGAAGCGGTAGCGCGCGACGCCGATCGGGATCAGCTCGACTCCGCAGTCCCCGCCGATGGTGAGCACCGGCCCGCCCGGCGCCTCCAGCGCGGCGAGCTGCGCGGCCCGGTTCGCGCCGGTGAGCACCGCGCGGTTGGCGATGCCGTCGACCGCGGGTGAGGTCTCGCGCGTCTGCCGGATGTGGTGCACCGGCACGCCCAGCACGTGACCCGCGAGCTCGGCGAGCGCGACGCAGCCCTCGGGCAACTCCGGCGCCCGCTCGGTCAATGCGCCCTGGAACTGGGGTACGGCGTTGATCAGCACCCGGTCCACGTTAGCGACGGCCGCAAGCGCGTGAAGGCCGGACCGAGGTGCCGAGGTTGCGAAAGCCACTTTCGCAACGTTGAAGGTTGCGAAAGTGGCTTTCGCAACGTCGGCGAAGGCTGGGATCGACGGTCACCCGTGAGCCCGGCGACTATGTCGCGAAAGCCACTTTCGCGACGTCTGATGTCCCGAAAGTGGCTTTCGCGACACCGAGTCCCGGACGCAGCCGCGTGAAGGCCCCCTTCCCGCGGCTGAGCCGAGGGAAGGGGGCCTTCACGCGCGAATCACTCCAGGACGAGCAGCAGGTCCCCGCCTTCCACCTGCTGGACGGCGTTGATCGCGCGCCGCGACACCTTGCCGCCGGTCGACGCGGTGATCGAGGCCTCCATCTTCATCGCCTCGATGGTCGCGACCGTGGCACCCGCCTCGACCTCGTCGCCCTCCGCCACCTGCAGCGTGACCACGCCCGCGAACGGCGCGGCGATCTGCTTCGGGTCGCCCTTGGCGGCCTTCTCCGTCGCCGGGATGTCCGACGCGATCGAGGTGTCGCGGACCTGGATCGGGCGCAGCTGGCCGTTGAGCGTGGACATCACCGTGCGCAGACCGCGTTCGTCGGCCTCGCCGATGGCCTCCAGCTCGATCAGCAGCCGGACACCCTGTTCCAGGTCGACCGAGTACTCCTCGCCCGGCCGCAGGCCGTAGAAGAAGTCCTTGGACGGCAGGACAGAGGTGTCGCCGTACTGCTCGCGGTGCGCCTCGTAGTCCTTCGTGGGCCCGGGGAACAGCAGCCGGTTCAGCGTCCGGCGCCGGTCCTCGGCGAGTCCCTTGTGGTCCTCTTCGGACAGTTCCTGCACCGGCTTCGGCTGCGCCCGGCCTTCGAGAGCCTTGGTACGGAACGGCTCCGGCCAGCCACCGGGCGGGTCGCCCAGTTCGCCGCGCAGGAAGCCGATCACCGAGTCGGGGATGTCGAACTTGTTCGGCTCCGCCTCGAAGTCCGACGGCGAGACACCCGCGCCGACGAGGTGCAGCGCGAGGTCACCGACCACTTTGGACGAAGGCGTGACCTTGACCAGATGCCCGAGGATCTTGTCCGCGGCCGCGTACATCGCCTCGATGTCCTCGAACCGCTCGCCGAGACCCAGCGAAATCGCCTGCGTGCGCAGGTTCGACAGCTGACCGCCCGGGATCTCGTGGTGGTAAACCCGCCCGGTCGGCGACGAGAGCCCGGCCTCGAACGGCGCGTAGATCTTGCGCACGCTCTCCCAGTACGGCTCCAGGTCGCCGATGGCCTGCAGGTCCAGCCCGGTCGGCCGGTCCGAGTGATCGGTGGCCGCCACGATCGCGGACAGCGACGGCTGCGACGTCGTGCCCGCCATGGACGCGACGGCACCGTCGACGGCGTCCGCCCCGGCCTGGATCGCGGCGAGGTACGTCGCCAGCTGGCCACCCGCGGTGTCGTGCGTGTGGATATGCACTGGAAGGTCGAATTCCTTGCGCAGCGCGGAAACCAGCCGTGCCGCCGCCGGCGCCCGCAGCAGGCCCGCCATGTCCTTGATGGCCAGGACGTGCGCCCCCGCGCCGACGATCTGCTCCGCCAGCTTGAGGTAGTAGTCCAGCGTGTACAGCTTTTCGGCCGGGTCCGACAGGTCCGAGGTGTAGCAGAGCGCCACCTCGGCCACGGCGGATCCGGTCTCGCGGA
The DNA here is from genome assembly GCF_003947535.1 of Amycolatopsis sp. WAC 04169. Taxonomy (NCBI): domain Bacteria; kingdom Bacillati; phylum Actinomycetota; class Actinomycetes; order Pseudonocardiales; family Pseudonocardiaceae; genus Amycolatopsis; species Amycolatopsis sp. WAC 04169. The sequence continues at coordinate 139,501 of NZ_QHJI01000009.1, read as the reverse complement.
CGGCTTCGATCGCCGGGCGCATCTGCTCGACGTCGTTGAGCGCGTCGAAGATCCGGAAGATGTCGATCCCGGTCGCCGTCGCCTCCTCGACGAAGGCGTTGGTCACCTCGGTGGGGTACGGCGTGTAGCCGACGGTGTTGCGTCCGCGCAGCAGCATCTGCAGGCAGATGTTCGGCACCGCTTCCCGCAGCTTCGCCAGCCGCTCCCACGGATCCTCGGCGAGGAACCGCAGCGCGACGTCGTAGGTCGCCCCGCCCCAGCACTCCAGCGAGAGCAGCTGCGGCGTGGTCCGCGCGACGATCGGCGCGACGGCGAGCAGATCCTTCGTCCGCACGCGGGTGGCGAGCAGCGACTGGTGCGCGTCGCGGAAGGTGGTGTCGGTGACGCCGATGGTCGGCGACTCCCGCAGCCACCGGGCGAAGCCCTCCGGGCCCAGTTCGGTGAGCTTCTGCTTCGAGCCGGGCGCCGGTTCGAGGCCCTTGGGCAGCTTCGGCAGTTTCACCTGCGGGTCGAGGGTGCGCGGACGCTCGCCGTTCGGCTTGTTGACCGTCTTGTCGGCGAGGTAGGTCAGCAGCCTGGTGCCGCGGTCGGCCGAATGGCGCGCGGTGAGCAGATGCGGGCGCTCCTCGATGAACGACGTCGTGACGCGGCCTTCGCGGAAGTCCGGGTCGTCGAGAACCGCCTGCAGGAACGGGATGTTCGTGGCCACACCGCGGATCCGGAACTCGGCGACCGCGCGGCGGGCGCGGCCCACGGCGGTCTTGAAGTCGCGGCCGCGGCAGCTGAGCTTCACCAGCAGCGAGTCGAAGTGCGCGCTGATCTCGGTACCGGCGAACGCCGTCCCGCCGTCGAGGCGGATACCGGAACCGCCGGGCGAGCGGTAGGCGCTGATCATCCCGGTGTCCGGGCGGAAGCCGTTGGCGGGATCCTCGGTGGTGATGCGGCACTGCAGCGCGGCACCGCGCAGGTACACCGTGTCCTGCGACAGGCCGAGGTCGTCGAGGGTCTCGCCGGAGGCGATGCGCAGCTGCGACTGGACGAGGTCGACGTCGGTGACCTCCTCGGTCACCGTGTGCTCGACCTGGATGCGCGGGTTCATCTCGATGAAGACGTGGTTGCCGTCCCGGTCGAGCAGGAACTCGACGGTGCCGGCGTTGCGGTAGCCGATCTGGCGGGCGAACTTCACCGCGTCGGCGCAGATCCGGTCGCGCAGTTCCTGGGACAGGTTCGGCGCCGGGGCCAGCTCGACGACCTTCTGGTGCCGCCGCTGGACCGAGCAGTCGCGCTCGAAGAGGTGGATCACGTTGCCCGCGCCGTCGGCGAGGATCTGGACCTCGATGTGGCGGGGCTCGACGACGGCCTTCTCGATGAACACCGTCGGGTCGCCGAAGGCCGACTCGGCCTCGCGCGCGGCGGCCTCGATGGACTCGCGCAGCTGCGCGGGGTCCTGGACGCGGCGCATACCGCGCCCGCCACCGCCGGCGACCGCCTTGACGAACACCGGGAAGCCGATCTCCTCGGCGGCGGCGATCAGCGCGTCGACGTCGGAGGACGGTTCGGAAGAACCCAGCACCGGCACACCGGCGTCGCGGGCGGCCTTGACCGCGCGGGCCTTGTTGCCGGTCAGCTCGAGGATGTCCGCGCTCGGTCCGACGAAGGTGATGCCTTCGTCCTCGCACGCGCGCGCGAGGTCCGGGTTCTCGGAGAGGAAGCCGTAGCCGGGGTAAACGGCGTCGGCGCCCGCCTTCTTGGCGGCCGCCACGATTTCCTCGACCGACAGATAGGCCCGCACCGGGTGACCGGGTTCGCCGATCTCGTAGGCCTCGTCGGCCTTCAGCCGGTGGAGCGAATTGCGGTCTTCGTGCGGGAACACAGCCACCGTGCCCGCGCCGAGCTCGAATCCGGCGCGGAACGCGCGGATGGCGATCTCACCCCGGTTGGCGACCAGTACCTTGCGGAACATGCCGGTCCTTCCCATCATCGGATCGGTAGGTGAGGCACGTTACCTGCTTGCTCCCGCAGGGCGGGAGTTGTTGCCCAGGTGATGGACATCATCCCCGGCTGAGTTGCGCTCCGGGACTCTGCAGCAACCTGTTCGCGGTGCCCTCGTGGACCCCGGTCAGCACGTCGACCGAGGCGAGGTCGACGAGTGCTTTCGCGACGTCCGGCGCCGGCGCGTCCGGGTGCAGGGCGCGGTACAGCGCGGCCACCCCGGCGACGTGCGCGGCGGCCGACGACGTGCCGCTGAGCACCCGGCCGCCGCTCCCGCCGGCGTTGGGTCCCGGCACGTCGACGCCGGGGGCGAACAGGTCGACGACCTCGCCGTAGTTCGACGTCGACCCGACCTGGTCACTGGCGTCGGTCGAGCCGACGGTGAGCGCCTCGGTGACCCGGCCGGGTGAGAACTTCCCCGCGTCGGTGGCCTCGCCGCCCGCGGGGAGGGCGATCGGGACGACCGCCGCGAGTGCCCGGACGGCGGCGTCGAGCTGGTCGTTGGCCGCGCCGCCGATACCGAGGACGGCGACGGCGGGCTGCTGTGCGTTCTGCGTCACCCAGTCGATACCCGCGATGATCTTGTCCGTCGCGCCGCCGCCCTGTGCGTCGATCACCCGGACCGGGACGATCTGCGCGGCCTTCGCGACGCCGAAGGTCCTCGAAGCGGCGACACCGGCCAGATACGTGCCGTGACCGTTGGTGTCGGTGGTGTCCGTGCCGCCGTTCAGGAAGTCCTTACCGGGTTTGACGCGGCCGCCGAAGTCCGGATGCGCCGCGTCGACCCCGCTGTCGATCACGTAGACCGTGACGTCCTTGGCGTCGGTCTCGTAGTGGTAGAGCTGATCGAGGCCGGTTCGCTGGTCGATCCGGTCCAGCCCCCAGTTCGGCGGGTTCTGCTGGACTTCCGTCGCGGAGGCGGGCTGCGCCACCAGCACGAGGAGCGCCAGCGCGGCCATGATCCGTACCAGTCGAATGATCATGCCTTGGCTCTACGCCTGTGCCTGCGGGGCGGCAACCCCGGAGTGTCACCCGTTCGACTGGTCTTGGCCGATATGGGCGCTGACCGTCGATTTCGGGAAGCAGACCAGCGCGTCGAACGCCTCCACGACGTCGACGGGGTTGAACAGGTGCGCGTGCCGGATGCTCTGGGGTCCCTCGGTGCCGCGGCGCGCGCGGAGGCCCACCAGGCCGGGGCCTTCGGTCTCGACGCTGCCGTCCACCGGTGCTTCGAGGTCTTGGCGGTACACGGTGAACCCGAGCCGAGCGGTCGCGTCCGGCTTGAGCCCGGTGGTCTCGCCCTCGACCGCGGTGAGCCCGAGCGCGAAGTAGTCTTCGCCGAATTCCGCGGCCAGATGCGTACCGGCCGACGGCGAGGTGAGGCCGGGGAACGGCGAGAACGGCACGCGCTGGAGGTGTCCGTTGTGGAGCATCACGACGATCTTCGTGTCGTCACCGTGAAGCCGCCGGATCAGCCGGACGGTGTCGGCCATGTACGCGTCGCGCGAACCGCTCTGCAGGGCGGGTGCGTCGCCGGACATCATCGCGGCGACCTCGGCGAGGTACGCGTCGACGCGCAGCGCGCCTTCGACGTGATGCTCCGCGACGGCGGTGTCCCCGTAGACGGGACGCAGCGAGGTGAGGTGCGCTTTGAGCCGCGTGAGCGCCGCGGTCGCCTTGTCCTTGGCCGCGTCGTCGAGGGCGGTGTACTTGGCGGGCGCCTCCGCGCTGCTGACCGACGCGTATCCCTTGGTCGCCTCGATGGCCGCGTCGACCAGGCCCGTGGCATTCTCGTCCACAGTGGACAGATAGGCGCGGACGGCGTCGAGCGACGGCACCGGCGAGCCCGCGGAACTCGGTACGTCGAGGCCGTAGTACGCGACGTCGCCCCGTTCACGGAGCCACGTCAGCATTTCGTGCGCCTCGGGCGACTCCCCGAGCGAGAACGTGAACCCGTCGCGACCGATGTCGGCGACGTCCCCGGGGGCGCCCTTCAGCCAGTCTTCGACGAGCTTCCCTTCGGCGAATCCGGATTCGAACGCCACGACGCGGAAGCCGTGCCGCTCGACGAGGTGGCGGAGCAAACGATTGCGCAGGTCGCCGAACTCGTGGATGTGGTGGTTGTTCTCGCCGATGGCGACGATCCTGGCGTCCCCGATGAGTTCGGCGATCTTCGCTGGGTCTGACATACTGGCCACACTAACGCAACAGGAGTAGCAATTGGCAACCTCCGGTACCCAGCGGCCCGGCGGCCGGACCGAGCGCACGCGCCAGGCCGTCCTGCACGCCACCCTCGATCTGCTGGCCGAACGCGGGTTCGGCGAACTGACCGTGGAGGCGGTCGCCGAGCGGTCCGGCGTGCACAAGACCACGGTGTACCGGCGCTGGTCCTCCCCGGACGGGCTCGTCGCCGCCGCGCTGCAGATGGGCGCGGAGGACGACTGGAAGGCACCAGACACCGGGTCGCTCGAAAACGATCTGTACGAAGTGGCCGCGGAAGTGGTGCGGTACTTCACCGAGCCCGCGCTGAAGGAGCTGCCGACGGCGTCGGTACTGGCGGCGTTCCAGTCGCCGCAAGCGGCCGAGGCACTGCACGACTTCTACGCCGACCGGCACGTGCGCATGGTGCCGATCGCGGAACGGGCCGTCGCGCGGGGCGAGATCCCCTCCGGCACGGATGGCGACGAGCTGGTGCGGGCGGTGTGCGGGCCGATCTTCTACCGGCTCTTCCTGTCGCGGGAAAGCGTCACGGTGGCGGAGGCGCGGGTCAGCGCGCGGGCGGTGGCGGTCGCCGCCACCTCCGGCGCCTTCGTCCCCGTCCCGCATTCAGAGGACTAAATGCGGGAGTTCGGAGTGCCAACCGCCGCATTTAGTCCTCTGAATGCGGGAGGTCGGTCAGTTTTACCGTCAGCGCCGGGAAATTTCGGGGTCAGACTGGGCTCTCCGTGCCACGAGAGGGGACCGTCATGACCGGGGAAGTCCGGAACCTGCCGCGGGAGATGCCGCGCCAGCTCAAGATCGTCCGTGTTTTCCTTTGGGTGCAAGCGGTCCTCAACGTCCTCGTCAGCGCGCTCGTGACCGCCCTCGCGATCAACGAACTCGACCACGGCAACGAGGAAGCCGGCCTCGCCCTGGCGCTGGCGATCCTCGGTTTCGTCGTCGCCGTGGTGCTGATCGCTTGCGCGATAAGGATTTCCCACGGTTCGCCCTGGGTGCGGCCGACGGTCATCGCGGTGGAAGGGCTGGCCGTCGTCATGGGCCTGATCAGCCTGGTCAACGGCGGGGCACTCACGCAGCTGATCGGGATGGGCATCGCCGTCGGCATCATCGTCACCCTCAACAAACCCGAGGAAAGCGCCTGGTTCAAGCGCTGACGAGGTCGATCCGGTAGCGCACCTCGGAAAGCGGGACGTCCTCTCCGGGCATGGTGTCGGTCTTCGTCGCCCCGTCCGGGGCCCATCCTCCGGCCGCGTAGAACCGCTGGGCGCGTTCGTTGGTCTCGAGCACCCAGAGCGTCGCCTCGCGGTGCCCCGACTCCCGCAGCGCGGCGACGGCGGTGTCGAGCAGCAGCCTGCCCAGTCCCGTACCCCAGCGCGCCGGTTCGAGGTAGATCGCGCGCAGTTCCCCGCGGATCCGGTCGACGGCGGTGAAGCCGAGGAGCGTTCCGTCTTCGACCAGGACCAGGATGTCGCCCCGGTTGGCGGGATCGGCGAGCGTCCGCTGCCAGCGGGCGGCCCGTCCCTCGACGGAAAGATCGCGAAGGTAGAGCTCGGGCAGCAGGCCCTGATACGCCGACTGCCACGACCGCACGTTCACCTCCGCGATGGGCCAGGCGTCTTCGACGGTCGCGAGGCGGATCGTGGCCATCGTCAGCCCTTCACTTCGCGGGCGGCGAAACCGGTCACGACGGCCAGCGCGAGCACCGCCCCCAGCGCGATCCCCCAGCCCGCGCCGGTGACGCTCGAACTGCTCGGGATCGCATGGACGAGCATGCCCACCATGACGATGCCGCCTCCGGCCACCCCGCCGAGGAAGGCGACCCCGAAGGCCGCCGGCCGCAGCAGCACACCGAGCAGCGTCCCGATCAGGAGCGTCACCGCGACCACGAGGTAGATCGCGGCCTCGTCGGCCCGGCTCGACGAGTAGTCGAACAGTTCGACGACCTCCACCACCAGTCCCGCCGCACATCCGGTCCCGGCCGCGAGGGCCGCGATGGCGAATCCGTCCCTCGGCTTCCCCAGGCCGAGGCGGAAGCTCCGGTCACGCCGCACCGCGATCAGCGCGCAGCCCGCCCCCGCGAGCAGGCAACCGTCGGTCAGCACCAGCAGCACCGGGCCGGACGGGACGGCCGAAAGCAAGGCGAGTCCGCACAGCGCTCCCGGCCCCGCCATCCGGCGTGTCTTCGGCACGAGCATCAGGATCCCCGCCACGATCGCGAAGACACCGAGCGGTATGACCGTCCAGCCGCCGTCTTCGAAGAACTCCTCCAAGCTGTCGCTGAGCGCGAAACTGATGGGCACGAGGTACACCGCGGCAACGAACGCCAGCACACTCGCGGCGACGTCGAACGGCTCGAACTTCGGCGGCGGAGCCACGGTCTCGACCGGCGGCGCGGGTTTCGGCGCGGGCTCCGGGCGCGACACCGGCACCCGCGCGGGTTCCGCGACGACCTGGCCTTCGACCCGCACCACGAGCTCGCCGGTCGGTCCGGTCACCGTGATCCGCCCGTCGAACGCCCCGAGCTCCGACAGCTCCAGGGCGACCTCGGCGCCGTCGCCGTCTTCGGTCACCCGCAGCCACGAATGCGACGAGGCGAAGTGGCACGCCCGCGCGATCGGCGGCCCGGCCAGGCGGACGCGCGCCACCGGCCGCGTCCCCCGGACGACATCGCCGAACCGGAGCACTGCGGATTCGGCCCGCACCCGCGCTTCCCGCCGTGCCAGGTCGGCGGCCTCGGCGATATGCCGGATGTCGGTCTGCGCCATCGTGGTGAGGACCTCGTGCGCCCCGATGGCGACCGAGAGGTTCTCGCTCGTCAGCCGTCGCTGGAGCTCGGTCACCGCGCCGAGGCGGGTGAACATGTTGGGATCCTCGCTCGCCGCGCGCAGATCGGCCGGGACCGGCGACGGTTTGATCCGGCGGCGCCTGCTCCTGGCCAGGTACAACTCGCCCTGCATCTCGATGTCGCGGCTGGGCGTCTGATTCGGATTCCGCTCCCGCACACTGTCGAACAGGTAGTCGTAGAGCTCGCCGAGCGCGATCCAGCCGTCCTCGTCGCGGTCCGCGTCGCCCGTCCGCAGCCCCTCGACGAGCGCCGAGGTGAACACCGACGGCCGCGCGTGGCCGTCGGCGAGATGATCGCCCTCGAAGGCGTACTCGATGGAGTTCGACGCGGTGATCACCGCCCGGCCGCGGCCGCCGAAACCCCCGCCGGGGAACGCGTCGAGCACGTTGGCCTCGCCGGTGGCGCGCACGGCCACGCCTTGGCTGAAAGCGCCGCCGTAGCAGCAGTCCAGCAGGAGGACGATGCTCCGCGACCGGCTCATCCGCATGCAGCGCTGGACGAAGTCGGCGGGGACGGCGGTCGACGCGAGCCGCTCCGGCCGGGTGTTGCGGGCGGCGAAGAACAGCTCGCCCGATTCGCTTTTCAAACCGTGGCAAGAGAAATGCACCATCAGGACGTCGTCCGGCGCGCTGTCGGCGAACAGATCCTCGACCCGGCCCGCGATCACGTGCGCGGTCTCGTCGCGCACCACCTGGACGTCGAACTCGCTGACGGCCCGGTCGCCGAGGACCTCGGCGAGCGCCTCGGCGTCGGCGGCCGGGGACCGCAGCGCGCTCAGCCCGGCGTTGTCGTACTCCCCGTTGGCGATGATCAGGGCCCGCCGCTCGCCGGTCATGACGGCGAATGCCTGCTCACGAACAGATCGACGAGTTTGTCCTGCTCGGTGAGCGACGCTTCGGAGAGCTCCAGCACATCGCCGTCGATCTCCAGACGGATCGTGCGCTTCACCCGTCCACCGCGCGCAAGCCATTCCCGCACGGCCGCCACCACCGAGCGCAGGCCCTCGGCGGACTTCCCCAGCGTGACCAGCAGACCGCCCGCCGTCGCCACGTCGAAGCCCCGCGAACCGGGTGGCGCCTCACCGGCGGGCAACGCCTTGACGTCGGCGACCCCGCGTTCGATCAGTTCCCCTCGGAGGTACCCGGCGAGCTGGTCGACCCGTTCCGCGTCGGCCCCGTCCTCGCCGAGCCGGATCCGCACCGCTGCTGTCATCCCGGCCTCCCTCGCCCGTACGGATCGAGGAAAACCCCTCTGCCCGGCCGGCGGCAAGGTCCGATCGGGCAGAGATGTTCACGTCAGCTTTTTTCCAGGTACTCCACGCGATCTTCGTCGACGACGTCGGCGATCATGTGCGCCAGCCCCAAGTAATTCCCCAAGGCCGGGTCCTTTTCGACGATTTCCGACGCGCGGGCCCTCGCCTCGGCGATGACCTCTTCGTCCTGCAGCAACGACAGCAGCTTCAGCGTCGATTTCTTCCCCGACTGCGCGGCGCCGAGGATGTCGCCCTCGCGGCGCAGCTCCAGGTCCATTCTGGACAGTTCGAAACCGTCCGTCGTGGACTCGACGGCGGCGAGCCGCTCGCGGGTGGTCGTCCCGTCCAGGGCTTCGGTGACCAGCAGGCACAGCCCCGGCACGCTGCCCCGGCCCACCCGGCCGCGCAACTGGTGCAGCTGGCTGATGCCGAAGCGGTCGGCGTCCATGATCACCATCGCGGTCGCGTTCGGCACGTTCACTCCGACCTCGATCACCGTGGTGGCGACGAGCACGTCCAGATCACCCCTGGAGAACGCCTGCATCACGGCGTCCTTGTCGTCGGCGGGCATCCGGCCGTGCAGGGCGCCGATCTTCAGCCCCTTCAACGGTCCTTCGGCCAGGTCGGGCGCCACGTCGAGGACCGCGAGCGCGGGCCGCTTGTCCCCCTTGTCCGAGGCAGGCTCGTCACCGATGCGCGGGCAAACGATGTACGCCTGGTGCCCCTTGCCGCATTCCTCGCGGACCCGCTGCCACGCCCGGTCCAGCCACGCGGGCCGCTCCGCGACCGGCACCACCGACGTCTTGATCGGCGACCGGCCGACCGGCATCACGCGCAGCGCGGACGTCTCCAGATCGCCGTAGACGGTCATCGCGACCGTGCGCGGGATGGGCGTCGCCGTCATGACGAGCACGTGCGGACTGGTCTCGTCGGAGCCGCGGGAGCGCAGCGCGTCCCGCTGCTCCACGCCGAAGCGGTGCTGCTCGTCGACCACGACCAGGCCGAGATCCGCGAAGGACACCGTGTCCTGGATGAGCGCGTGCGTGCCGACGACGATCCCGGCCTCGCCGCTGACCGTCTCCAGCAACGCCTTCTTGCGTTCCTTGGCGCCCATCGACCCGGTCAGCAGGGTCACCCGCGTCGCGTTCTCCGCGCCGCCGAGTTCGCCGGCCTGCCCGAGGTCGCCGAGCATCTCGCGCAGCGACCGGGCGTGCTGCGCGGCGAGGACCTCCGTCGGCGCGAGCATCGCCGCCTGCCGTCCGGAATCGACGACCTGCAGCATGGCGCGCAACGCGACCACGGTCTTGCCGGAACCGACCTCGCCCTGCAGCAGCCGGTTCATCGGATGCTCGGTGGACAGATCGCGGGCGATCTCGTCGCCGATCTCCTGCTGGCCCGACGTCAGCGCGAACGGGAGCCGCTTGTCGAAGGCGTCGAGGATGCCGCCTTCGGTGTGCGGACAGGCTTTCGCGGGCCGCGACACCAGGGAATGCCGTCGCTGCGCGAAAATCAGCTGCACCGCCATGGCTTCGTCCCATTTGAGCCGCCGGCGCGCGGAGTTCAGCGCGTCCCAGCCCGACGGGCGGTGGATGCCGCGCAGCGCGCTTTCCAGGCTGGGCAGGCCGTACTGCGCGAGCAACTCGATCGGCATCGGGTCCTCGTCGACCTCCAGCACGTCCAGCACCTGCCGCACGGCCTTGGCGATCACCCACGTCGGGATCCCCTGCGCCGCCGGGTACACCGGGATGATCTCGGCGAGGAAGTCGTCCATCGCCTCGGCCTGCCGGTCGGCGTCGAACAGTTCGTACTCGGGGTTCGCCAGTTGCAGGACGTCGCGGAAGGCGGTGACCTTGCCCGCGAAAAGCCCGTTCTTGCCGGGCACGAGCTCCTTTTCACGCCAGGCCTGGTTGAAGAAGGTGCACTGCAGGCGGCGTTTGCCGTCGGTGATCACCATTTCGAGCAAGGTGCCGCTGCGTGCCTTCATCCGGCGCTTGTTGACCCGCTCGATCCGCGCCATCACGGTGGCGTGCTCGCCGAGTTCGAGCCCGGCGATGTCGGTGAGCTGGCCGCGCTCGGCGTAGCGGCGGGGATAGTGGCGCAGGAGGTCGCTGACCGTCTCGATCTTGAGGCCCTTGGCGAGGGCCTTCGCCGTCGCCGCGCCCACGACCAGCTTGAGGTCCGCGCGCAGGTTGGTCATGCGGTCACTCCACCCCCATCAGCAGCACGGCGTCGGTTTGGCCGCCCGCGTAACTCGTCAATTCGACCTCGGGATGCTCCAGGCGGAGCTGATCGGCCAGCTCACCCGGCAGCCGGACCGGCGCGTCCACGCCGGTCAGCACGGTGACCAGCTCGCCGCCGAGGGCCAGCATCCGGTTCAGCACGCCGACCGCCGCCGCGACCAGGCTCGTCTCCGAGGCGGGCGCGGGCTCGATCGACACGACCTCGCCGTCGACGAGGCCGACGACGTCACCGGCCTGCGCCCGGCCCACCCAGGTTAGCGACTCCTCCTGCGCGATCCGCAGTTCGCCACGCCTGGTCGCGGCCGCCGCTTCGGCCATGGCGACCACGTCGTCGTTGGTGCGGCGGTCCTTGTCGTGGACGGCCAGCGCGGCGAGCACCTGGACGGGTGAAACGCACGGGATGACGACGACGTCGCGATCCGCCGCCATCGCGTGCCCGGCCGCCGCGTCGGCCGCCGCGGTCAGCTGCTGACCGCCGGGAAGAACGGTGACGTGATGGCCGGCGGCCTCGTTGATCAGGCCCAGCATCTCCTCGACCGTCGGCGAGGCCCCGGGCGGGACCGACAGCACCGCGACCCCCTCGGCACGCAACAGCTCGGCGAGCGGCCCGCCGTGGACCACGGCGACCACCGACCGGTCGATCCCGCCGCCGACCTCGACCGGGGTGGGCGTGATCAGCGGCTCGACCCGGACCCGGCGGGGACGGCCGAGCTCGATCCCGGCCTCCAGCGCCGCGCCGATGTCCGCACAGTGGACATGGACGGCGTACGCGCCCGCGCCGTCCCCGGCGACCGTGACGCTGTCGCCGAGGCCGCTGAGGGTCTTGCGAAGCCCGGGAAGGCTGTCTTCGTCGACGCCGTCGAGCAGGTACATGACCTCCCACGCGGTCGGCGCGTCGATCGTGTGATGGTGATGCGCTTCGAGCGGGTGCTCCGGCTCGGTGAGACCGCCGGAGATCACGCCGTGCAGGGCGTCGAGGACCGCGACCAGGCCGCGGGCACCCGCGTCGACCACCCCGGCCACCGCCAGGACGGGCAGCTGCTTCGGGGTCTCTTCGAGCGCTTCGGCCGCGACGCTCGCCGCTTCGGCTGCCACCTCTTCGAGTGAGCCCGTCGCGTCGCGGACGGCCGCGGCGACGGTGTGAAGGACGGTCAGGATGGTCCCGGCCACCGGACGGCTCACCGCACCCGTGGCGGCCCTGTCCGCGCAGCCGAGCGCCTCCGCGAGCCCCGGCCCGTCGAGCTCCCTGGCGGCCGCCGACTCGGCGATCCCGCGCACGACCTGCGACATGATCACACCGGAGTTGCCCTTGGCCGCCGCGACCGCGCCCTTGGCGAACGCCGTCAGCGCCTCGGCGGTCGTCGCCGGCTCGGCCTCCGCCAGCGCGTCGCGGGCCGCGGTCATGGTGAACAGCAGGTTGGAGCCGGTGTCGGAGTCGGCGACCGGGTAGACGTTGATGCCGTCGATCGACGGCCGCAGCACCGCCAAGCTGTGCACACAGGCCGCGGACCAAGCCGAGACCGCCGCCACGTCCAGCACCCGCACGCCGTAACCTCCTACCTGTTCCAGCGAGGGTATCGACCCGGTGCCGGAGGGCTCTGAGCCACTGGTTACTATGGTCGAGTTGCCCAGCATGCTGGGCGCATCATTCTTTGTCCCAGATCCAGAGGAGTTCGACGTGGCTGCCGTGTGCGACGTCTGTGGCAAGGGACCGGGCTTTGGCAAGTCGGTCTCGCACTCCCACCGGCGTACCAACCGCCGGTGGAACCCGAACATCCAGACCGTTCACGCCAAGATCGGTCTGTCCCAGCGCAAGCGCCTGAACGCCTGCACCTCGTGCATCAAGGCGGGCAAGGTCGTTCGCGGCTGAGCCGGGTTTTTGGGGAATGGCGGGTGCTCTTCGGAGCACCCGCCATTTTTTGTGCTCTGGTGGCGTCGGGTCCGCGCTGTCCGTGAAGGCCTCCTTGAGGGACTCTGGGTCCCTCAAGGAGGCCTTCACGGAATGGAAACCTTCCCGCGCGCCTCAGTAGCACCACCAGTCACAACGGGTGCGCGTGAAGGCCCCCTTCCCACGGCTGAGCCGAGGAAACTTGACCTTCACGCCTTCTGAGTACATGAAGGACCCCTTCCTTGCGCCTAGGTACAGGAAGGGGTCCTTCATGTACAGGGGAGCGACCGCCTCACGCGGAGTCCGTGAAACTTCGGGAGTCACAGCGGTCACTGCTGTCACAGAAGCGCGTGAAGGTCCCCTTCCCTCGGCTGAGCCGAGGGAAGGGGACCTTCACGCGCAAAAGCTCAGGGGAGCTTCCACTCCACCGGACCGGCACCCTGCTGCTCCAGCAGCTGATTCGCCCGGCTGAACGGCCGCGACCCGAAGAAGCCGGCATGCGCCGAAAGCGGGCTCGGGTGCGCCGACTCGATGCACGGCACCTTCCCCAGCATCGGCTTCAGGTTCCGCGCGTTGCGGCCCCACAGGATCGCCACCATCGGCTCGTCCCGCGCCGCGAGGGCCTTGATGGCCTGCTCGGTGACCGCTTCCCAGCCCTTGCCCTGATGCGAGTTCGACTTGCCCGGCTGCACGGTCAGCGACCTGTTGAGCAGCAGGACCCCCTGGTCGGCCCACGGCGTCAGGTCGCCGTTCGACGGCAGCGGGTGCCCGAGGTCTTCGCAGTACTCCTTGTAGATGTTGATCAGGCTCTTCGGGATCGGCCGGACGTCCGGCGCCACCGAGAAGCTCAGCCCGACCGCGTGCCCGGGCGTCGGGTACGGGTCCTGGCCGACGATCAGCACCCGCACGTCGTGGAACGGCTGCTGGAACGCCCGCAGCACGTGTTCACCCGCCGGGAGATAGGTCCGGCCCGCGGCGATCTCCGCGCGGAGGAACTCCCCCATCGCGGCGACCTGCGGCGCCACCGGTTCGAGGGCCTGCGCCCAGCCTGCTTCGACGATGTCCTGCAGCGGTCGTGCGGTCACGGCGTGCGAGCTTACTCACGTCACGCGAGCCGCCGGAGTTCGGCCCGGAACCGCGCCGCGCGCTCGACATACCCGTCCACCACGAGCTTGATCATGTCCGGCCCGAACGACGTGTTCGGCCGCGTCTTCGCGGGCACGCCGAGCGCGATGTGCCCACTGTCCACATAGGACCCATAGGAGAGAACCGCGCCCGCGCCGACCATCCCGCCGTCTTCGACGACGGTTCCGTTCAGCACCACCGAACCCGAAGCGATCAGGCAGCCTTCGCCGATCCGCGCGCCCTCGATGTGCACGGAATGCCCGACGGCGGAGGACTTCCCGATGATCGTCGGCTCCTTGCGGGTGCAGTGCAGCACGCAGCCGTCCTGGACGTTGGACCGCTCGCCGATCTCGATGTAACCGTGGTCGCCTCGCAACACCGTCTGCGGCCAAACCGACGCGAAAGCCGCGATCCGGACGTCGCCGATCACCGTCGCGTCAGGGTGGACGTAGGCGTCCGGGTGGATCGAGGGTTCGAGGTCACCCAGTGCGTAGATCGGCATACGTCCTCCTAGACCAGCGACTTGCCGTAGCAGATGCTTCCCTGCTCGTCCTTGTAGTACCCGAAGCCCGGGATCACCCGGTAACCCGCCGACTCGTACAGCGCGATGGCCTCCGGCTGCTTGTCCCCGGTCTCCAGCACCATCCGCAGCCGTCCGGCCTCGGCGGCCGTCCGTTCCAGGTCGGCGAGCAGCGCCCGCGCGAGGCCGCGGCCGCGCGCCGAGGCCATCACGAACATCCGCTTGATCTCGGCGTCGCCGGGCAGCAGCGGATCCGGCCCGTCGTGCGCCCGCCAGGCACCACAGGCGACCGGGACGTCGTCGAGGTAGGCGGCCAGGAACAGTCCCTTCGGCGGGGCGAACTGCGCCGCGTCCATGGGCGTCTCGTCTTCGCTGCCGTACCGGGCGGCCAGCTCGAGCTGCGCTTCGGCCAGCAGTTTCACCGCGTCGGGGTGGTCGTAGGCCAGCACACGAAGGTCCATGGGCGCGAGATTAGCGATCGGCCCTCCCACGGGGGAAGCGAGCGCTAGGTTCTGCCCATGTCGATCGAAGCAGGCCTCGCCGAGGCGCGACTCCGCCAGGCCCGCAATTCCGCCGCCTTCTGGGCCGCCACGGGCCGCTCCCGCGGTCACGAAGTGATCCGCCGCAACGGTTTTCTCGCCGTCGTCGGTGACGAGCGCGCGGGATTGCGTGTCCTGATCCAGGAACCCGGCCTCACCGACGACGAGGTGGCGGAGATCACGGAGCTGGCTCGGCGGGCGAAGGGTCCGGTGGACGCCGAGGATCCCTTCAGTGTCACCGATCTGAGCCACCTCGGGGATATGCGCAGCTGGCGGATGCCCGTCATGCTGCGGCCTCCCTCCCCGGTCGCCGAACCCTCGATGGAGGTGGTCCGGGTCCACGGGGAGGAAGACCTGCGGGCGGCCGAACGCGCGGTCATCGCGGGCTTCGAACTCGACCGGTTCGAGCCCTACCGCGCGGGAGAGATGTTCCCCCTGGCCCTGCTCGGCGAGCCGGGTGTCGAGGTGTTCATCGCGCGGCTCGACGGCGAGGTCGCCGGGGCGTGCGTCACCGTCGTCGAGAACGGCTTCGGCAGCCACTACTGGGTCGGCACGCCGCCGGCTTTCCGCTCCCGCGGCGTCGGGCGAGCCGTGATGCTCGGCTCTCTCGTCCCCTTGGCGGAAAAGCCGGTGACCCTCACCGCGTCCAAAGCGGGCAGGCCGTTGTACGAATCCCTCGGGTTCACCGTCGCCGGCGAGTCGACCTGGTGGGCGTCCCGCTCCTAACGCCAGTGCTGCCAGCCGCTGTTGTGGCCGTACCGCTTCCCGTCCACGGTGACCCCCGAATCCGGCATGGTGACGACGCCGATCTCGGTCCAGCCCTCGGGCAGTTCGGCGAACGAGGGGAAGGTGGCCGCGAACGCGTGGTCCTCGCCGCCGGTGAGCACCCATTTCAGCGGGTCGGCGCCGAGCGCGGTGCCGACTTCGGTGAGCCTGCTCGACACGTCGAGGTCCGCCGTCCGCACGTCGATCCCCACGCCCGAGGCCTCGGCGATGTGGCCGAGGTCGGACAGGAGCCCGTCGGACACGTCGATCATCGAGGTCGCACCGCCGTCGGCCGCGCGGATACCCGCTTCGTAGTCCGGTTCGGGGCAGCGCTGCGCGTTGACCACACTGACCGGTGACCGGAAACCCCGGCCGAGCACGGCGAGACCGGCGGCCGCCCAGCCGAGCCGTCCGCAGACCGCGACGACGTCGCCGGGACGCGCGCCGGACCGCGTCACCGGCTCCCGGCCGCCGAGGTCACCCAGCGCGGTGACACTGATCACGATCTGATCGGCGCGCACCATGTCGCCGCCCACGATCCCGACGCCCGCGCGATCGGCCTCCAGCCACATGCCCTGGGTGAGTTCGGTGACGAGGGCCGTCGGGGTGTCCGAGGGACAGGCGAATCCCATGAGGACGGACGTCGGGCGGGCGCCCATCGCGGCGATGTCGGTGAGGTTCACCGCGACCGCCTTGCGGCCCACCTGCTCGGCACTGGACCAGTCGAGGCGGAAGTGGACGCCCTGCACGAGGACGTCGGTGGACGCCACCGTCCGGCCGTCCGGGGTGGCCACGACGGCCGCGTCGTCCCCCGGTCCGAGCAGCGTCGACTCCGGCTGTTTCCGGTCCGCCGTCACCGCTTCGATCAACCGGAATTCACCGGTCCCGGCGACCGTGCCGTCGTTCGGTGACACCCGTCACCTCCACTTTCCCTTGTCCGGACAAATGTCGATCACCGATAGTCGGAAGCCCTAGGTTTTTCCCGGGGCTGGCGATACGTTGCTACAACGTTCCTACCTTGAGCCGACTTTTACGAAGGGGCGCGCCGTGGTCCACGCATACATCCTCATCCAGACCGAGGTCGGCAAGGCCGCCGCGGTCGCCGCGGAGATCTCCACCATCTCCGGTGTCACCAGTTCGGAGGATGTCACCGGCCCGTACGACGTCATCGTCAAGGCCGCCGCCGACACCGTCGACCAGCTCGGCCAGCTCGTGGTCGCCAAGGTGCAGAACGTGGAGGGCATCACGCGTACGCTGACCTGCCCGGTGGTGCATCTGTAAGAGGTGGTGTAGTGGTCCGGTGGCTGACACGGACACCGGCGCTCCGCCGAAACCTCTGCTGATCGCGGCCGCCTGCCTGGCGATCCTGCTCGTCGCGGGCGTGGCCGTCTTCGGGCTGACCCGCGGCGCGGAATCCGACGCCCCGGCCGCGGACGGCCCGCTTCCGCTCGTCCCGGTCCCGGCGCCGCAGTCGGGGTCACCCGAATGCGCGAAACTCATCGGCGCGCTCCCCCACGAGCTCACGTCGTCCGGCACCACGCTGGTCCGGCGGACGCTGGCCGATCCGGCCCCCGAGGCGACGATCGGCTGGGGCACCGGCGATCCGGTGGTCCTGCGGTGCGGTCTCGGCAAGCCGCCGGAGCTGACCCGGACCTCGCAGCTGCGGACGATCAACACCGTCCAGTGGCTGCAGGTCGAGGGTGAGGGCACCGCGACGTGGTTCGTGGTGGACCGTCCCGTCTACACCGCGCTCACCGTGCCGGACACCGCGGGGACGGGGCCGCTCCAGACGGTTTCGGACGTCATCGCCGCCAACCTCCCCGCGGTGCCGCTGCGGTTCTGAGCACTCAGGGCAGGAGCAGGCTCTTCCCGGTGTACCGCCGCGCCTCGATGTCCGAGTGCGCGGCGGACGCCTCCGCCAGCGGATACGTCCGGCCGATGACCGGGGTCACCGTTCCTTCGGCCGCCCGCCGCAGGATCTCCCGCACCCGGCGCGGGTTGTCGGGCCAGAAGCCGACCAGCTGCGCCATGTCCACAACGGACAGCCGGGCGCGGTCGGCGTCACCGATCACCGTCTCCGCTCCGCTGGACATGCCGTAGCCGGAGAACCGGCCGCCGTTCGCCAGCAAGGCGAGCGATGCGGCGCCGAGTTCACCTCCGACGCCGTCGAAGACCACGTCCAGGCGATGGCCGCCGGTGAGAGCGAGCACGTCGCCCGTCCAGTCCGCCGCCGAGTAGTCCACCGGCTCGGCGCCCAGTTTCCGCGCGATCGCCGCCTTTTCCTCACCACGGACCGCCGCCACGACCGTCGCGCCCGCCGCGCGGGCGAGCTGCACCAGCACGCTGCCGAGCCCACCCACCCCCGGCATCACCAGGATTCGCTCCCCGGCGGCGACCGGGGTCTTCTCCAGCAGCGCCAGCGCGGTACTGCCGTCGTCGAACAGGGCCACCGCGTGCCGCGGATCCAGCCGCTCCGGGATCGGGAAGGTGTCGTCCGGCAGTGCGACGACCGTGTCCGCGTATCCCCCGCCATAGCCGCCCGGAGCGTGGGTGAGGACCACCTTGCCCAGCCATGCCTCGTCGACGCCGGCGCCCACCGCGTCGACGGTGCCCGCCACCGATCCGCCCGGCACGTACGGCGGCTCGACGGCGAACACGTCGGGGCCGTCACCCCGCCGGATGAGGGCGTCGAGCCAGCCGACCCCGGCAGCCGTCACCGCGACGCGGAGCTCCCCCGCCCCGGGTTGGGGAGTGGGCATTTCGACCTGTTCGAGGACGCTGGGATCGCCGAACCGGGACACTCTGATCTCACGCATGACCGCAAGCTATGACCTCCAGCTTGGTCGAGGTCAACCGAGCACGGCGATCAGCGGTTTGAGCGCGGAGTGGAGCGCCTCGCGGGAGCAACCCGCGTAACCGATGAGGTTCCCGAACACCGTCGGCGTCCCGGCGAAGTGCCGGGCCAGCCCGTCGAGCCGGATCCCGGCGCGTTCCGCCGCCGCCGTCCGCGCCGCCTCCTCGTCCGCGGATCCACAAGGGACGACCAGATGCGCGCCCGCGTCGTCGCCGAGCACCGGGATCCCCGCCGACGTCAGCGCGGCCGAGACCAGGGACCGGCGCTCCGACAGTTCCCGCCGGAGCTTCCGCAGATGCCTGCCGAGATCGCCGTGCCGCGCCAGTTCGGCGAGCACCCGCTGCCCCGCGGGCGACGGCCGTGTGCCGGTCGCCTCGCGGTACTCCAGCACCGAGGCCGCGACCGGGGCCGGCGCGACCATCCAGCCCGCGCCCAGCGCCGGGGTGAGGATCTTGCTGCTCGTCCCGAGATGCGCGACGACGTCGGGCGCGAGCGCGGCCAGCAGCGGCAGCGGCGCGACGTCGAACCGCAGCTCGCCGTCGTAGTCGTCCTCGATCACCAGCATGCCGTGGGCGCGGGCGAGTTCGACCAGGTCGACGCGGCGCGACGCGCTCATCCGGCTACCGAGCGGATACTGGTGCGCGGGCGAGCAGTACACCGCGCGCACGTCGGCGGGGACGGCGTCCGGGCGCAGGCCCTCTTCGTCGACCGGGACGGGCACGACCTCCATCCCCGCCCGGCGGAACGCCTGCACGGCCCGCTGATAACCCGGCTCTTCGATCGCGACGCGGTCACCGCGCGAGAGCATCGCCCCCGCGAGTTCGATCACCGCGGCCGTCGTGCCGCCGGTCGCGAGCACCGTTCCGGCGGCGAGACCGCGGTGCCGCAGCAGATGTTCGGAGACAGCGTCCCGGTACGCGAGCAGCCCGGCCCGGTCCTCGCGGTAGGTCGGGCGCGGATCGGCGGCGGCCCGCCACGCGCGGCGCCAGGCGGCCTTCTCGACGCCGTCGGCCCATGGGACACCCGGGGTGAGGTCGACCAGCGTGGGCGGCGCGGCGGGTGCGCCGGGAGCGGGGCCCTTCGACGGCCTGTCCGCGGGCGGCGTGGTGGTGACGTACGTGCCGGAGCCGTGACGGCCCGCGATCCAGCCCTCCGCGTGGAGCTGCTCGTACGCGGCCGACGTCACCGTGCGGCTGACGCCGAGACGGCTCGCGAGCGCCCTGGTCGAGGGCAGCCGGTCCCCGCCGCGCAGATGCCCGTCGCCCGCGGCCGCGCGCAACGCGTCGGCCAGCTGAACCGCGAGCGGGACGACCGAATCGCGGTCGAGACTGACCGGCAGGGCGGTGTCGGACATGGCGTACTCCTGAAGTGGACTTCTCAAGTATAGGAGAATTGGACATTATTACAGGCCACTCGCGTGGGTGAGACTGATCGCATGTCCACCCCGCTCTCGCCCACCGACCGGACCACCCTCGGCCGCAAGAAGAACCGCGCGCTCACCGACCGCTCCGCGCTGTACGCGGTGCTCGACGAAGGCCTGATCTGCCATCTGGGCGTCGTGCGCGACGGCGTCCCGCTGGTCATCCCGACCGGCTACGGCCGCGACGGGAACACGCTCTACCTGCACGGATCAACCGGGGCGAGGAGTATGCGCGACTCCGACGGCGTCGAGGTCTGCGTGACGGTGACCCTGCTCGACGGCATCGTGTACGCGCGCTCGGTCAACAACCACTCGATGAACTACCGCAGCGCGGTGATCCTGGGGAAGGCGGCCGCGGTCACCGATCGCGACCGGAAGATGCACGGCCTCCACGTGCTGACCGACCACCTCGCGCCCGGTTCGTGGGAACACGCGCGGGACATCAACGCGAAGGAGTTCGCGTCCGTTTCGGTGCTGGAACTGGACCTCACCGAGGCGTCGGTGAAGATGCGCGGCGAAGGCCCGGATGATCCCGAGGACGAGGTCGCGGCCGATCTCTCGTGGGCGGGGGTGCTGCCGGTGCGGACTGTGTTCGGGGAGCCGGAACCGTCGGTGGACCTGGTCGGTGAGTGGACGGTGCCGGATCACGTGAAGCGGCGGGTCGGGTAGCCGGTCGCCAACGCCATGAACGGTCCGTTCCTTGCAAAATTTGCAAGGAACGGACCGTTCATAGCGCGCGGAGCGCCGGTCACGAGCGGCGGCGCGGCAGCCGCACGGTGAACGTCGTCGCCCCCGGCACGCTCTCCACCTCGATCGTCCCGCCGTGCGCCGAAACCAGCGAGAGCACCACCGAGAGCCCGAGCCCGGTCCCGCCGTTGCCGCGGGTGCGAGCGGTGTCCACCCGGTAGAACCGGTCGAAGATCCGTTCCCGCGCCTCCGGCGGGATCCCGGGCCCGGCGTCGCTCACCCGCACGACGACCTCGGAATCCGACGCCGCGGCCGACAACGTCACCGCGGTCCCGGGCGGCGTGTGCACCGCCGCGTTGGCGAGCAGGTTGTCCAGCACCTGCCGCAGGCGCACCGGATCCGCTTGCAGGACAACACCTTCCGGTAACGCGCCGACGCTCAGCGGATGCTCCGGGCGTCCGGCCGCGAAGGCCTCCCCCGCGTCGGTGATCAGCTCGGCGACATCGACGGCGACCAGCCGCAGCGGCGCCTCGGTCTCCGGCGCGTCGAGGCGCGCGAGGAGCAGGAGGTCGTCGACGAGCACGCTCATCCGCTGCGTCTCTTCCCGGATCTTCGACAGATGCGCCTCGCGTTCGGCGGGCTCGTTCGCCGCGGCGTACCGGAAAAGCTCGGCGTAGCCCCGGATCGACGTCAGCGGCGTGCGCAGTTCGTGGGAGGCGTCGGCGATGAACCGCCGCAGCCGTTCGTTCGCCTCCCGGCGCGCGACCAGCGAGGAATCCAGATGCGCCAGCATGACGTTGAACGCGGTCCGCAGTTCCTCGACCTCGGCGCCGCCGCCACTCGCCTGCGCGCGCACCGGGAGGTCGGCGTTCGTGGTGAGGTCGTGCGACGCGATGTCGTGCGCCGTCCCGGCCATGTCGCTCAGCGGCCGCAGCCCGCGCCGCAGCACCAGCCGCCCCGCGATCACCAGCACCGCGAGCGCCAGCAGGAACGCGACCACCTCGACCATGATCAGCTGGCTGACCGTCCGGTCCAGATCCGCCTGCGGCGCGGCGCTGACCAGCACGATGTTCTGCGCCGGTTCGATCGGGCAGGCCCGGACCCGGTACGTGCCCTTGTCCTCGATGTAGACGGTGCGCAGGACCTCGGTCCGCGTCGCGTCCTCGGCGACCTTTTCGAGCGCTTTCGTGTCCGGCGGCAGGGAACCGCCCGCCTGCGGCAGCGCGTCGCCGTTCTGCACCGCGAAGACGGCGGAGAACCAGCCGTAGGCCTGCTGAGGTTTCCCGCCGTGCGTGGTGCGCAGCGACGGCACCTGGCTGATCTGGGTCTTGGCGAGCTGTTCGTCGAGCCGGTCGTTCAGATAGCCCTTCATGATGCCGACCATCACGGTGCCGACCACGGCGAACACGACCAGCGCCAGCGCGCCGAGCCCGAGCGCCAGCCGGGTCCCGAGCCTCGATCGGCGCCAGGCGTCGTACCACCGGCGCAACATCTTCATCTCGCCGCCTGCCGCACGACGTAGCCCACGCCGCGGACGGTGTGGATCAGCGGCTCGTCGCCCGTGTCGAGTTTGCGGCGCAGGTGCGAGATGACGAGTTCGACCACATTGGACCGGCCGCCGAAGTCGTACTCCCAGACGTGGTCGAGGATCTGCGCCTTCGTCATCACCGAGGGCGAATGCCGCATGAGGTAGCGCAGCAGTTCGTATTCGGTCGGGGTCAGGTCGGCCGGTTTGCCGTCGCGGGCGACCTCGCGGGTGTCCTCGTTGAGGGTCAGGTCGCCGACCCGCAGCACCGCGGCCTTCGCCTGGTTGGTGCTCCGCCGCAGGACCGCGCGCAGCCGCGCCATCAGTTCCTCGACGGAGAACGGCTTGACGAGGTAGTCGTCACCGCCCCGGGTGAGCCCGGCGACGCGATCCGCGGTCGCGTCCTTCGCGGTGAGGAAGACCACGGGCACCGCCGTCCCGGCCTCGCGGAGCTTGTCCAGCACGGTGAACCCGTCGATCCCGGGCAGCATCAGGTCGAGCACGACGATGTCGGGCACGAATTCGGCCGCCTTGGCCAGCGCGGCCTCGCCCGATCCGGCGGTCACGGCCTGCCAGCCCTCGTAGCGGGCGACGGTGGCCACCAGATCGGCGATATGCGGCTCGTCGTCCACCACCAGCAGGCGCACGGGGTTCTCGGTGTTCACGTGGCCATCCTCCGTGAACGCGCGCGCGAGGGCGAGGCGGGACCGCACACGACAGCAAGCCGACAGCTTCCGCCAAGAAAGGTCACAGGTTGGCACAGCAGGCTCGGCACTTGAACCAGCCTGGAAGGGGCCACGTGTGACCACCATGACGCAGACCGCCGTGAAACCGCGCCCGGCGATCCGGCCCAGGATCGCCGCGCGCGCCGGGCTCTTCCTCTTCCTCGGGGCCAACGTGGCCGCCGTGACCATGCTGTTCTTCGCCGCCGGGCCGTCGGACAACGTGCTCATCAGCATCGGCAGGCTCGCCGGGCTGTACGGGGCGCTGACGATGGCGTTCCAGCTACTGCTGGTCGCCCGGCTGCCGTGGCTCGACCGCCGCCTCGGCATGGACCGGCTCACCGGCTGGCACCGCTGGACCGGGTTCGCCCTGCTGTGGACGCTGCTCGCCCATTTCGTGTTCATCGTCTTCGGCTACGCGCAGGTCGAGGACAACGGTGTGGTGGACGAGTTCGTCACGATGGTGACCAAACTGGAGGGGATCCTGCGCGCGGTCGTCGCGTTCGCGCTGATCCTGCTCGTCGGCGCCGTCTCCGCCCGGTTCGCCCGGCGACGGCTGGCGTACGAGACCTGGCATTTCATCCACCTCTACACCTACGCCGCGGTCGTGCTGGCGTTCACGCATCAAATCGCGCTGGGCGGATCGTTCGCGTCTTCGCCGGGGGCCCAGGTCTACTGGTGGGCCGTGTGGGGTGTCGCGCTCGGCTCGGTCGTCGCCGGCCGGATGGTGCTGCCGCTGGCGCGGAATCTGCGGCACCGGCTGAAGGTCGTCGCCGTGGTGCCCGAATCCCACGACGTCGTCTCGGTGTACATCTCCGGCAAGGATCTCGACAAGATGCCCGCGAGGGCGGGCCAGTTCTTCCTGTGGCGCTTCATGACCAGGGATCGTTGGTGGCAGGCGAATCCGTTCTCGCTCTCCGCCGCGCCGGACGGCCGCACCCTGCGGCTGACCGCGAAGGCCGCCGGCGACGGCAGCGCGTCCTTGCGGTCGCTCAAGGTCGGCACCCGGGTGTTCGCCGAAGGCCCGTACGGCGCGTTCACCACGATGCACCAACAGAAGCCGGACGCGCTGCTGGTCGCGGGCGGCGTCGGGATCACCCCGGTCCGCGCGCTGCTGGAGGAGATCTCCGGGCACGTCGTGGTGCTCTACCGCGTCCGCGACGAACGCGACGCCGTCCTCCTGCCGGAGCTGATCGGCTTGGCCAGGGCGCGCGGCGCGGTCGTCCGAGTCCTCAGTGGACCGTCCGATCAGGCCGGTCCGGTGCTCGGCGCCCCCAATCTGCGGCGCCTGGTGCCGGATATCGCGGAGCGGGACGTCTTCGTCTGCGGCCCGCCCGGGATGACCTCGGCGACGCTGCGCAGCCTGCGGGAACTGCGGGTGCCGGGCAGCCAGGTCCACGCCGAACGTTTCAGCCTCGCCGCCTGAACCAGGGAGACCCGATCATGAAGAAGACCATCGTCGCGGCCACGGTCGCGCTGTCGGCCGCCGGTTTCCTCGGTGTGTGGCTGTACGAACCGGGTCCGCTCGGCTCGGAGACCGTGGCCGTCGCGGCGCCCGCCCCGGCACCGTCGCCGAGTGCGGACGGTGGCGCGTCGGAAGGCAGCGAGCGCACCATCGACGGTTCGGTGGAGAGCAACCGGTACGGCACCGTGCAGGTGCGGCTGGTGATCTCGGCCGAGGACAAGATCGCCGAAGTCCGCCTGCTGCAACGGCCGACGAGCGGCCGCGGGGTCGACGCGATCCCGATCCTGCAAGAGGAGACGCTGACCGCGCAGAGCGCCGACATCGACACCGTCTCCGGTGCGACGTCGACGAGCGAGTCGTACGTCAAATCGCTGCAGGCGGCGCTGGACGCCAGATGAACCGCGTCGAACAGGTGATGGGATTGCCGGTCTCGGTCGACGTCCGGGCGGGTGGCGGGCTCGTCGACCACGCCATCGACGGCGTCTTCGGCTGGCTGCGGGAAGTCGACGCGCGGTTCAGTCCGTTCAAGGCCGACAGCGAGGTCTGCCGTTACGACCGCGGCGAACTCTCGCCTTCGGAACTGAGCGACGACCTCCTGGAAGTGCTTTCCCTGTGCGACCACTACGAACGGCTGTCCGGCGGGGCGTTCACCGCCCGGCTCCCGGGACGGCGGCTCGATCCGAACGCGGTGGTCAAGGGCTGGGCGGTGCAGCAGGCGGCGTCGCTGTTGCTGGCCGAGGGATTGGACGTGTTCTGCATCAACGCGGGCGGCGACGTGATCACCTCCGGCGAACCGGAACCCGGCCGCGCCTGGCGGGTCGGCATCCGGCATCCCGAACGGCCCGACGCGGTCTGCGCCGTGGTGGAATCGTCCGGCGGCGCGGTCGCGACCTCGGCCGAATACGAACGTGGCGCGCATATCCTCGACGGCCGGACCGGCCGCCCGCCCGTCGGGCTGCTGAGCGTCACGGTCGCCGCCGACGACCTCGTCACCGCGGATTCCCTCGCCACGGCCGCCTTCGCGATGGGGACCGAAGGGATCGCATGGGTCGCTTCGCGGCCGGGCTGCCAGGTGCTGATCATCGACGCGGACCGGCAGGTGCACCGGTCGCCGGGGCTGCGGCTGGCGTAAACCGTTGGCCGGGTTTCGCGGGCTCGGGCAGACTGCGGCGTCATGACCTCTGTCGTACAGAACTTCTTCTTCGACTGCGCCGACGCCTACGAACTGGGCCGTTTCTGGAGCGGTGTCGTCGGCAAGCCGATGGCGGACGACGATCGGCCCGGCGACCCCGAGTCGATCATCGAGATGGACAACGGTGTCACGCTGTTCTTCGGGCAGGTCCCGGAGCCGAAGACGGTGAAGAACCGGATCCATCTCTGCCTCACGCCGGACATCCCGCGCGACGAGGAGGTGGAGCGCCTGCTGAAACTCGGTGCGACCCTCCTGCACGACCGGCGCAATCCCGACGGCACCGGGTGGGCCGTCCTCGGAGACCCCGAGGGCAACGAATTCTGCGTGCTGCGCAGCTCCGCCGAGAAGGCCGCGACGTCGTGACGGATTACGTGACGGTCAACCGGGCGAACTGGGACGAACGCGCTCCCGCGCACGCCGCTTCGGCCGACTACGGCTACCAGAAGTTCGTCGCGGACCCGACGCATCTCAGCGGTGTGGTCACCTTCGACCAGCCGCTGCTCGGCGATGTCTCCGGGGCGCGCGGGGTCCACCTGCAGTGCCATATCGGCACGGACACGCTTTCCCTGTCCCGTCTCGGCGCACGGATGACCGGCCTTGACTTTTCCGCGCCCGCGCTGGAGATCGCGCGACGGCTGGCCGCCGAGACCGGCGCGGAGATCGACTACCACGAGTCCGATGTGTACAGTGCCGCCGACGTGCTGGGCGCCGGGGAATTCGACCTCGTCTACACGGGCATCGGCGCGATCTGCTGGCTGCCGGACATCGCCCGCTGGGGACAGGTCGTCGGGAAACTGCTGAAACCGGGCGGGCGGCTGTTCATCCGCGACATGCACCCGATGCTGGGCACCCTCGACGAGACGCAGCCGCAGATCACGCCGAAGTACCCGTACTTCGAGCAGGCCGAACCGCTGGTGTTCGACGAGCCGGGGACCTATGTGGACACCGACGTTTCGTTCCAGCACAACCGGACGCACGAATGGAACCACGGGCTGGGCGAGATCGTCACTGCGCTGCTCGACGCGGGGCTGACGCTGACGCGGCTGGTGGAGCACGACAGTGTGCCGTGGAACGCGCTGCCGGGGTTCATGACCCTGAACGAGGCGACCGAGGAATGGCGGCTGACCGAGGACCCGCAGCGGCTGGCGGCGAGTTTCACGATCGAGGCCGTCAAGGCGCGGTGAGCCGTTGGGGTCGCAGGTCCGTGACGGCCAGCCGTGTCGCGAAAGCCACTTTCGGGACGTCAGACGTCGCGAAAGTGGCTTTCGCGACGCGCCCCGGCATCGCGCCACATTCGCCTTACCACTCGCGAGGTTTGGGAGAATGCCCGTATGAGCGTCTCCCCTGAGAAACGGCCCCTTGTCGCCGTCGCCGCCCTGGGCGGCACCATCTCCATGGTCCCCGGTGACGGCGAAGACCACGCCCTCCCCCGGCTCACCGCCGCCGACCTGCTCGGCGACCTGGGCGAGAACCTCGAGATGGACGTCCGCGCGGAGACGCTGGCGGGGATTTCCAGCGCCTCGATGGACTTCGCGACCCTGATCAGGACACGCGACTGGGCCGCCAGGGCGGTCGACGAAGGTGCTGAAGGCGTCGTCGTGATCCAGGGCACGGACACGCTCGAAGAGACCGCGTACTTCTTCGAGCTGACGTGGGCTTCCGAGGCGCCGATCGTAATCACCGGCGCGATGCGCAACCCCAGCCTGCCCAGTGCCGACGGCGCGGGGAACATCCTCGCCGCGCTGACCGTCGCCGCCGATCCCCGCAGCCGGGGCCGCGGCTCGCTGGTCGCGTTCAACGACGACGTCCACGCCGGACGCTGGGTCCGGAAGACGCATTCGAGCCACGTCGAGGCCTTCTCCTCGGCGCCCGCGGGCCCGCTCGCGCTGGTCAGCGAGGGTTTGGTGCACTACTTCCACCCGGCGGCCGCTCGTCCGGCGGCGTTGCCGCTGGAGAACGCGGACTTCTCCGGGCTGGTGCCGATCGTCGAGAGCGGCGTCGAGGACACCGGCGAACTCCTGGAAACGCTGGTCAAGGCCGGGGTCAAGGGAGTGGTGCTCGCCGCCAACGGCGCCGGGCACGTTTCGGCGGGATCCGCCGACGTGATCGAGCGGGCCCTGGCGGAGGTGCCGATCGTGGTCGCCGGCCGCACCGGCGCCGGGCCGACGTTCCGCGGCACCTACGGTTTCCGGGGTTCCGAGTCGGATCTGATCGCGATGGGCGCGACGATGGCGGGCTGGCTGGACCCGCGCAAATCCCGGCTCCTGCTGCACACCCTGCTCGCCACCGGCGCCTCGCGGGAGCGCGTCGAGGCCGAATTCCGCCTGCGCGGCGACCTCGCCTGACACCCGCATTTAGTCCTCTGAATGCGGAAGGAACGCATTCAGAGGACTAAATGCGGAAAGGGGTCAGTCCCGGATGGGGCCGGTGACGGGGTCCAGGTGGTAAGGCCGCATGGCGCGGGGCCGGTGCCGGTAGACGTGCACGCTGACGGCCGGATCCGGCCCGTCGTTGCGCACCTCGTGGACGTAGCCGGGGCCGAAGACGCGGGACTGCCCTTCCGACAGCGAGTGCAGCTCGGTCACGGCCCGCCCGTCGACCGCGCGCCGGGCGACGGTCTCGCTCAGCTTCCCGCTGACGACGGTGAACGCACCGGCGGCGAATTCGTGATCGTGCAGGTCGGTGTGCTGGCCGGGCAGCCAGCTCATCAACCAGATCTCCTGCAGTTCGTCCGCGTCGACGAGCGCCGAAAAGCGCTCGTCGGGGTCGTAACGCAGCAGGTGCCGCCAGCGGTCACGGTCCGCGGCGAATTCGAGCGCCACGCGCACCGGGTGGCGCAGGGCCGGGTTTTCGGGAATGACGAGCGTGTTGTCCGGGACGGCGAACATGGAGGTGTCCTCGCAGAAGAAAGAAGGTGTCGAACTGGGCCGGGGCTGGGTTCACCGACAACAGCGACACGCGCACGCGACCGCACCAAGACCCGAGAGGCCCCGCGACACAGTCATCCCACGTGCGAACATGCGCCCAGCGAACCAGTGCGGAGCCCGTCGGTCAACAGATCTCATACCGTGGACCGTGAGTTCTGCACCTGGCGTCCATGCTCGCAACACGGCTCCGCCCCGGTCTGTCGCGATATTGCGCTCTTGCTCAGGACCACTCGTGCTTCTGCGACCGCCCGAGCAGCTCGGCCCCCGCACGCCGCGGGTCGACGCCTTCATGGCACACCCGGTGCATCGCATCGGTGATCGGCATGTCGACACCGAGGCCCATCGCCAGTTCCCGGATCGACGTGCACGACTTGACGCCCTCGGCGACCTGGCCGCCGGTGGCCGCCAGCGCCTGCTCCAGCGTCTCGCCCCGGCCGAGCCGCTCGCCGAACGTCCGGTTGCGCGACAACGGCGACGAGCAGGTCGCCACCAGGTCGCCGACACCGGCGAGCCCGGCGAAGGTCAGCGGGTCGGCGCCCAGTTTCGCGCCCAGCCTGGCCATCTCGGCCAGCCCGCGGGTGATCAGCGTGGCCACCGTGTTCGCGCCGAGCCCGAGCCCCGCCGCCATACCGCAGCTGAGCGCGATGACGTTCTTGCACGCCCCGCCCAGCTCGCAGCCGACGACGTCGGTGTTGGTGTAGGGCCGGAAGTACTGGTTGAAGCTCGCCTGCTGGATCGCCTTGGCGTTGTCGTGGTCGGTGCAGGCCAGCACCGCCGCCGCGGGCTGCCCCAGCGCGATCTCCTTCGCCAGGTTCGGCCCGGACACCACCACGATCTGCCCGGCGTCGACCCGTGCGATCTCGGCGATGACCTCGCTCATCCGCTTGAGCGTGCCCAGCTCGACACCCTTCGCGAGGCTCACGAGGATCGCGCCGGAGGGCAGCAGACCGGACCACTCCGAGAGATTGGTCCGCAACGTCTGGCTCGGCACCGCGAGCACCACGGCCTGCGCGCCGTCGAGGGCCTCGGCCGGGTCGGCCGTCGCGGTAATCCTCTCCGGCAGCTCGATACCGGGTAAATAGGACGAATTGAGATGCCGCTCCCGGATATCGGCCGCGACCTCGGGCCGCCGGGCCCACATGGTCACGTCGCGCCCCGCGTCGCCGAGCACCTTGGCGAACGCCGTCCCCCACGATCCGGCGCCGAGTACGGTCACCCGCTGGACCTCGGCCATCAGGCGTCGTCCTCCGGCTTCTTCGCGGGCGGTTCCTCCTGGCGGATCTCCGCGAGCAGCGCGGTGATCTCCGTCATCATCAGGTCGGTGACCTCGCGCAGCTTGGACGCGCTGCGGGTCGAACCGTCCTTGTAGGCCGAGAGGTCCATCGGCTTCCCGACCAGGTGCGTGATCTTCTTGCGCGGGAACGGCGTGAACTTCTTCGTGTAGCCGTTGAAGATGTGGTTCGTGCCCCAGCGGGCGATCGGGATCACCGGCACGTCGGTCTCCAGCGCGAGCCGGGCGGCCCCGGTGAACGGCTTCTTGGGCCAGCCGTCGGGGTCCTTGGTGATCGTCCCCTCCGGATAGATCACCACGACCTTGCCGTCGGCCAGCGCCTGATGGGCGGCCTTGAGACTGTCGCCGGCGGCGGCCGAACCGCGGGACACCGGGATCTGCCCGGCGCCGACGAAGATCTTGCCGAAGAGCGGCGCCCTGGTCAGGCTCTCCTTGCCGAGGAACCGCGGCACCCGCTTCTGCCGGTGCACGAACACCGCGTCCACCGCCGGGTCCATGTGGGACACGTGGTTGAGCAGGAGCAGCGCGCCGCCTTCACGGGGGATCCGCTCGGCGTTGCGGTAGACCCGCTTGCCGATGGCCGTCGCCGGGTAGAACAGTGCGGCGGCGATGCCCACCCAGATGCCGCCCTTCTCACGCCGGGCCAATTGGTCCTCCTCGAAGTCACACGTGTCGTCCCAGGCCACTGATCCTGCCGCGCGCGTACGAGCGCGGTCCAGGGAGGGTCGGGTAAGAAGTGAGATGTGGACCGTGTGGGCTTTGACCTGATAATGCCGATGAAACGCCCCGCCGAGGGCAAGTCGCGGCTTCGCGGCGCGGTGGTGCCCGAGCGGCACGCCGAACTGGTGCTGGCGCTGGCCTACGACACGTTGTCCGCGGCGACCTCGGCGGACGGGGTCCGGCGGGTGCTGGTGGTCGCGGCCGACCCGGCGTCGGTGGCGGATCTCACCGAGCTGGGCGTCGAAATCGTCACCGAACCGTCGCGCGGCGGATTGAACGCGGCCCTGCGCCACGGCGAGGAACTGCTGCGCCGGGACACGCCGTCCGGTCTCGTCGGCGCCCTGCAGGCCGACCTGCCCGCGCTGCGGACCGAAGACCTCACCGCCGCGCTGGCCGGGGCCGCCGGACATCGGGCGTTCGTCGCGGACCGGCAGGGAACGGGCACCACTCTCTTGCTCGCGGGCGCCGGCCAGGCGTTGGCTCCCCTTTTCGGCACGGGTTCCGCGCGGGCGCACACCGCCTCCGGTGCGACCCCGCTCACGATCGCCGCGGAATCGCTCCGCGCCGACGTCGACACCGCGGATGATCTCGCTCACGTCCGCACCCTCGGTGTCGGAAAACGCACTTCAACGCTGCTGGGAACACCCTGCGTGGTGATGTGACGAGAGTTCACCCTGCCGACCCGCGCGCGGCGCACATAATCGCCCCGAGTGGTGAACAATGAAGCCCGTGAGCACAAACGAAGGCGGCACCCCGAACTCGGCAAGGAAGCGGAAGACCTCCGCCGCGAAACCGGAACCGGACAACGGCACGGCGAAACCCGTCCGTGCGCGGAAGACGAACAGTTCGACCCCGCGCACGGCCGTCCGCGCGACACGAGGTGGTTCGGCGAGCCGTCCCGCCCAGGAGTTCCGCGCGCTGCCCGCCGCCCCGCCCGCGGTGACGGCGGCGCCGACGGCCGCCGGGAGCCTTCCCGACGACCGGTACTTCAACCGTGAGCTGTCGTGGCAGGACTTCAACGCGCGCGTGCTCGCGCTGGCCGAGGACGAGTCGCAGCCGCTGCTCGAACGCGCCAAGTTCCTGGCGATCTTCGCGTCCAATTTGGACGAGTTCTACATGGTGCGGGTCGCCGGGCTGAAACGCCGCGACGAGACCGGCCTCCCGGTCCGCAGCGCGGACGGGCTCACCCCGCGCGAACAGCTGGCGTACATCGCCAAACGCAACCAGGACCTGGTCGAGCGGCACACGAACGCCTTCGAGCTGCACCTGCGGCCGCAGCTGGCCGACGAGGACATCCACATCGTCGGCTGGAACGACCTCACCGGCGCCGACCAGCTCCGGCTGTCCAACTACTTCAGCGAGCAGATCTTCCCGGTGCTCACACCGCTGGCCGTCGATCCCGCGCACCCGTTCCCCTACATCTCCGGTCTTTCGCTCAACCTCGCGATCACCGTCCGGGACCCGGAGGCGGGCACCGAGCGGTTCGCGCGCGTGAAGGTGCCGAGCAACGTGCCGCGCCTGATGCGCATCGAACAGCAGCCGCGCGAGGTCCGCACCGCGACCTTCCTGCCGCTGGAGGAACTGATCGCCGCGCACCTCGGCGAGCTGTTCACCGGGATGGAGGTCACCGAGCACCACGCGTTCCGGGTCACCCGCAACGCGGACTTCGAGGTCGAGGAAGACCGGGACGAGGATCTTCTCCAGGCGCTGGAACGTGAACTGGCGCAGCGGCGGTTCGGCCCGCCGGTGCGGCTCGAAGTGGCGCAGGACATGAGCGAGCACATGCTCGAACTGCTGCTGCGCGAACTGGAGGTCGACCCGCGCGACGTCGTCGAGGTCCCGGGTCTGCTGGATCTGACCTGCCTGCACCAGTTGTCCGGCGTCGACCGCAAGGAACTCAAGGACCGCCCGTTCGTTCCCGCCACGCATCCGGCGTTCGGTGAGCGCGAGACGCCGAAGTCGGTGTTCGCGACACTGCGCGAGGGCGACGTCCTCGTGCACCACCCGTACGACTCGTTCTCCACCAGCGTCCAGCGGTTCATCGAACAGGCCGCCGCGGACTCGAAGGTGCTGGCGATCAAGCAAACGCTGTACCGCACCTCCGGAGACTCCCCGATCGTCGACGCGCTGATCGACGCCGCCGAAGCGGGCAAGCAGGTCGTCGCGCTGGTCGAGATCAAGGCGCGCTTCGACGAACAGGCCAACATCACCTGGGCCCGCACGCTGGAACGCGCGGGCGTGCACGTGGTCTACGGGCTCGTCGGACTGAAGACGCACTGCAAGGTGTCGATGGTGGTGCGCCAGGAGGGTTCGACCATCCGCCGCTACTGCCATATCGGCACCGGCAACTACAATCCGAAGACCGCGCGCCTGTACGAGGATCTCGGCATCCTGACCGCCGATCCGACGATCGGCGCGGACCTGACGGATCTGTTCAACGTGCTGACCGGGTACTCCCGCCAGGACACCTACCGCAACATCCTCACGTCGCCGCACGGGATCCGGCGCGGCATCGTGCGCGCGATCGGCGAGGAGATCGAGCTCGCCAGGGCGGGCCAGACCGCCGGGATCCGGATCAAGTGCAACTCGCTCGTCGACGAGCAGGTGATCGACGCGCTGTACCACGCCTCGCAGGCCGGGGTCCCGGTCGACATCGTCGTGCGCGGGATCTGCGCGCTGAAGCCGGGCGTGGAGGGGCTGAGCGAGAACATCCACGTGCGCTCCATCCTCGGCCGTTTCCTGGAGCACTCGCGGATTTTCACCTTCCTCGCCGGCGGCACGCGCTGGATCGGCAGCGCGGACATGATGCACCGCAACCTGGACCGCCGGATCGAGGCGCTGGTCCGGGTCAAGGATCCGAAACTCACGGCGCAGCTGGACTACATCTTCGAATCCGCGCTGCACCCCTCGACCCGGTGCTGGGTGCTGAACTCCACCGGCGAGTGGACACCCTTCCCCGCGTCCGGCGACGACGTCCGCGACCACCAGGTCGAGCTGGCGAAGCGGCACGGGGCCGCGGGATGAGCGGGGTCGTTCGGGCGGCGGGAGCCGTTCTCTGGCGTCGTCAGGGAGACCGGATCGAGGTCGCGCTGGTCCACCGGCCGCGCTACGACGATTGGTCGCTGCCGAAGGGAAAGCTGGACCCGGGCGAGACCATCGCGGGCGCGGCGGTCCGGGAGATCGCGGAAGAGACCGGATTCGAAGCGGTCCTCGGCCGGTATCTGGTCCGGACCGAATACACCGTGGCGGGAGCGCCGAAGACCGTCGACTACTTCTCCGCGCACGCGGTTTCCGGCGCGTTCGCGCCGAACGAGGAGGTCGACGAGCTGCGCTGGCTCGGCACGGAGTCGGCGGAGAAACTGTTGACGCGGCCGGGCGACGTCCGGGTGCTGCGCGAGTTCTCCGCGCTGCCGCCCGAACTCACCACGGTGATCCTGGTGCGGCACGCCAAAGCGGGTAAACGCGACGAGTGGAACGGCGACGACGATCTGCGGCCGCTTTCGGACGCGGGCCAGCGTCAAGCCGAGGCTTTGCGTTCGCTGCTGCGGCACTACGCGCCCGGCAGGGTGCTTTCGGCGCCGCGGCTTCGGTGCGTCCAGACGGTGAACGGGCTCGCCGAGGATCTCGGGGTCGAGATCCGGCACGAGCCGCTGCTGTCGGAAGAGGGCTACTGGCCGGACCCGGTGCTCGGCGTCGCGCGGCTGCTGGCCATCGCCGGAGACGGTGGGACGCCGGTGATCTCCAGCCAGGGCGGGGTGATCCCGGACGTCGTCAGCGCGCTGGCCGACCGCGACGCCGTCGACCTGACCGCGGCGCGCGGCGGTGTGGTGCCGTCGAAGAAGGGCTCGTTCTGGGTGCTGTCGTTCCGGGCGCCGACCGAAGAGGACGGGCCGGTGTTGGTGGCCGCGGACTATTTCGCGTCGCCTTTGCCCACGCCCGCCCCCGCTCATCCCTGAGGCTTCATCGCGCGTGAAGGCCACTTTCGGGACGTCTGATGTCGCGAAAGTGGCTTTCGCAACCCTCGCGTCGGACGTGGCCCCTCAAGGAAATCCGACGGCGCCGCTCCCCCACGTGGGTGACGCGCCTACTCCGGCGGTGTCGACGCGAACCGGAGCTCATCGCTCCACTGTGGAGCCGGTGAGCGGGACGACGCGTCCATCGGAGTGACGCTCGAAGCGGATTCTTTTCCGCTGACTTCGCCTGAGGGCACGAGAATCGCATCACATTCGCCACTGGGCGGCCGCGGTTCCTTATCGGGACAAGATCCCGGGGAGTGGCGCGCGAGAGCGTCAGAGCCGATCACGGCCCCCGGAAATGCGGCAAGGCCCCGCGCGGTGCGCGGGGCCTTGCCGTTGGCTCACTCGTGGAGAGAGA
This sequence comes from Amycolatopsis sp. WAC 04169, assembly GCF_003947535.1. Lineage (NCBI taxonomy): Bacteria > Bacillati > Actinomycetota > Actinomycetes > Pseudonocardiales > Pseudonocardiaceae > Amycolatopsis > Amycolatopsis sp. WAC 04169. The sequence continues at coordinate 104,938 of NZ_QHJI01000009.1, read as the reverse complement.
GCTTACTTCTTCTTCGCGGCAGCCGAAGTCCGCTTGGCCGGAGCCTTCTTCGCGGGGGCCTTGGCAGCGGTCGCCTTGGCGGCCGGCTTCGCGGCGGCCTTGGTGGCGGTCGCCTTCTTGGCCGTGGTGGCGCGAGTCGTGGCCTTGGCGGCGGTCTTCGGCGCGGCCTTGGCGGCGGTCGTCTTGGCCGCGGCCTTGGTCGCGGTCGCCTTGGCGGCCGGCTTCGCGGCGGCGCGCGTCGTCGTGGCGGCGGCGCGGGTCCGCGTGGTGGTGGAACGCGTCGCGGCCGGGCGGCTGGCGGCCGTCCGGGTCGTCGTCGCGCGGGTGGCGGTGGCACGAGTCGCGGTGCCGGCGGTCGCGCGCTTCACAGCGGTGGCCTTCGGCAGCTTCTTCGAACCACTGATGACGTCCTTGAAGGTCGTGCCGGCGCGGAACGCGGGCACGTTGGTCTTCTTGACGCGAACGGTCTCACCGGTGCGCGGGTTCCGCGCGGTGCGGGCGGCGCGGGCGCGCTTCTCGAACACACCGAAGCCGGTGATGTTCACCTTCTCGCCCTTGTTGACCGTCCGGATGATGATGTCGACAAGGCCATCGACGGCCTCCGACGCGACCTTCTTGTCGCCCAGGCGCTCCGACAGCGCCTCGATCAGCTGGGCCTTGTTGGCCATTCCAGTCCTCCAAGAAGAACTACTTGTACACGGCCCCGTCGGCCGACTTAGCGCACACGGTATTACCAATGCAGCACAAATTCCAAACGACGCGCGGAAATTTCCCTTGTCTCGGGGGCTGTTCCGCCTCCCGAGGGACCCCTTCGGGGCCTCTCGGAGTGCCGTTCGGTGTGGTTTCGGGGCTATGTGGAAGACCCTGGTCCGGGGTGCGGATTCCCTGCTCAGCAAGGGAATCCGCCCCCTTCGAGGGGCCCTAGGAGGAGGCCGCCGGGAGGGTCACCGGCTTCCAGGAGGGGCGCCGGGTCTCGAAAGTGTCGATCTCATCCGCGTGGCGGAGTGTCAGGGCGATGTCGTCGAGCCCTTCGAGAAGCCGCCAGCGGGTGTAGTCGTCGATCTGGAAGGGCGCGGTGAAGTCCTTGGCCCGTACCGTCTTCGACTCGAGGTCCACCGTGACCTCCGTCCCGGGCTCGTTTTCGAGCAGCTTCCACAGCAGTTCGACGTCCGCCTGCTCGACCTGAGCGGCGACAAGGCCCTGCTTGCCCGAGTTGCCGCGGAAGATGTCCGCGAACCGGGAGGAGATCACGACCCGGAAGCCGTAGTCCATCAAGGCCCACACCGCGTGCTCGCGGGAAGAACCGGTGCCGAAGTCCGGGCCCGCGACCAGGACCGACCCGTTCTCGAAGGGCTCTTGGTTGAGGATGAACGACTCGTCGGACCGCCAGGCGGCGAAGAGCCCGTCCTCGAAGCCGGTGCGGCTCACGCGCTTGAGGTAGACCGCCGGGATGATCTGGTCAGTGTCCACGTTGGACCTGCGCAGCGGGACCCCGACGCCGGTGTGGTGGGTGAACGCGTCCATGTTGGGAACTCCTTCGCGGATGTCAGCGATGTCAGCGAGCGACGGCGGGCTGGAGGTCTTCGGGGCTGGACAGCGTTCCCCGCACGGCCGTGGCGGCGGCCACGAGCGGCGAGACCAGATGCGTCCGGCCACCCTTGCCCTGCCTGCCTTCGAAGTTGCGGTTCGAGGTCGACGCGCTGCGCTCGCCCGGCTTGAGCTGGTCCGGGTTCATGCCGAGGCACATCGAGCAGCCCGCCTGACGCCATTCCGCGCCCGCTTCGGTGAAGACCTTGTCCAGCCCTTCGGCTTCCGCCGCCTGGCGGACGCGCATCGAGCCGGGGACGACGAGCATCCGGACCGAATCGGCGACCTTGTGCCCGCGCAGGACGTCCGCGGCGGCCCTCAGATCCTCGATACGGCCGTTCGTGCACGAGCCGAGGAAGACGGTGTCCACCGCGATCTCGCGCAGCGGCGTGCCCGGCTTCAGGTCCATATAGGACAGGGCCTTCTCAGCGGCGATGCGCTCGTTCTCGTCGCCGATGCGCTCCGGGTCGGGCACCTCGGCGCCCAGCGGGAGCCCCTGGCCCGGGTTCGTGCCCCAGGTCACGAAAGGCGTGAGCTCGTCGGCGTTCAGGCGCACCTCGGCGTCGAAGACGGCGTCGTCGTCCGTGCGGAGTTCGCGCCAGTTCTCGACGGCGGCGTCCCAATCGGCGCCCTGCGGCGCGTGCGGACGGCCCTTCAGATACGCGAACGTCGTCTCGTCCGGCGCGATGAGCCCGGCGCGCGCGCCCGCCTCGATGGACATGTTGCACACCGTCATGCGGGCTTCCATCGACAGCTTTTCGATGGCCTCGCCGCGGTACTCGAGGACGTAGCCCTGCCCGCCGCCGGTGCCGATCTTCGCGATCACCGCGAGGATGATGTCCTTCGCCGTGACGCCGGGGCGCAGTCGCCCGTCGACCGTGATCGCCATCGTCTTGAATGGACGGAGCGGCAGGGTCTGCGTGGCCATCACGTGTTCGACCTCGGAGGTGCCGATGCCGAACGCCATGGCGCCGAAGGCACCGTGCGTCGAGGTGTGACTGTCGCCGCACACCACGGTCATCCCGGGCTGGGTCAGGCCCAGCTGCGGGCCGATGACGTGCACGATGCCCTGCTCGGCGTCGCCCATCGGGTGCAGCCGGACGCCGAACTCCTTGCAGTTGGCGCGAAGGGTGTCGACCTGGGTGCGGGAAACAGGATCCGCGATCGGCAGCTCGATGTCGATCGTCGGGACGTTGTGGTCCTCGGTGGCGATGGTGAGGTCGGGGCGGCGCAGTTTCCGGCCTGCCAGGCGGAGTCCGTCGAACGCCTGCGGGCTGGTGACCTCGTGCAGCAGGTGGAGATCGATGTAGAGCAGGTCGGGCTCGGCCCCCTCGCCGCGCCGCACCAGGTGCGACTCCCACACTTTCTCGGCCAGTGTCCGGGGCATTCCGGCTCCTCACATGCGATGGAATAGGTGCTTCCCACCATCTGGACATCTCAAACTTCGGGAAGATAGTATCGGCTTGTGGGACAGCATAGCGGTATCGGAGTACTCGACAAGGCCGTGGCCGTGCTTCAGGCCGTGGCCGAAGATCCTTGTGGCCTGGCGGAACTGTGCACGCGGACCGGATTGCCGCGCGCGACGGCGCATCGGCTCGCGGTCGGCCTGGAAGTGCATCGCCTGTTGCGCCGCGGCCCCGACGGCCGCTGGCGCCCGGGTACCGCACTCGCGGAACTGGCGGGCGGTTCGACCGACCCGCTGCTCGACGCGGCGAGTTCGGTGCTGCCGAAACTGCGCGACATCACCGGCGAAAGCGTTCAGCTGTACCGCCGCGACGGTGTCCAGCGCGTCTGCGTTTCGACGGCGGAACCGCCGAGCGGACTGCGTGACACGGTGCCGATCGGTTCACGGCTGCCGATGACCGCGGGCTCCGGCGCGAAGGTGCTCGCGGCGTGGTCGGATCCGCACACGCAGCGCACGATCCTCACCGAGGCGGTGTACGGGGAACGCACGCTGCTCGAAGTCCGCCGTCGCGGCTGGGCCCAGAGCGTGGCCGAACGGGAACCGGGTGTGGCGAGTGTCTCGGCGCCGGTACGGGATTCGACGGGCACCGTCGTCGCCGCGGTGTCGGTTTCCGGGCCCATCGAACGTATAGGGCGTAAGCCGGGGGCGCGCTGGGCCGCGGACCTCCTCGCCGCCGCGGACGCGCTGCAGGAGCGCCTCTGACCCTCGAAACGAGTGAAGGCCCCCTGCGGCGCAGGGGGCCTTCATTGTTTTCGTCGCGGAATCAGAACTCGTCGGCCTTGGTGAGCTCGTGTTCGAGGGTGTCGGCACGCGCGACGAGGGAGTTCAGCGGATGCTCGAACTCGTTGACCAGGTTCAGGTCGACCAGCGGGATCGTGTGCTTGAGCAGCGCGACCCCGTCCACCACAGCCGCGCCGCCGACCGAGTCACCGCCGGCCAGTTCGAGCAGGCGCCGCAGGTCGATCTTGTCGGCCCAGCCGACCGGGGACGAGATCTCCACCCACTCCGCGCCGTCGTGGTCGGGCAAGTGGTGCAAGGACACCTGCTGGCCGCGGCCGTCGCCGGTGTCGACGCGGAACCGGAGCCAGCCGTCCCGCTCTTCGAGCACCTCGTACCGCGCCCGGACGAAATTGATCACGCCTGCCCAGATGGACACCCTCGTCACCTCTCGGTTTCGCCGCCTCGTGCGCTGTCGAGCATGGCACATCCGGGGCGCGCGGGGTGTCGACGGTCTCATTCGGGCGGGCCGGGGCGGCCGTGGCCTACTGAAGCGGCGCCATGCGGTAACCCGACCCCCGGACGGTGTGGATCAGCGGCGGGTCCTTGAGCTTCCGCCGCAGCCGCGCGATCACGACGTCCAGCACGTTGGACGCCGGATCGGCCATCTCGTCCCACGCGTACCGGATCAGTTCCCGCCGCGAGACCGGCCGCCCGGTCGCGGCCATCAGCCGCTCCATGACGAGATACTCCTTGCGGGTCACGGTGAGCAGCACGCCCGCCCGCGAGATCTGGTGCCTGCCGGTGTCGAGTTCGACGTCGGCGCAGCGCAGGATCACCGCCTGCCCGGCCATGTCGCGGCGGCACAGGCTGCGCACCCGCGCGATCAGTTCCGGCATCGCGAACGGCTTGACCAGGTAATCGCCGCCGCCGACGCGTAAACCGTCGATCCGGTCGGCGACGCTGTCGCGGGCGGTCAGGAACAGCACCGGCATCGGCCATCCGGCGCTGCGCCGGTTGCGGACGTAGGCCAGCGCGTCCCCCGAAGGCAGCATCCGGTCGAACACCGCGCAGTCGTAGGCGTTCACCGTCAGCGCCTCGTCCGCGCCCGGCAGGTCGGCGGCGGTGTCCACCGCGAAGCCGTCGCCGCGCAGCGCGAATTCCAGCGCCACCCGCAAGTTCTCGTCGTCCTCGGTCACCAGCACCCGCACACCGGAACTCTAGTCCTTACTGGTGAACCCGTGTCAGCGATCGACCTTCCGCAGGGCGTCATCGCGTGATCGCGGCCTCCACGTCGGCCACGTGCAACCCGCGCAGTTCTTCGATCGCGGGCATCCGGCCCAGCAGCCGCAAACGTTGTGACTGAGCGGTGCGCGCCTTCTCGAACAGCAGGCGCGCGTCCCGCGCGTTGCCGAAGTTGACGTCGCCGGAAACGCGCCGGAAGTGGCCGGTCAGCACCGGGCCGGCGGCGGGATCGAGTTCGTAGTCCCCGGCGGACGCCATCCGCCCGAAGATGGCGAGCAGCTCGTCGGGGCTGTAGTTCTCGAACTCGATCGTCTTGCCGAAGCGCGACGCGAGACCGGGGTTGGCGGCGAGGAAATCCACCATCTCGCCGGTGTACCCGGCCACGATCACCGCCACCTCGTCGCGATGTTCCTCCATCAACGGCACCAGGGTGTCGATCGCCTCCTGGCCGAAATCGCCGCCGGAACCGGCGAGCCGGGTGAGCGTGTACGCCTCGTCGATGAACAGGACGCCGCCTTTGGCCTCCTCGAAGACCGTCGCGGTCTTCTCCGCGGTGTGCCCGATGTACTGCCCGACGAGATCCCGGCGGGACACCTCGCGGAACTGGCCGACCGGCAGGACTCCCAGCGCCTTCAGCAGTTTGCCGTAGATCCGCGCGACCGTCGTCTTCCCCGTGCCGGGCGCGCCGGCGAAGATCAGATGGTGCCCGGCCGCCCCGACCGGCAGTCCGGCCCGGCGGCGCCATTCGTTGACCTGCAACTCGTCGACCAGCGAACGGACCTCTTCCTTGACCCCGGGAAGGCCGATCATCGAATCGAGTTCGGCGAGCATCTCCTCCAAGGCGCCGTCCCCCACCGCGCCGGGCTCCGCGGTCTCCCCGATCGTCGGCGTCGCCCCCTCGGCGATCGCGATCCCCGGTTCCGCCGTGTTCGAGACCCGGCAGGCGGAGATCTCGCCACCGCAACCGGACGCGAACGAGATCCCCGGGCCCCGGGTGTCGGTGACCGTGCACCGGTTGAGCACCGGCACCCCGTGGTGCGCCACGGCGATGCCTTCGTGACCGGTGTGCGAGACGGTGCAGCCTTCCACGACGGGCCGTGCGTACTGGTAGACGTAGACGCCCCTCAGCCCGCAGCCGGTCACCGTGCATCCGGTGACGACCGGATCGGCGCCCTGTCCGACGGTGATCCCGTCCCCCAGCACGTCTTCGACCGTGGTGTCCTCGATCCTCCCCGGCGAACCGTCGACGAGGATCCCCTGCTCCGCCCCCGAAATCACGCAACCGCTCACGGCGAACGCCGTCGTGCCGCGGATCGCGATCGCCGGACCGCGCCCGCCGGAGACGGTGCAGTTCCGGACGGTCAGTTCCGTGTCCTCGGCCTGGATCGCGGACGCGCCGCCCGCCAGGACTTCGATCCTTTCGAGGGCGAGAGCTCCGCCTGTGGTGCGGAAAACGGGCCGGTCGGCGCCCCGGCCGTCGACGACGACGGTGGCGCCGTCCGCCGCGGCCAGGGTCACCCGGAGCCCGGACAGTTCGACGGTCTCGGCGTATTCGCCGCCCGCGATGGTGACGACGGCGCCGTCGGACGCGTCCATCAACGCGTCGCCGATGGTCGGATACGCACCCGGCCGCTGGGCGACCAGCAGGACCCGGCCGGAAGTCGAGGTGGTCATCAGCCCGCCTTCGCCATCAGCCAGCCGCGGTCGACGGCCTTGGCGCCGGCCTGGAACCGGCTGCGGGCACCGAGCCGGTTCATGATGTCGGCGACCATCCGGCGCACCGTGCGCACCGAGACACCGAGGCGCGCGGCGGCGGATTCGTCGGTCGTACCGGAGAAGAGCAGCGTCAGCAGTTCCTGTTCGCGGCAGGTGAGGATCGAAGCGTTCTCGGATTCGGGGAGATCCAGCGGGACGAGCGGGGCGGCCGTCTGCCAGATCCGCTCGAACAGCCCGACCGTCGCGGTGACCACGCCGGGCAGGCGGAACACCGCGGAACCGGCCTGCCTGCCTTCCGCCGGAAGGACGACCGAGGTCCGGTCGATCACCAGCGCGTCCATCGGGACCTCGGCGTCGGTCCGCACCTCGGCACCGGCCCGCGACATCCGGTTCAGCGCGCCGGACATCCGTGCGGAGTCGGGGAAGAGCACCTTGTGACGGACGCCGGGGCGCACGCCTCCGAGCGCGATCCGCTGGAACGCGGTGTCCGTTCCCGTGCTCATGACGAGCACCTCGCCGGTCGCTTCCGCGAGCAGTTCACCGAGCCCCGCCCGGTCGCCGCCCGGGCCCGCTCCCGTGACCAGACTGAGCTGGCCGGTCTGCACGGTCATCGCAGGTACCTCCCTCTTCCCCCGGCGCGGTGCCGCCGACGACGTCCTGTTCATGCCAGTTCCCCGCCGCCGGGGCGGTCACGGGCACCCGACGCGTTAGCGTTCAGGGGCACCGGGAACTGCACGCGTCTACTTTCGCTGTCCGAACATGAGGTTTTGATGACACGGGTGATGGTCGTCGAAGACGACGAGAATCTGCGGCTCGCACTGGTCACGCAGCTGCGTGCGGCCGGCTTCGTCGTCGACGAGGCGGGCGACATCGCGACCGCGGACCGGTTGCTGCGCGGAACGCACCACGACTGCGTGGTCCTGGACCGGATGCTGCCGGACGGCGACGCCATCGAATACGTGCACATGCGACGGCAGCTGGGCTGGCGGGCGCCGGTGCTGTTCCTCACCGCCCGCGACGCGCTCGCCGACCGGGTGGCGGGTTTCGAGCACGGCGGCGACGACTATCTCGTGAAGCCGTTCGTGATGGCCGAGCTGACCGAGCGGGTGGCGAACCTGTGTCACCGCTCCGCGTTCGACCGGCCTTCGGTGCTGCAGCACGAAGACCTGGTGATGGACTGCGCGCGGCGTGAGGTGCGCCGCGCGGGCGTGCTGCTCACGTTGACCAACAAGGAGTACGCGGTGCTCGAATACCTGCTGACCAGGGCGGGACTGCCCGTGCAGCGGGCCGATCTGATCGAGCACTGCTGGGACGCGCAGGCCGATCCGATGTCCAATGTGGTCGATGTGGTGGTGAAGCGGTTGCGCCGCAAGCTGAAGGAACCCGAGCTGATCCACGCCGTCCGCGGCCTCGGCTACCGGCTGGGCGCCCGGTGAACACCCACTCCTCGGCCGACCGGCTGCGAAAGCTGCGCTGGACGCTGACCGCGTTGTTCACCGCGATGAACACGCTCGGGCTGGTCGTCTTCGCGTGGCTGCTCATCAACGAGGACGGTGACCAGGGCGAGGAACGGATCGACGCCGCGCTGAACCAGGTCACGTCGTCGGTCAGCAGGCTGGTCGAATTCGACGGCACCATCGGCTTCGGCCTGGTGAACACCGACGTGCTGAACGACCGCTGCCCCCAGTTCGCGATCCTGTCCGGCGGGGCGCCCGCGTTCCAGCCGCACTTCTCCCGGTCGAACTGCGTCCCGATGAGCACGCAGCTGTTGAACGGCCTCGCGACCGAGGCGGTGAAGTCCGGCAAGCTGGTGCAGGGGCACCAAAAGGCGACCGACGGCGCCATGGTCAAGGTCCGCGCCGAACCGCTGCGCGACAGCGACGGCAAGACCTTCGCGGCCGTCGTCGCGGTGCAGTCCACCGAGGCCGCAGACGCCGCGCACACCCAGTTCACGCTGCTGGTGATCGGCGGCACCGTGCTGCTGGTCGCGATCCTGGGCTTCGCGGGCCACCTGCTTTCCGGCCGCTCGATCCGCCCCGCAGCCGCTGCCCTGCAACAGCAGGAGGTCCTGCTCGCCGAAACCGCGCACGACCTCCGCACCCCGGTCGCCGCCCTGCGCGCGCTCGCCGAAACCGCGATGGCCAACCCCGCGCAATCCGCGGAACTCCTGCCGCGCACCGTCCGCCTCGCCGCGCGAATGGGCGGGATCATCGACGACCTGCTCGTCCGCGCCCGGCTGGCCGCGGGCGTGGAACAGCTGAGCATCCAGCCGATCTGGCTCGACCAGCTGGTGGTGGGCATCGTCGAGGACACCGCGACCGAAGGCGCCGAAGTCACCGTCACCGCCGCGCCCACGAAGGTCAACGCCGACCCCGCGCTGCTGCAACGGGCGATCGGAAACCTCCTCGACAACGCCATGCGCTACGGCCGCCACCCGGGCGCGAAGGCGTTCGTGCACCTGACCGTCGCCGGCGGCACCGTGACCGTCGCCGACCACGGCCCGGGGATCGACACGACGATGGCGGGCGACGCCTTCGACCGGTTCGCCAGCACCGGCGGGTCTTCCGGGCTCGGGCTGTCGATCGTGCGGTGGGTCGCGCAGGCGCACGGCGGCACACTCGCGGTGTACAACGCCGACGAGGGCGGCGCGATCTTCGAACTGCGGTTCCCGGTCAGCGCGAACTGACCGGGAGCTGACCCGCCACATCGTCATGAGGACAGAACGGCCGATTCGTCATGCCGCAGGTGGCGTACCCCGTAGGAAGTTCAACGGCAGGTAGTCCGACTCGACATCGACGGCCAAGCCGACCGACTCCCCGAGCACCGCGATCGCGAGGGGTGCGAGCGCGATGAAGCCGTCGGGTTCGTCAGCGAGGTTCTCAGCGCCCGACCAGTATTTCCGGTGCTGTTCGAGCGCGCGGACAAGCGACTGGTTGAACTTCTCGGAATCGCGGCGGAGGAGGTAGTAGAACATCTCGACGGGCGGATACACGATCTGCGCCATCACGCGACGCGGCGTGATGACAGCGGAGTCCGGGTCGGTGCCGTCCATCACGGCGGTGAACAGCTCGGGCGTGACCTCCTGATTCGTCAAGAAGTTCCGCACGGTCTCGACCCAGGGGTACATGTAGGCGTCGTGAACCACGCCAGACGCCCGAAGAGTATCTTCGGAGATCGAGCAAAGCCTCCGGATGAGTTCGTCGTCCCGGTTGACGACCGCGAGCCAGACCGCGGAAAGCCACGCACCCGCGTTCGCGTAAGACACTGGACCGGTGGCCCTGAACCGCGACGGTTTGGCGACAACGGCTTCGATGTCTCCTTCACCGCGAGACGCCGCGGTGAAGATCGCCGCGGCTGCCTGGGCCGAGGTGCGAAGGTCCTCCCAAGTCCGGGCTTCGGCGGCCAACGGGTCCAGGACGGATTGGTACTGGACGAGCACGAGCGCCCTGCCCAAGACGTTCTTCAGCGCCGCTGAATCCTGTTCGACGTAGTCGATGTAAAAACTGATCCTCGGGGCCAGAACCTCGACTTGTTTCCGGGCGACGTCCTGGTCCACCGGGTGCCTCGGCACGGTCGTCATGGAGCTCATTCCTCGTTAGGCTTCGGTGGTTTGGGCAACGGTGAGTCGTAACCGAAACCGGCGTACGGCTCGAAATCGTAACCGAGGTTCGCATGCGGATTGACCGACTCGTCGACCGTTGCCCTGATCTCGACATAATCGAGCCGCTTCTCCAGCTTCGCCCTTTCGAGATCGTCGGCGAGGCCTGGGTCTGTTTTCCTCGTTTCAGCCACCACATCGTCGTAGTAGTCCGGATGCCCCTGCCTGACGGTTCGGTCTTCGGCGGGAAGATACCGCGTGCTGGGCTTGCCTCCTGGCCCCTTCGCCTCGTGGACGATGTAGTAGGGGTCCGTAACCCCCTCATATCGCACTTCCCAAATGTGGTCGAAGCTGCCGGGGCCTGGCTTTTCGCCACCAGTCGGATGTCGTGGCGTGATCTCCGCCCGGACGTTCCCCTCGGCATCGACGATCTGGTACCGCTGGCTGCCCGCAGGAGCATCCGGATCCGGGCGGACGTCGAAGCGCTCGTTCGGAAACGCTTCAGTGAAATCCCGGTGCAAACGGTCGCGGATGGCGTGACTCGAGGCTGCCTCGCCCAGTACTTCCGAGGCGTCATTCCTCGAACTGAAGGTCTTGGGCCACTCGTCAGCTGTTTTCGGCGTCTCGTCAAGCTTCTCCTGTTTAGCCTGCCTGTCGGCGATCTTCTCGTCGATCTGCTCGTAGTCACGTTCGCGCCAACTCCGCGTGTCGACGTCCTCGCCCAGCGTGGGCCGTCCTTCTGATGGGGCATCGTTCTGATCGTGGTGTCGTGCGCCGTCACCACCCTGACCGTCCGGAGAAGGATCCGGACGGGTCTCCGTATGCGGCGGGAAGTGGCCTGACCGTTCACGGTCGAAGCCCTGGAACTCCGCGGGCGGCCGCTCGCTCTTGAACCTCGGCTTACCGTCGACCAGATCGACCGGTGGTGGCTTCGGATCGTAGTCGGGATGGTTGACGTCTCGACGCGGGTTGACGCGCAGTTCAGGACCGTCCTTACCAGGATAAGAGTAGTAATTCGCCTCGATGTACCTGTCGTCGGCGATCTTCTGGCGTGGAGTACGGCCGTTCTCGTCGGGCCGGTCTTGCCAGCTGGGCTCACGGCCGGAGACTTGTGCGTCGTTTCCTCGGTCGTTACCGGCACCGTCACGTTCGCGGTGGCCGCCGTCGGCAGGCCCGTCGCTGTCGGGATGTGCCCGCGCCGGCTCGGGGTTGATGGCGGAATCGATGTCCCGTACCGGAGGAACGTGCTCCTCCGGAGCCCGCGGCGGAGGGACTTCTCCGTCCGGCGCGCGCGCCGGCTGCGGATGCCTGGGGTGGTCTCCACCTCGTATAGGAGGCCCCGACCGCCAGGAATTCCGGTCCAGGAAAGGATCGCCCATCGGCATCCTCGAGCCCGGACGGCGCGGCCCGGGTTCCGGCCACAGGCCGCCCGAGCCCACGGGCGAGCGGGTGGGCGGCCGCGGCGTCTCCGGCGCGGGACCTTCCGCACGGGCCGCCGCCCCGGCCGAAGGCGTTTGCCCGGCCAGTTCGGGCTCGCCTTTCGGGGGCGGCGTGTCCGGATGCTCGGCCGGGCGAGATTTTCCGGCGTCCAGGTCGAGGTCGACGAGGTCGGGGTCACGCCGCGGCGGTAGTCCGGGATCACCGTCCGGCAGGGATTTGGGCGGGGCCGCCTCCTCGGGCGCCGCTTCCTTGTCCTTGTCCTTCGGAGTGGATTCCTTGGGCGGAGGCGTATCCGTCGGCTTGCTGGTGGGCAGCGCGGAGTGACCTGTCGCGGCATCCTCGACGGTGTGCACGAGGCCGAGCACCCTGGCGGCCGTGTAGAGCGCCTTCTGCCTCGGTGTCTGCGGGTTGACCGGCGTGCTCCCCGCCCAATCCTCCTGCGCCTTCCGGACGGTCTCCTTCTCCGGGAGCCCCACATGTTCGCGTGTGTCGGCCGGGTCGACCCGGTCGGACATCCTGACTTCACCGGTCTCCGGATTGATGGTGGCCGTCGGCTCGTCGGCGTCCCGCGCGCGATGTCCTGTCGCTTCGGGGCTCCCGGGCGAGTTGTCCGTCTGGGAGTGATGGGACGGCGCTTCGGAAGCCGCGGGGTTCTCGCCGCGAGCCGCCGGCGCGGGAGTCTCGTTCGCTTTGGGTGCGGGGGAACCCTGCTCGCCTCCGGGAGTGCGGTGTGAGCCGGGGTCCATGGCTTCGCCGACCGAACCGGGTCGTGTCGGAGGCTCTGGCCGGGTGACGGGCTCGGGCCGCGTGGGCGGGTCCGGTCGGGGCGAAGGTTCGGGGCGGGGCGAAGGTTCAGGTCGTGCGGACGGTTCGGGCTCCCGTACCGGGTTTCGTTCCTCCGGCGCCCTGCTCGGTCGCCGTTCGTCGGGAATCTGGTCCGGTGTCCGGTCACCTGGCGGCCGGTTCGGCGGTCCCTCGGGCGGTGGCCCGTCCGGTGTCCGGTCACCCGGCGGGTTCGCTGGTGGTGTTTCGTCGGGTGTACGCGGGTTGTGCGGTGGTGGCGGAGTGTCCCCGGCGTGCGCCGGAACCCCGGCGGGCGAATTCCCGAGCCCGACCTTCGCGAGCAGAGAGTCGACACCAGGGATCTTGCGGACGGCTTTCGCGGCCAGTTCGGTCCCGGTGGGGATCTTCGTGATCGCCGTCCCCGCCTTTTCGGCTACGCGGCCCGCGGCCGCGACGGCACTGACCTTGCTCCCGGCCGCCGCGGTGCCCGCGCCCCGGATCGCCGCGCCCGCGCCCTTGGTGCCGAGCACCGCGCTGGCGATGTTGAAGGTGGCTTTACCGGCCGCCCGGGACGGATCCTCGCTCCAGGTGTCCCAGGCGACCATCGTCTTGCCCGCTTCGACCAGCGTGGAGCCCATTTCGCCGCGCTCGAACCCCGGGAGGCCGACGGTCTGGTCGAGCTGGGCCAGTCCCGGGGTCGAATAGGTCGCCACGGCAAGGCCGAACTTGCCCAGTCCCTTCCACGCATCACCGAAAGTGGACCAGGAGAAATGGCCGTCGCCGTAGCCCGCCAGCGCGGCGAAGCCCACGAACATCTCGACGGCGCCTTCCCACACACCGACGAAGAAGGAGCCGACTTCTTCCAGGCCGTCGACGAGCCCGCCGAGGAATCCCTCTCGTGGCTTCTTCGGCGATTTGGTCTCCTCGCCCGCCGGTTTGCCGACCTTGCTCGCGTATTCGGTCAGCAGGGTGCTGAGCTGTTTGGCGACCTGGATGGCGAAAACCGTCCGCGACGCCCAGCTGGTGCATCGGTCGAAAAGTTCGTTGTTGTCGGAGATGTGCTTCCTGATCGCGTGCTTCGCGGCGACGATGAGATTTCCGTAGTCCCGGCACGCCGCGGACAGGCTGTCCATCGCACCCAGCATCTCCTTGACGCCCGGTTCGCCGGGCGAACCGTTGTTCAAGGAATGAATGGCGTAGAACAACTCGAAACCGGCGGCGTCCGACCAGACCTTGCGCAGCTCCGCCGCGGCACTGTCGGAGAGTTGGAGGGCGGCACGCAGCGCGTTCGCGGAAGCGGTCCACGCCGTCGCCAGATCCCAGGCGGCGGTCTCGCTGTCCGAGGGCCAGATCGCTTCCTTGGTCTGGCCGCCGTTCTGGACGACCCAGTTCCAGAGGTCCCCGTCCGGCTCGACGATATCGGTCATGACGGCGGCGGTTTCACCGCTCGAACCGGCCGGCGATGGTGCTGTCGACGGCTTGGTATGCCTGCACCGCCTGGCCGCCGTTGTCCGCCAGCTTCCGGTAGATACCGGGGATCTGGTCCATGGCACCGGCCACCGCGGTCCTCGGTGTGGTGTAAAGCGCGGTGAAGGCGCGCCCCAAGGGGCCTGTGCCGATCTGGCCGGGGGCGTCGATCTTGCCACGTTGGAGCGCCCAGGCCGGGTCGAGCTCGTCACCCGCGGCGCGCAGCCTGTTCAACTGCCCCGACGTCTCTTCGGGAAGCATGTCGATCTTGCCGTCGCCGTTGCGGTCGATTCCGGTCATCGAAGCCTCCGGTCCAGTTCGTGCAGCAGCGGGTCGAAGCGCAGGTCCGTCGTCTCGGGAGTGGCGTCGGCGGGCAGGAAGCCCGCGACGATCTCCATGACCTCTTCCTGGGAGCGTTCGACGGCCCGGTGGAAGGTCTCGGTGATCTCCCGTGCCAGCGCGGCCGAATCGGGCGCCCGGTAGATCCGCGGGTCCAGCCACAGTTCGACGAGTTCACCGGCCCCGCCGACGGTCACGCCGATCAGTCCGTCGTCCGATTCGGCGGTGGCCCGGATCTCGGCCATCCTCCGTTGAGTGGACCGAATGTCCTGGGCCAGTCGCCCGTACTCGGCCCGCATGTCCAGCCGGAACGGCGAATCCATGGCACCTCCCCTGTTCGCGTCCCGGTCAGCTTGTCCGCGTCCGGCACTTCGCGGGGCGACGTGACCTGTTGCTGTCACGCGGGTTCATCGCGTCGCCGCGCGCACGACCATGTGAGACGAGGAAAGGAGCCGACCGGATGACCTTCGACGTCGTCGGCCTGTGCCGCCGGGAACCCGATGCCGACGCGCTGATCTCGGCGATCCGGGCCGCGAGCCCACTGTCCGAAGTGGAAGTCGACGAAGACCGCATGCTGTTCCTCCTGCGGCATCCCGGCGGACGGGTGGTGCTGACCATCGAGAACGCCAGGTCGGTCCGGGTGCCGGGAGAAGTGCGGCGGCTACTCGGAATCGACGTGCCGCCGCCGGTGTGGTGGGTCGAGAGCCGGGCCCCGGAAGACGACGCCGAGGCGGAGGCGGAGGCGATCGCACGGGGGTTCACCGCCGCCCTGGTCGCCGCGACCGGCGGATCGTCGTGGTCGAGCCGATGACCGGGTATCTGGGCGCTTGGGCCCGTGCCACGCCCGAAGCGATCGTCGTCGAACAGTTCCGTGACGTGGTGCCGGCTTCCACCTGGCTCATCGACGCGGCCAGGACGGCCGTCGAAAGCGGGCGAGTGCTGCAACTCGTCACCGGTGCACGAAGCGGGCTCACCTTCCCGATGGAGTCCCTGTTGGGCGACGCGCGCGCCGGTTGGGTCGTCCGCGACGAAGGCGGCGGACATCGCGACGGCTTCCTGGGGCTTCCCCTGGACTGGAACGGCTCCCGATTCGTTCCCGAGAAGGGTGCGACAATCCCTCCGCCGAGGAAGTACTCACCGGGAAGCGGGGACCTCGAAGTCCGGATCACCACGTCGTTCCCGGCGGGGGAACCGCTCAAGCTCGGCAGGAGTACCGACATCGCGATGCGCGCGCTCACCGGCACCGGCCCGATCGGCTGGGGTGTCGCGGAACCGGTCACCGAACCCTGGTCGGTTTCCGGGATCTCCGCCCATTGCACCCGCCGGGCACCGGCTTCGGCGATAGTCGTCGGGGAAGGTGTGACCGGCAGGCTGCAGGTGTCGCAAGTGGACGACGTCGTCGTCGAGGAGGTCCGGCTGAGCGGGCCTGCCGCCGGATCCGTCGACACCCGCCGCATCGAAGACCTGGCCGCCGAATGCGCGGGCACCGTGAGGCAGATGCTCGTCGGCGCGGCGCCCGGCCGGACCCAGGGGGTGCGTTCCGCGATCCCGGCGCCGCCCGCGCTGCCCTACGGAGTCCTCTTCGGACATGAACTGGTCTCCGCCGTCGGAATCGCACACGTGCACCGGACCCCGGCCGCACGGGTGCGGCTTCTGGGCGCCGGCGACCGTAAAGCCGTCTGGTGCCGGTTCGACGGTGGTGCTTCGGCGCCGTTCGAGCAACTCACCGACATCCTCCATCACTATGCGACACCCGCCGGGAGCTGAAACCGTGAAACGCACACTGGCGGCCACCGCACTCGTCGTGACCGCCCAAGTCCTCGGAACCGCGCCCATCGCCGAGGCGGCACCCCCGCCGGGTGCCTGTCAGAACCCGGAACCGGCACGGTCCGCCGTACCGGCGCAACCTTGGGCGCAGCAAGTGCTCGATCCGCGCCGGGCATGGCCGCACAGCCGGGGCGGCGGGGTACTGATCGCCGTGGTCGACTCCGGTGTCGACGCCGACCACCCGCAGCTCCAGCGGCCGGGGAAGGTCCTTCCCGGCCGGGACTTCTATCTCGCCGACACCTTTCCGGGCTCCTTCGACTGCGTCTCCCACGGGACGGGGGTGGCCGCCATCGCCGCCGCGGATCCCGTCTCCGGTATCGGTTTCCACGGTGTCGCGCCGGACGCGCGGATCCTGCCGGTGCGGATCAACGACCGCGACGTCGGCGACCAGGGCGAGTCGTTGCGGATCGACCCCCAGGTCGTGGCCAACGGAATCCGCTACGCCGCGGATCAGGGCGCCAGGGTGATGAATCTTTCGTTGTCGGGGCACGAGGACTTCGCCGTCATCCGCGAGGCCGTCGCCTACGCGGTCGCGAGAGACGTCCTGGTGGTGGCCGCGGCGGGTAACGGACAACGGGACGTGAACACCGAGCTGCCTTCGTATCCCGCCTCCTACCCCGGCGTGCTCGCGGTGGGCGCGGTGGACATCGACGGCGCGCGGATCCAGGGTTCTCAGGTCGGTCGTTACGTCGATCTCGTCGCCCCGGGCGCCAAGGTGCTGACGGCGACGAGAGCGGCGGGCCACGCCTATGTCGACGGCACGAGTTTCGCCGCCCCGTTCGTGGCCGGCACCGCCGCGCTGGTCCGCTCCGCCTGGCCCCGCCTCAATGCCGCCGAAGTCACGCAACGGCTGGTGGCCACGGCAAGTCCGGCTCGTGGCGGGCAGGGCAGTCCCGCCTACGGGGCCGGTCTGGTCGACCCCTACCGGGCGGTGACCGACGGACTCGATCCGCAGAAACCGGCGGCTCTGCCCGCTTTCGTCCCTTCACCTCCTGACCAGGCGCGGCTCGACAGGGAAGCCTCTGACGAGCGCGCGGCGAAGATCGCGAAGTGGCTCACCATCGCCGCGGTGACCGGAATCGTGCTGGCGGCGCTGATCGCGGTCGCCGTGCCCCGAGGACGTCGCCGCCGCTGGCGGCCCACCCGTGCCGAGCCGGTGCCCGATCGGCCCGCCGTCGTCGAACCGCCGGAACAGGTGTTCCTGATCTCCGACCCGTGATTCCCGTCCATGAAGAATCCCCGGAGCGCATCGCTCCGGGGATTCGTCATGGACGGGAATCACGATCAGCCGAACAAGGCACTGCATTTCGAGACAGTGTGCTGGTAACCATCGGCCGCGCCACTGGTGACCACGCCCTTCTGCTGGCCACACTCGATGTCCTCACCGGCGATCTTCTGGTCCCGCATCAGCGCCGCGTAACCGTCGATGTTGTTCTGTCCCTCCCAGAACTCCTCCGAACGCAACGCTTCGTGACGCTGGTCGTCCAGCGACTGGCTGTGCTGAGCCATCGTGCTCTGCAAATTACCCGCGATCGCGTGCAGGTCCCCGAAGTTCGCGGAAATGACCGAGTCGAACATGTGACTTCCTTTCAATCGGTACGATCAGTTGATGACCGAGCCAATGGCGTTACTCCACTCGTTGTCCACGTCGCTGTAGTTGACGTGCACCTGAGTAATGTTGTCGGACATGTGGTTCACGTTGTCGGTGTTCCTACCCCACTTGTCCTGCCTGAGAATCTCGGTGCCCTCATACGTTCGGCTGGCCTTCCCCTTCCAGCTCGAGCTGAGCCCCTGTACGGCACCGATACTCGACTGCACTTGTGCGTTGATTTCCTCACCGATCGCCCGCGTCTTCGCCGCATACGCGGCCATCGCCGCGGTATCGCCGGAGAAATAGGTCACTTCGTCCTCCATTCCACGACATAAGTGCTCCTTACCCTGGCCAAATTAGTGAGCGATCAGGGCACTTTCCGGGGGTCGGCAGCTTCCTGCCAGCGCGGTCCCGGAGCCGCCGCGGTGGCCGACGATCGATCTCGTGTCGACAGTCGTGGTGAAGCGCCCCACCCGCAGGCCGGGCCCGGAGATGCCGTCCGGTGAGCTGATCCTTCAGCCACCGCCGGAGATCCCGCCCCCGCCCGCGCGGCAGTGGGCCCAGGTGCTGATGGTGCTGCCGATGGTGGCGATGACGGCCGGGATGCTGCTGATGTACTCCGGCAACATGGGTGGATCGATGCGCTTCGCGATCTACGGGATCATGGGTGTCGGCATGCTCGGCATGGTCGTCATGGGTTTCCTGCAGGGTGGTGGCCCGAGCAAACGGGAAATGGGACACGCCCGCCGGAAGTACCTGCGGCATCTGGCCCAGCATCGGCTGCGCCTGCGGCGTTCGATCCGCAAACAGCGCGAAGCGATGGAGTACCTCCACCCGGATCCGGCATCGTTGTGGTCGCTCGCCGGAAGCTACCGCCTGTGGGAGCGGCGCAAGGAGGATCCGGACTTCGGGGTCGCCCGCATCGGGCTGAGCCCGCAGAGCCCGGCGACCACCCTGGTCGCCCCCGACACCAAACCGCTCGAAGAACTGGAGCCGCTGTCCGCGCTGGCGCTACGCCGGTTCATCACCACCCATTCCACTGTGGACCGGTTGCCGATCGCCATCGCGATCAACGGATTCAGCCGGATCTACCTGCGGGGAGACCGGGAGGCCGCCCTCGGCATGCTGCGCGCGACCCTGGCGCAGCTGGCGACCCTGCATTCCCCCGACGACCTGCGCGTCGCGGTCTGCACGGACGAGGAACACCGGGCCGTCTGGGAGTGGACCAAGTGGCTGCCGCACGCGCTGCATCCCGAGCGTTCGGACGCCCTCGGCCCGCTTCGTCTGGTGGCACCGAGCGTTCCGGCGCTGGAGTCGATGCTCGAAGAGGAACTGGCCAAACGGCCGCGATTCGATCCCGAATCGGATGTCCGGCTGCCCGGGCCGCATCTGGTGGTGGTGCTCGACGGCGGCGCCGTCGCCGGCTCGTCCCATCTCATGACTGGGGGCGGGGTCGAAGGTGTGACCGTCATCGACCTGACCACGATGCCGCCGCGGGCACTCGACCGGACCACCGTCGTGCTCGCCGTCGACGCGGACGGCACGATGCTCAGCGAGACGATCGACGGCGAAGCCCCGCTGGGGAAGGCCGATCAGCTCGGACCGGTGGCGGCCGAAGGGCTCGCCCGCCAGCTAGCGCCGCTGCGACTGACCGCGGGCTTGCGCGGCGAGGCACCGATGAGCACCGAACTCGGGCTGGCCGAATTGCTGGAACTGGGCGACCCGTACGAATTCGATCCGGCCGACACCTGGCAACCGAGGCCGAACCGGGACCGGCTCCGGGTCCAGTTCGGCATCCAGGCCGACGGCGCCCCGATCGAACTCGACCTCAAGGAGTCGGCGCAGGACGGTATGGGGCCGCACGGTCTGCTGATCGGGGCCACCGGCTCCGGGAAGTCGGAACTGCTGCGCACACTGGTCCTCGCGCTGGCGGTCACCCATCCGCCGAGCTCGCTGAATTTCGCGCTGGTCGACTTCAAGGGCGGTGCCACCTTCGCCAGGTTGGACGCGTTGCCGCACACCAGCGCGGTGATCACCAACCTCGCCGACGAGCTGCATCTGGTCGACCGGATGACCGACGCGATCAACGGCGAGCTGATCCGGCGTCAGGAACTGCTGCGGGCGGCGGGGAACTTCTCCTCCTTGCGCGACTACGAGAAGGCACGGGCCGCGGGCGCCCCGCTGCCCGAAGTGCCCACGTTGCTGGTGATCTGTGACGAGTTCTCCGAACTGCTGTCCGCCAAGCCCGATTTCATCGACATGTTCGTCCAAATCGGACGTGTCGGGCGCTCGCTCGGCGTGCACCTCCTGCTCGCTTCACAGCGTCTCGAGGAGGGCAGGCTGCGTGGCCTGGAAACCCATCTGTCCTACCGGGTCGGGCTCCGTACGTTCTCCGAGATGGAGAGCCGGGCGGTGCTCGGGGTCACCGACGCCTTCAAACTCCCGCGCGCGCCCGGGCACGGCTTCCTCAAGGTCGGCACCGAGCCGATGGACCGGTTCCGCTCCGCCTACGTCTCCGGGGTGTACCAGCGCTCCACGGGCGGAGGCGTGCCCGCGACGCTGGGGGAACGCCTGGTGCTGCAGGAGTACACCACCGCCTACGTCGCCGAGGAACTCGACGTCGAGCCGGAAGAGTCCACCGAGCCGGACGACGACACGGCCGTCGGCGAAACCCTGCTGGACATCCTGGTCGACCGGCTCGAAGGACAGGGGACCCCGGCCCATCAGGTCTGGCTGCCGCCGCTGGCGGAATCGCCGACACTGGACGCGCTGCTGCCCCCGCTGGTCACCGATGCCCGGCGCGGGCTCTCCGCCGGCGCGAGTGGTTCGCTGCGGCCGGTGCTGGGCACCGTGGACCGGCCGTTCGAGCAGCGACGCGACCCACTGGTGCTGGACCTGACCGGCGCCGCCGGGCACGTGCTGGTCATCGGCGCTCCGCAGACCGGGAAGAGCACCGTGCTGCGGACGCTGATCGCCAGCCTCGCGCTCACGCACACGCCTCGCGAAGTCCAGTTCTATTGCCTCGATTTCGGCGGGGGAACGCTCGCGTCGATCGCGGGCCTGCCCCATGTCGCCGGCGTTTCGGGCAGGCTCGACACCGGCGCCGTCCGGCGGACGGTGGCCGAGGTGTCGACGATCCTGGCCCAGCGGGAACGGCTGTTCGCCGAACAGCAGATCGACGGCATCGCCACCTATCGCAGGTTGCGCGCCGAAAACCGGTTCCCCGCGGAAAAACACGGCGACGTCTTCCTCGTCATCGACGGCTGGCAGACACTGCGCGGCGATTTCCCGGAACTCGAAGAGACGGTCGGCGACATCGCCGCACGCGGCCTTTCCTATGGCGTCCACGTCGTGGCCGGGTGTTCGCGTTCGTTCGACCTGCGGATGAACGTCCGTGACCTGTTCGCCAGCAGGCTGGAGCTGAAGATCGGCGACCCGATCGACTCCGTCATCGACCGTCGTGCCGCGATGAGCGTGCCCGCCGACGCGCCGGGCCACGGGATCGCCATGAGCGGGCACCAGATGCTGATCGCGCTGCCCCGCATCGACGGTGTCACGGAGACGGACGACCTCGCCGACGGCATCGGCGCGCTCGTCGAGGCGGTGCGGACGGCGTGGCCTGGCGAACCCGCGCCGTCGGTCCGGCTCCTGCCGGGAATCCTGCCGTACGAGGAACTCCCTCCCACCGACGGTGTGGACGGCGAAGAAGCGGGCCTCGCGGTCGGTATCCACGAAAGCGACCTGTCACCGATGCGGCTCGACTTCGCCAACGATCCGCACTTCTTCGTGCTGGCGGACACCCAGAGCGGCAAGACGTCGTTCCTCCGGGTGCTCGCCAAACGGATCCAGAAGGCCTACACCCCGGACCAAGCCCGCATCATCCTGGTCGACCACCGCCGGAGCCTGCTCGGCGAAGTGGGCGCGGATCACCTCCTCGGCTACGGCACCAACGACGAGCAGAGCGGCCGAATGCTCATGGAGACGGCGAAGGCACTGTCGAAGCGGTTGCCGGGGCAAGACGTCACCCCCGAGCAGTTGCGGAAGAGGAACTGGTGGGAGGGGCCGGAGATCTTCGTGCTCGTCGACGACTACGACATGGTGGCCACGCACAAGGAACATCCGCTCATGGCGTTGCTGCCGCTGGCCGCGCAGGGTTCGGACATCGGACTGCACGTGGTGCTGGCCCGCCGTACCGGTGGTGCGGGTCGCGGCCTGTTCGAACCTTTCCTCGGCAGGCTGCGGGAAGTGGGCACGCCCGGCCTGATGATGTCCGGCGACCGTGACGAAGGCCCGCTGCTGGGCGGCATGCGAGCCCAGGTCCTGCCCCCGGGCCGAGGCTGGCTGGTGGACCGCCGCGGCCAGAAGGGACTGGTGCAACTCGCCTGGCTCCCGCAGCGGGAGTGACCGCTTCCTGTCGCCGCGCCCTGCCCGGCACCCGGAAGTGGTTGCCTGTCCTCAAAACGACGTGAGGAGTGACGATGAGCGGTGACGAGATCAACGGCGACACCGACGCCATGCGGGAGTTCGCGTCCCGGATCATGGGGAGCCTCGACAAGCCGCCGGTCAGCAACATTTCCCGGATCGACTCGTCGACAGCATGTCCCGGGGGGCTGGACAGCCTCTGC
This sequence comes from Amycolatopsis sp. WAC 04169, assembly GCF_003947535.1. Lineage (NCBI taxonomy): Bacteria > Bacillati > Actinomycetota > Actinomycetes > Pseudonocardiales > Pseudonocardiaceae > Amycolatopsis > Amycolatopsis sp. WAC 04169. The sequence goes on along the minus strand of NZ_QHJI01000009.1, from coordinate 82,538 downwards.
ATGCATCTCACCGGTGCGGAAAACGAGACCATCCAGCAACTCCAGACCTTCATCACGCAGGCTGAGCAAGGATTCGCGGCATACAGCGCCTTTGTCCAGCAAACAGCCGCGAACTACCTTCGCGCCGACGAGACGGCCCGCCAGGAGATCTTGAACACCTTCGTCTCGCAGCGCCCGGAAGACCTCCCGAAGGTCGATCCCCGCCTCGTCACGCCACACTCCGGACGCTGAGGGGATCCGATGGCGTCCATCGAGGAAATGTACGGGCAACTCACGGCCGAGATGCATACCCACGTCCCCAAGCTGGTGGCCGCCGGCTACCTGTGGCGTGAAGCGAGGGCCTGGATCGACGGGCAGGCGACTCTTCTTCACCAGCAGGCGAATCAGCTCGTCACCCAGGATCGGTGGCCGGACGCCGCCGGCCGCCAGTTCATGGCCCGGGTATCGACCGACATCGCCGTCATGCGGACATGGACCGACCCGAGCGGGATGGTCAATTCGATGATGACCATCGGGCTTCCGATACCGCAGAAGCAGACCTCCGCGTCGGAGGTGCTCGACAAGATCAACACCCTTAATCTGGCGCTCTGCGCGGCCCAGAACTTCGCGAAGGATCAGGTCGACCACTACAACAGACTGTCCGAAGAGGACCGGGGCAAACAGCGGCAGGAGATCGAAACGAAGATCGCCGACGAGATCACCAAGCTCGCCCCGTTGTACGAGGGCACGGCGCTGGCCATGAAGAATGCCGTGGGCACTCCCTGGAAAGGCCCGCTCGCCGCGACGTCCGGGCAAGGAAACCCCGGACCGGCCACGAACGGCGTCCCCGTCTCCGGCGCCGCTTCTCCCAGTGCCTCGCCCTCGCCTTCTTCCCCGCAGCCACAGGAGCCCAGTCCCACCGAGGAAGAAGCCCCGGAGGCGACGGATCCGCTCAAGGACGCCCTCGAAGCGGCTCCCGGCGCCCTGGACGCCCTGAGTCAGGTCATGCAGTCGGCACAACAGCTGATGGGCGGCGGCACGGACTCTCCGAGCCCCACACCGCTCAGCCCGGTCGATCCGCTCGACACGGGGAATTCCCCGACGCCCGCGGAAGTCGCGGACCGGCTCGCGGGGCTCGGTGGTGACGGCGCGGGGCTGCCGAGCCTCGCCGGCGGCGGGGTGAGCCCTGTCGGTACTTCCGGGGGCGGAGCCGGTGGTGTGCCTTCCCCGGTGGCGCCGCTCGGTCAGCCATCACCCGGCGGTCTCGGTACCACCGTCTTCCCGGCGGTGGCTTCGATGTCCGCGTCAGGTTCCGGCGGCAGCACCGGGGCGACAGGTGCTCCCGGCGCGATGCCACCGCAGCAGCAGCAACCACAACGCGGTGGGGCGAGAACAGGCGACGGGATCAAACCCGGCGCCGCCGAGCACGCCGCCACCGGACGGTCCAGGGACCGCAAGACCGGTGCGACCCCGGGGGTTTCCCTGCTGGGCCGGTCCGGACGTGGCCGTCCGGCCGGACGGCACACCGAACCGGCTCCGGCTCCCCGCCGGTGGGACCGGGAAAACGACACGGTCCAGCTGCTCGACGAAGAGTTGTGGCAGGTCGAACAGGAAGACACAGGTCCGCGCTATCGCGCCGGACAGTGAGGAGGGGTAGATGCCCGATCAAATCAACGCCGACACCGAGTCGATGAGCGCCTATTCGAGTCAGCTCACCGCACCGGAAATGCCGCCGTCCCTGGCCCGGCTGGGAACACCGCCGAATCTGACCGGTCTCTTCGAAGGTATCGCGATGTCGGTGCTGGACAAGGCCGCGACCGCGAGCATGGCCGCGTTCATGACGAAGATGACCGAAGAAATGGTCACCGACTCGACGAAGGTCAAGACCGCCGCGATCACCTACAGCGCGGCGGACGTCACCAGCGCGCTCGAACTGGCCACATCCGCCACGAAGGTGCTCAAGCAGGGCATCGATCTGGTGAAGCAGACCGCGGGCTCCGCGCAGCAACCGTCCACCGCCACCGAAAAACCGGCCGACCAGTCCGCGGGCGGCGCCCCGCGGGACCTGGTCTGAGGAGCTGATCATGGCTGTTCCCTACAACCTGCTGCCGATCGAGGCACATCTGGCGATGATCACCGCCGAGCAGGCCAATGTCGCCGTCCTCACCGACGCGGCTCGCATGTGGACCGAATCCCGTGCCTGGATCGAAAGCGCGTCGACCGAGTTGCACACCAGGGTTGGCGAGCTTTCGCCTACCTGGCAGGACGACGCGGGCCGCGCCCACGAGGAAAGGGCGCAACGCTCACTCGCCGAACTCCGGTTCTGGGGCGAGCGGATCGATCTCGCTCAGCCTGCCGAGACACTGACGACGCTGGCGAGCGGTATCCAGGAGACGATGCAGGAAGTGTCGTTGCTGCACAGCCAGTACATGGCGGCGATCGCCAATCCGCTGACCGCCTGGGCGGCTCCGCTCATCCAGCAGGCCTCGGGTGCACGGATGACCGCGCTCGGCGCACAGTTCGACATGTCCATGCTCAAGGTCGTTTCGGCTTCCGGGATCCAGCAACCCGATCACATGATGCCCGAGACCCCGCAGGCCTCCACCGAGGGGAACTCGCCCGCCGACTTCATCAAGGCCGCGGAAGCGGGCATGAACGCGCTGTCCGAAGTGCAGGGTCTGGCCGAGTCCCTCGGTGTCGGTGGCGGGAGCGGCGGGACGGGCTCGGACATCTCGGTGCCGGAGATCCCCGGCTACGACGGGGCGTCAGGTGTTTCGCTCGCCGGCCTCGCCCCGCTGCCGACCGCGGCCGGGACGGTCCCCGCTCTCGGCGGATTGCCGGGCGGTTCGGGAGCGCCGCCGGTTCCGACGGGACTGCTCGGCGGAATCGGCGTGGCGGGCGGGGTGGGCCTTCCGGTGGCGGCAAAGCCGATCGGGACGAAAAAGGCGCCCAGCCTGGCTTCCGAAATCCAGCCGGGGGCGGCGGGCTCCTCCACCGCGAAGGCGACGACAGGCCCGATGTCACCGATGGCGCCGCCGCACGCCGGTGGGCAGAACACGGCGAGCACGCTCAGGCCGTCGTCGAGCGACCAGCCGGTCGGGCGGAACGGGTCCGGCCGCCGCGCGTCCTCGGGTGGCAGCGACGGGGTTCCGGCGAAGCTGCGCGGCCGTGCGGCCAACGGCAATCCGGACGCCGGGTTCACGCTGACGCGCGGCCGGCGGCCGGGTGAGTCGGAGTCCGGCTCCGTACAGATGCTCGACGAAGACCTGTGGCGGACGAACCCCCGCTGATCCGCTGTACGTGAAGGCCCCCTTCACTGCGCTAGACGCAGTGAAGGGGGCCTTCACGTCGTTTCAATCCCGGCACATGGCGTGATTGAAGACGGAACTCGCGTGATTGAAGAGCGAACTCACGTGCTTGGAGGCGGAACACGCTGAGACCGGATCCGCATCGTGTGTTCCGCCTGCAATCACGCATGATCCGCCTCCAAGCACGCGAGTCACGCGCTGGCACACGGGGATCCGGTCAGCCGCCCAGGGTCTGGCGCCGCGCGGCGGCGGGGTCGAGGCTCGGTCCCTCGGGCAGTCGCGCCACCAGACCGGCGGGCAGCCGCACTGGACGCGCCGACGGATAGCCCAGCATCTTCAGTACATCGGGCGAAGCCAGCGGATAGCGGCGCCCCATGTCGGTCACGACGGTCAGCGTTCCGACGGCCGCGGAAGGGGAGGGCATCGCTTCGACGACGATCGCGCTGCCGGGCGGCACGTGGACGCGGTCCGCGAGCGGGGTTCCGGACGCGGTCCGGCGGGCGGTGGTGGACATCGGGTCCGCGGGCGGCATCGCCGGATCGACCGTCAGGGCGGGGGCCACGGAACCGTCGCCGAAGGTCGCGCACACGGTGGTGTCCTGGTCGCGCAGGCGCGCGATGGCCGGACGTGTGGCGGGTGCGGCGCCCGCGTCGGCCTGGACGGGGTCCAGTTGCCGGGACATGGTCGCCAGCGATGGCGGCAGCGGCACGGTTTTCGGTTCACCGCCGGGATAGGCGGCGAGCATCTGGGCGCTCGCGCGCTGGACGTCGTACTGCAGTTCGCTGATCGGCCGCAGGGCGTCCCGTTCGGCCAGATAGTGCTGCTGTCCCCCACCGGAGGTCTGCACCATCAGCAGCATCCCGTTCCGGATGTCGGTCCGGCCCGGCACCGCGGTGGACACCTCGCCCGCCGCGGCCACGGGTAGCGGGCCGATCGGTGTGCCTTCGGGGAGCACGTCGAGCCACGCCCGGCCGACCCGCGCCCATGGCTCCGCGGTCAGCGCGAGCCCGGTGCCGACGGCGCCGTAGTCTGTGATCCGGTGCCGATGCCCGCGCCACACGACGAACCGGTCGCCGGTCGACGTCGATTCCACCAGCAGCGCCTGATCCGCCAGTTCCGCGCCGCCCAACGGCGAGGCGCCCGCCAGCAGCACCGATTCCTCGATCCGGCTGCCCGCCAGGTCGCTCGCGGGCGCGGAGCACAGCGACCACGAGCCGGTGAGCAGTTTTTCGGGACCGGGCAAGCCGTCCGGCGCGTCGGCGATGCCGATCCGGGGCCCTCGCGGGACTCCGGCGAGTGATTCGCGCGAAACCCGTTCCGTGGTGCCGTGTTCGCCGAGCAGCAACAGCGCGGACGCGTAGTTCGCGACGGGATGCAGCCGTTCGTCCAGGTAGACGTACCGGGTCCCGCTCTCCTTCTCCACGATGACGGCGGCGTTCTTGCGCCAGGCGTTGTTCCCGCCGGGCACGATCATCCCGTAGACCCCGACGCACGCCAGCGCCACGATCGCCAGTGCGACACCGGCGAAAGCGGCACCGGAGGGACGGCGGAACGGCGGCTGCTCCGGGTCGGTCTCCCTCGTCACGAGCGCGGAGATGGCGCGCTGCACCAGGAATTGGTACGCCTGCAGCTGATCCCGTTTGGACGCCATGGTTTCAGCCCCCCAGTCCGCGCACGTAGCCGTACAGGCCCAGCACCGAACACGCCACCGGGACGACGGCGATCGTCACCAGGATCTCGAAGTACTCGGCGATCCGGCCGAGATACGGGTTGGCGGCGCGGGTGCTCAGCACGACGCCGGAGGCGATCACGCCGGCCGCCACCGCCAAGGAAAGCGGCCCGGCGAGGACGAGCAGCAGCGAGCGGTCCGCCATGAGCGGGCCCGCCAGCAGGCATCCGGCGCCGAAGATCCCGGCCACCAGGATCGGCGTCCGTTGCCGCAGGATCGGGTACAGTCGTGCACGCACCAGGAATCCCGCCGCCAGCAGGGCGACGAGGACGACCGCGGCCTCGCTGTCGCTGCGGATCAGCTGCAGCTGGCAGTACATGGCGACGATCGCCGCCCCGCCCAGCATGCCGGTGAGCAGCGCGTCCGCTCTGGCGACGGCGGCGTGCACGAGTTCAAGCGGTGGCTGGGGATCGTCGCGGACCAGATCCGCGGTCGACCGCGGCAGCACCGGCATCGGCACCCGGCCGAGCCGCAGCGACAGCGGCGCGAACGTGGTCGAGAGCACGAGCACCCCGCCGCCGATCACCGCCGCCGACCGGTAGCCCGCCAGGTCGTTGAAGGTGGCCAGCCAGCCGCCGAGCACCCCGAGCAGGCCGACAGTGGCGGCCCCGGCGAACAGGGCGGGCGCGGCCGTCACCCCCAGGTGACCGACGACGGCCGCGAGCAGCAGGGCCGCGCTCGCCAGCAACAGGTGACCGGCGGACAGCTCGCCGATCGGGTCGTCGCCCGCCAGCAGCAGACCGCCGCCGGAGAAGGCGAACGGGAGCGCGACGGCGGCGAGCACCGCCCCGGCCCCGGCGTCGCGCAGTGCCCGCGCGAGCAGGACTCCCGCCGCCAGCAGCAACGCCGAGACCGCCAGCGCCCAGGCCGCCGGCGCCGTCCACGGCGGGCCGGCGCGCAGCACCGCGAGCAGACCGAAGGACATCGCCACCGCGCCGACGGCCAGCCCGGCCTGCCGCGTGTGCCGCGGCCCCCAGGCCTTGCCGGTGCGGCCGGAGCCGGTGGCGATCGCGTCCACGAGGTCGTCGTACTCGGGCTCCGGCCATTCGGCGCGGCGCGGCGTCAGATGGAGGATCTCCCCGTCCCGGACCCGGTGCGCGCCCAGCGTCCGGTCCAGATCGAAGGCCGTCCCGTCGGCGCGGCGCAACTGCCAGCCGCCGCCGGCGACCCCGTCGTCCGCCATTCCCTCACCCGCCCGCGCGAGCAGGCCGGGGAGGATTTCGGCGACGGACGCGTGTTCCGGCAGCGCCATGTCGATGCGCCGGTGCGGAGTGGTGATGGTGACCCTGACCAGGCCGGCAGTCTGCATGGGAAAAGGGTCGGCCAGCGACGGGTCCGCCGGGCACCGGCGGCAGGAACCTGCCGCCGCGAAAGTACTCCGGAACCGGACTTCTTGCGCGACAATGGGGTCATGAGCATCGAGACAGGGGTCGGCGGACCGAGGCTGCTCGCCCAGGGCCCCATCGCCACCGTGTACGCGGGCAAGGATCCCGCCACGGGCAACGACTTCGCGATCAAGATGTTCCCCGGCACCTTCGACCGCGAGACCTCCGCGTGGCTCGAACGAGAGCGCAAGGCGCTGGCGACAGTGCGTTCGACGCGTTCGGTTTTGCCGATCGCCGATGTCCTGACCCTGCCCGACGGCCGGTCCGGAATCCGCCGCGAACTGTGCCCGGGTTCACTCGCCGGTGTCCTGGATTCCGGTGCCCGGCTGGGGGTTCCCGACGTGCTCGCCCTCGGCGCCGCGATCGCGTCGGCACTCGCCGCGGCGCACGGCGCGGACGTCCTGCACGGCGGTGTGAGCCCGCACAACGTGTTGTACCGGGCGTCCGGCGAGTTCGTGCTCGCCGACTTCGGGGTGGCTCTGCGGCGGCGATTCCCGCGCGATCCGATGTACGCGGTCGAGTACACCGCCCCGGAAACCCTGCGCGACGACACGCTTTCCCCCGCGTCCGACCTTTATGGACTCGGCGCGGTGCTCTACGTCGCGTTGACCGGGGCGCCCCCGTTTCCCCGTCACACCGGACAGCAGCCCGGCGAGCGGATCCTGCAGGTGCTGCGGGAGCCGGTCGCGCCGATCCAGGATCCGGCCGTCCCGGGTGAACTCGCCGCCACCATCTTGCGGTTGCTGGCCAAGGAACCGGCCGACCGGCCGCAGGACGTCGCGTCGCTGGCACGGCTGTTCACGAAGCTGAGCCGTCCCGGCGGACAGGTCGTCACCGGCGATTCCCCGGACCTGCCAAGCGAAGAAGAAGAGACCGAAGTCGAGTTCGACGACTTCGCCGAGGTCCACCGGCCCGCCGCCCCGGTCCACGCGGCCCCGTCGCCGGTCCAGGTGGTGCAGGCGCCGCCGAGGGGCGGCCGCACCCTGATCCGCGAGTTCAGCGGACCGCTCAAAACCGAACGCGAGCTTCCGTGGAAGCCCGTCGCGCTGGCGGGCGCCGGGGTGCTCGCCGCCGGGCTCGCCGTGCTGCCGCTGGTCCTCGGCCCGGCGGAGATCGGTGGGCAGGCCGTCCCGGTGGCGGCCGCGATCCCGCCGCCCGCACCGGCTTCCGCGCCGGCGCCCGACGTCAAGCTGGCGCTCGCGCCGCCGCAGGACCAGAGCGATCACGTGCAGCTGACCTGGACCGCGGAAGGCGAACTGGACTTCGTCGTGATCATGGCGGGCGAGCGGCTCGAGACGAAACAGCTCGTCGCCCACCGTCAGCGCAGCCTGGACGTCCCCGTCGACCCGGCGCGCCGGTACTGCTTCCAGCTCAGGGCGACCGACGGACGGCACATCTACACCACCGAGCCGGTCGCGATCCGCGGCGCCCGCTGCAACCCGTGAGTACGTGAAGGCCCCCTTCATTGCGTCCAGCGCAATGAAGGGGGCCTTCACGTACAGGGCCTCACCCCTCGCGAGAGGCCCTGCCGCGGATCGGCACCAGGGTCCGCGGCTCGAGTGCCGCCAGCACCCGAGCCGCGAACGGTCTGGTGGCGAGCCCCCGCCGCACCTCGCCGACCTCCTGCCACGCCCGCCGGACCGAACCGTCCCCCACCGGGACCCCGGACCACAGCGTCACGTCCAGCACCTTGGCCAGCCGGGCGACCGGTTCGCGGATCCCTTCCCCGGCAAGCGAACCGGCGGATTCGGCGAGATCGCGCGGGGTCATCCCGATCCGGAACGGCACGCCGTGCGCGCGCAACCGGTCGCGGATCTCGTCCCACGCGCCGAGCACTCCTTCGGCACCGGACCGGCGACGCCGCCGCCGAGCGCGGACGACCTTGGCCGCCGGTACCCCGACGAGCCACAGGAGTCCGAAAAGGACGATCGCGCCGGCGAGCGACGGCCACCACCAGCTCATCCCCGCTTCGGTGCTCTGGTCCTCACCGGATTCCTCGGACGTCCCCGGCGGGAGCTGGGGCGGCCGCAGTTGCTGTTCAGCCGGAAGCTGGGCCCTCGCGCGGGCGACCGCCTTGCCGGGACCCGCCTGGCCCTGCTCCGCCTTGCCCGCCGTGGCGGTCGGGTCGAGGGCCACCCAGCCCGCCCCGGCGACCGCGACTTCGGGCCACGCCAGGACGTCGCGGTTGCGGACGACGTGCATCCCGCCGTCGGTCTCGGCCGACCCCCGGAACCCGACGACGAGCCGGGCCGGGATGCCGCTCATCCGCGCCAGGACGACGTACGCGGCGGCGAACTGCTCGCTCGTCCCCCGCTTGCTCTCCAGCAGGAAGTGCCTCAACTGCGGCCACCCGTGCCCGGTCGGCAGTTCATCCGTCCCCGTCGCGACCTGATAGTTCGTGCTGAGGAAGCGTTCCAGCTGCAAAGCGGACTGGAACGTCGGGCGCAGACCGCGCACGGCGTCCTTCGCCACGTTCTCCACGTCGGGCGGCACCGTGCCGAGCCCGCCGAGCGGCGCCCGCGGGTCGATCTCCCCGGCACCGAGGTCAACCTCGGGTGACGACCAGCTGAGCCGGTAGTTCCGCTCCCCGCCCGCCGACGACGATTCCGCCATCAGGGTGCCCGCGGCCTCGTCCACCAGCGGTGTCAGACCGTCCACATCGGTCAGATCCTGATGGCTCGGCAGCCATGGTCCCGAGAGCCCGCGCACCTTCAGTTCCGCGCTGCCACTCACGCCGGGCGGGCCGTCGAGGCCCGCGCCGAGCCGCCGGAGCTTGGCGTCGGACAGCCAGTTCGCCCCGTCGAAACCGTTCAGCACGATCAGGCGCCACTGATCGACCGGGGTGTCACCGCGGTAGCGGAACACCTCCTCACCCGGCCGGATGAGCCGCTGGGCGATCTCGTCCAGCGGGTTGCCGACCCTGCTCTTCGGCGGCGGCGCGGCTTGGGTGTCCTTGAGCGTCAACGGATCGCGGGCGACCGGGTCGAGCCAGGCGAGCGCGACCGCCCCGGCGACGAGGGCGACCACAGTGGACAGTGCGGGCCCGATCGCCGAACCGGTCACCCGCCAGGAGAACCGGGGGCCACCGGGTGCCCGGCTGACCGACCGGACGCGGCGGCCCGACCACAGCAGGAGCCCGGCGGGCAGCGCGTAGGCCAGCGCCGCCGCGACCGCGAAAATTCCCGTCAACGCCTGATACGCCTGGGCGAGCCCGGCGACGGCCAGGCTCGGTACGAGCACCACAAGCGGCTTCTTGAGACGCAGCAACAGTTCCAGGCCGAGCATGACGGCGAGCAGCACCGACAGCGGCACGAACAGCAGCTGTTCGGGGATCGGCCGCGCGGGCCAGGTGGACTGCAGCGTGAGCCGCCAGCCTTCGGTGAGGCCCTGCGCCAGGCCCTGCAGCGAAGCGCCGGTCGGTAAGAAGGCGAGCGTGGTCGAAGTCAGCACCGTCTCGATCAGCCCGAGCAGGCCGAGCAGCGCGACGAGCAACGGCCGGAACGGGGTCAGCTTCGGGAATTTCGCGGTCAGTTCGGCGCAGCCGTAGGCGACGAGAACGACCACGAGCACCGGGACGAGCAGTTCCGCCCAGCCGAACACGGGCGCGAAGAGCAGCCCGGCGATCCCGGTCGCGGCGAGCAGCGCGGCGACCGCGATCCGGTCGAATCGGGCGCTCATGACTTACCCACCAAGGAATTCCACTGCGCCGCGGCACCGGCGGCGTCGACCGCGACGATCAGTCCGCGGGAACCCGCCGACGGCCGGAGATCACCGAGCCGGACCACGGTGTCGGGGCGCCAGCGGGCGGCGTGACCGAGATCGGCGTCGGGGCCGGTGATCAGCACCAGCACCCCGCCGGGGCGTTCGGCGGCGGCCAGTGCCGAGGGCAGCAGCGGCGCGTCGTCCGCCGCGTCCTGGGTCACGAGCGCGAGTTCGTCGAGCAGCGTCCTCGCCGCGCGCACCCCGCTGTCGGTCAGCGTGTCCGCGCCCGCGGAGGTGATGAAACGGCAGTGCTGCCCCGCCGACGCCGACGCGTAGAACAGGGAAGCCGCCACCTCGACGGCTTCTTCGAAAACGGCCGGGCTCATCGACGCGGGCCGCGTGTCGAGCACGGCGGTGAACCGGGGCTGGGCGGGGTCGGCGTATTCGCGCACCATGAGCCGTCCGGTCCGGGCGGACGCCTTCCAGTGCAGATGCCGGACCTCGTCGCCGACCACGTACTCCCGCACCGCGCGCAGATCCGCCGAACCGCGCAGCGGCGGGTCGGTGATCGGCCCCTCGTGGTGGTGACGCGGATGACCGGCCTGCGCCGCGCGCACCGCGTGCCGTCGCGGGTGCACCCACAACCACGCGGAGTCCCCGACGGTCTGGTCGCCGCGCGCGAGGTCGAACAGATCGGGACGGTGCGCGACGAGCGGGCCGACCCGGAGTTTCCCGCGTGTCGTCGTCGGAAGTTCGTAGTGGTACGTCGCTTCCGCGCCGGGGGCGAGCGGGCGGACCCGCAGGCTGTGCGTCTCCCCGCCGATGCCGTCGGCCGCGGCGAAACCGCCGTGCCGCCGCACATCGGTGTTGCGCACGACGAGCGAGGCCAGCGCGGGCTTCCCGCGTTCGACCCGGTCGGGCTGGACGGTGCGGCCGATCTCCACCTTCGGCCGGAACCGGGTGGTGGCCAGTGCGATCAGCACCGCGCCCGCCGCGATCCCCGCGAAGGCACGGAAAAACGTGTACCCGGCCAGTTCGCCGAGGGCGTAGAACCCGGCGGCGAAGGCCAGCACTATGACGCCGCGGCGGGTGAGCCGCACGCCTACCTCCCCATCGCGGCCATGGGAGCGGCCGTCGCGCCCAGGAGTTCGTCGACGATGTCCGCGGTCCGCCGCTGGTTGAGTTCGGCGTCGGGGGTCAGCACGAGCCGGTGGTCGAGCACCGGATGCGCGACGTCCTTGACGTCGTCCGGGGTGACGAAGTCGCGGCCGAAGGTGGCGGCGAGTCCTTGCGCCGCCCGGATCAGCGCGATGCTGCCGCGCGGGCTCGCGCCGTAGCGGACGTCGGGATGCGATCGGCTCGCCGCGGCCAGGCGGACCGCGTAGTTGACGATCTCCGGTGCCAGATGGGACTTCCGGACCTCGTCGATGACAGACTGGACGTCGGCGATGCTCAGCACCGGCTTCAGTTCGTCCGGCGTCACCCCGGCGCAGTCCCCCATCACCACCCGCATCTCGGATTCCAGATCCGGGTAGCCGACCGAAATGCGCATGAGGAACCGGTCGAGCTGCGCTTCGGGCAGCCGGTAGGTGCCCTCCAGCTCGATCGGGTTCTGCGTGGCCACCACGAGGAACGGCCTCGGCACCGCCTGGCCGACCGAATCGACGGTGACCCGGCGTTCGGCCATCACCTCCAGCAGCGCGGCCTGGGTCTTGGGCGTACCCCGGTTGATCTCGTCCGCCAGCACCACGTTGGCGAAGATGCCGCCGGGGTGGAACTGGAAGCGTTCGTTGTTCTGGTGGTAGACCATCACGCCGGTGATGTCGCCGGGCAGCAGGTCGGGGGTGAACTGGATCCGGCTCCACCGGCCGCCGATGCTGGCGGCGACGCAGCGCGCGATCGTCGTCTTCCCGACGCCGGGCACGTCCTCCATCAGCAGGTGCCCCTCGGCGAACAGCGCCGCCACGGTGAGCCGGACGACCTCCGGTTTCCCGCGCACCACCGATTGCACGTTCTCGGCGATCTGCTCGAAGGCGACCCTGGGTGTGAGCGTCACAGAAGTTCCTTTTCCTTTCGTCGGCGCAGGCCTACCAACGCCAGCGGGCCGAGCCAGACGAGCGCGCCGCCGTTCACCGTGGGCACACCTCGCCAGGTGTCCGTGGCGGTACCCGCGGAGGTCTTGATGGTCGCGGTGATCGTGATGGAACCGAACCACGCGACGTTGGAGATGGTCAGGGTCGTTGCCCCGGAACAGGCCGTCGGCTTGGTCTCGCTGAAGAACTCGGCCGTGCAGGTCGCGGAGACACCTTTTCCGTTGGCGTTCACGGAAACGTACAGCGCGTTGTCCTTGCTCCGCACCTGGGTGATCGTGATCGTCGGCGGTCCCGAAGCCACCGGCACGGTGACCTTCCGGCTGCCCGCGGCGCCGTTGATCGCCGCTCCCGAGCCGAACTTCGTCACCGCGCGGACCGTGACGGTCGCGGTGCCGGTGACCCCGGTGAACTCCGCCGACGTGGCCGAAACCGTGCGCTGGCCCTTGCCCGTCACGCTCACCAGGTAGTGCACGAGCGTGCCGCCGCGAAGGTCGGGCTGGGTCCAGCTCACCGAAACCTTGCCCGCCACGGTGGCGTTCGCGGTGACGGCCGGAGCCCCGGCCGGCCGGTTCGCGGGTCCCGGGATGACCGCCTTGGCACTGGCGCCGACCCCGAGGCCCGCCGAGTTCTCCGCGACCACGGTGACCACGTACGGGGTTCCGTTGGTCAGCCCGGAAATCGTGGTGCCCCGGGACGATCCGCTCACCCTGGTCGAACCGCCGGTCCAGGTCACCCGGTAGCCGGTGATCCGCGCGCCGTTGTCCGCCGCCGGGCTCCACGAGACCTTGATCGAGCCGTCCCCCGAGCTCGCGCTCACCTTCCTCGGCGCGCCGGGCGGGGTCGCCTTCGCCACCGGCGGGGGCGCCGGCTGGGTGTTCGGCGGCGCTTGCTGTCGCTGGTCCTGCTGAGGCGGGGGCTGGTCGCCGGACGGTTCCGGATCGGCCGACGGCGCGCCCGCGGTCTGGGTGTTGGCCGCCTTGTCGACGTCGACGTCGACCACCGTGCCGTCGTCACCGTTGACGACCAGCACGTGCGAGCCGTCGGAGCTGTCGACGTAGATGCGGTTGTCCTCGCCCTTGGCCAGCCTCGGCGGCGTGCCCTGGCCCGGCACCTTCGCGGTGGACTTGAGCTTGCCCGCGGCGTCGTAGGTCAGCACCTCGCCGCGGGTCTCGTCGACCATGGCGACGACGTTCGAGGAGGAAAGCGGGCCGTTGAACCGGCTGCCCTTGGTCAGCTCGACCGAAATCGGCTTCGCGGAAGGGCGGTCCTGGTCGAGGCCGCTGATGTCGATGAGGTGGAGCTGGTTGCGCTCGGGGTCGGCGATGGCCAGCCGGTCGCCGACGGCGCTGTTGGCGACCTGTGCCGACGGCGAAAGCTTGATGCCGAGCGGAAGACCGTCGCCCAGCCCGTCCGGGCCGACGCGGTGGAGGCTGTCGCCGGTGGTGTCGAGCACCACCGGCCGGTCGCCGACGAGCGTGAGCCCGCCGCCGTGCCCCGGCGGAAGCTGCGCGGGGCAGGTCATGATGGCGGCGCCCTTGGGCAGATCGCAGATCGCGCCGCTGTCGACGCGGTGCGCCCACACCGTTCCGTCGGCGGTCGCGACCGGCCGGGACAGTGGCCCCCCTGCGGGCACTGTCGCGGCCGGGTCCCCGAGCCGCACGATCTGCCCGGCGTTGCGGTAGACCAGATACGGGCCACCCGCGATCTCCATCACGAACGGCGTTTCCGGCGCGGGCGGCGGCATGGACTCCGCCACGCTCAAGGTCGCCTTGTCGAACTCGGTGACGCGGTTCCGCTCGACCACGTAACCGGAACCGTCGCCCTGCACGACCTGGCTGCCGTTCGCGCCCGGCACGTCCGCGCGCGCGTCGACGCGGTTCGTCGAGCCGTCGACGTGGAACGCGGCCTGGGCGGCGTCGTTGTAGACCCAGTGGCCGACCTGGACGAACTCCAGCCGTTCCGGGGTCGCCGCCTGACCGGTCACGGCCAGCCCGATGAGCGCCAGGCAGCCCGCGACCACCAGCGCCACGGCCATTCTCGTCCTGGCGACCACGCTGAACCGCTTCGTGCCGCGCTCGTCGGTGTTCACGCGATCAAGCTAGAGAGCGACCATGAAATTTCGATGAAACAGCCTGTCTCGCGCTCGCGGGCGCCGTGTCATCGAAACCTCATGTTCGCCGGGGACGCTGAGGCGACCCGGTTCGAGGAGGCAGGACGATGACCGATCTCGGCGCGGCGAGGACGGACGGGCGGTACCCCGCACCGCCCCCGCCGCTTCCCCAAATCGCCCCGGCCGTACCGCGGGCCCAGGCCGTGGCCGATCCGCTCGCCTACGCCGCGCCCGCCGCGCGGGCCGCCGCCCGGGAGGCCGCGCTGGCCGCGCTCACGGCGGCTCGCCAGGCGGAGCAACGGCCGCGCTGGTCCGCGGCGGCGCCCGTCCCCGCCCCCGTGCCCGGCCCGCCGCGGCCGATTCCGCCGTCTCCCGGCCGAGGACGGCGGCCGGGGCGGCTGGGCGGGATCGGGGTGGCGCAGATCATCTGCTGGCAGCTCGTCCTCGTCGCGCTCGTCCTGGTGGCGGGGCGGCCCTGGCCGCTCGCGGCCGCGGTGGTCACCGCCGCCGTGGTGGTGCTCGCGCTGACGACCGTGCGGATTCGCGGACGCTGGCTCTACGCCTGGCTCGGTTCGGCGTCGGGTTACCTGATCCGCGACCGCGACCGGGATCTCCGGCACGCGGGCGAGGCGGGCCGGGCGCTGCTGGGGCTGCTGTCGCCGGAAGCGACGGGGATCACCGGCGAGATCGGCGACGAGACGGTGTTCATGGTCAGCCGCGCCGACGGGATCACCGCTGTGCTGCAACCGAAATCCGCCGCCCGCGAGCAGCCGATGCCGTCGCCGACCGCCTTGCTGCCGCCGTCGCGCGAGCAGGCGCTGGACGTCGCCGCGCAGGTCATCCACCACATCGGCGCGGACCGCTCCCGGCCGCCGCGGGGCTGGGTCGCGTTGCAAGCCCTGCGCACCGCCGACGTCCACCGCGACGCCGACGTGCGGCAGGCACTCGGGAACACGGTCAGGCGCGTGCGGCGGCAGCTCCGCCGCGACGGCCTTCCGGTACGCGCGCTCAGCGAAAACGAGGTCCTCGGCACGCTCGCGTCGCTGGCGCACGTCACGGCCGGCCGCGCGCGGATCCGCGAAGACTGGCGGTTCTGGCACAGCGGGCCGATCTGCCAGGCGACGTTCCGCCTCGACGGCTGGGACGCGCTTCCCCCAATGCTCGCGGCGGATCTGTCACGTCGTCTGCTCGCCGCGGCCCCCGGATCCGCGGTGACCCTGGCGGTGACCGCGCGCCGAAGCGCCGCCGAAACCGAACCCCGGGTCAGCGCCGCGATCCGGATCGCGGCCGCGGGCGCGCAAGCCGTGGATCACGCGGTGCGGGACCTGGAACTCGCCGCGCGCCGGGGCGGGATCACGCTGGACCGGCTCGACGGCAGGCACGCCAAGGGAGTGGCCGCCACCCTGCCGATCGGGGTCAGTTGAGCACGACGATCGCGGCGGTGAGCGCGGTCGCGTACAGCGTCCAGGCGAGGTACGGCAGCAGCAATACGGCCGAAACCCGGGAAGACCTGCGGAAGTACAGCGCGGTGACGATGATCGCGACGTCGAGCAGGACGATGTCCACCAGTGCCAGGCCGTACGCGCCCGCCGCGAAGAACAGCGGCGTCCAAGCGGCGTTCAGGAGCAGTTGTGCGGCGTACCAGGCCAGGGCCCGGCGGTCGCCGCCGGACTTCCAGTACAGCCAGCCGGACACCGCGATCGCGAGGTACAGGACCGTCCACACCGGACCGAACAACCAGGCGGGCGGCGCGAAGGACGGCAGCTCCAGTCCACTGTAGACAGAGCGAGCGTCGGCCGCGGCGAGCCCGCCGACGACCGCCACCACCGCGACCGCCACCAGGAACGGGAGGAACGTCAGCGGCGCGCGAAGTCTTCCCGGGATCGTGGTCATCCATCGAGCGTACGGGCGCGGACACGGGCTCGCGCGCTCAAAACCTGTCGCTTACGCGCGAGGTACGGCTTTACGATCTTCACGCGATGAACGACGACACTTTTCTCACCCACGTGGCAGACGGCCTCGCGGCGCTGCCCGCCGTACACGCCGTCACCCTCGGCGGATCGCGCGCCCAGGACACCCACGGCCCCGGCAGCGACTGGGATTTCGCCGTCTACTACCGCGGCGGCTTCGACCCGGCCGACCTGCGCGCCACCGGCTGGGACGGCGAAGTCTCCGAGATCGGCGCCTGGGGCGGCGGCGTGTTCAACGGCGGCGCCTGGCTCACGATCGACGGCAGGCAGGTCGACGTCCACTACCGCGACCTGGACGCCGTCGAACACCAGCTCGCCGAAGCACGGCAAGGCCGGTTCCACTGGGAGCCGCTGATGTTCCACCTCGCGGGCGTCCCGAGCTACCTGCCCGTCGCGGAACTCGCGGTGAACCGCGTGCTGCGCGGCGACCTGCCCCGGCCGGACTACCCGGAAGCGTTGCGGGAGACGGCTCCGGCGATGTGGCGGGGCCGCGCCGAACTGACGCTGCGGTACACCCGCGGCGCCTTCGTCCCGCGCGGGCAGGCCACCGAGGTCGCGGGCGCGCTGGCCACCGCCGCCATGGAGACGGCGCACGCGGTCCTCGCGGCCCGCGGCGAGTGGGTCACCAACGAGAAACGGCTGCTACAGCGCGCGGGCCTGCGCGAGATGGACACGATCCTCGCCGGATTGCGCGCGGATGCCCTCGCGAAGGCGGTGGACGAGGCGGAGGCGCTGTTCCGGACAGTCTGAACGTTGTGGCGCGGGTCACGGAATGACCGGCGATCTTCAGCGCTACAGAGAGATGAGACCAGTTCCGTACCGAGGGAGAGACATGTCCGCCACCGCCACGCCGGAAGAGACCGCCCTGGCCGTCCCCGCGCTCGACGATTTCGACTTCCCGCTCACCGACGGCGCCGCGTGCCGCATCGACGACCCGGACTGCGAAGCCTGCCAGTAGCGCTGTAGCCGTGACGCGTCGCTGAAGCTGCGGTGACGGTCGTGAGTGGCGCGCACTCGCGACTGGAACACGCGTGATCAACGGCGGAACTCGCGAGTGCGGCTTCCAGACACGCGAGTCACGTCCCCGATCACGCGAGTCACGCCATTGCGCACGCCGCGCACCTGCGTTTCCAGTTCGTGAAGGCCTCCTTGAGGGACCCAGTGTCCCTCAAGGAGGCCTTCACGGACTTCGGACCAGCAGATCCGCAAGACACGGTTGGCCCTGAACAGAAACGCCACTCACGGCGGGGCGAAGGCTCCTTTCGTCGCATCACACGCGGTGAAGGGAGCCTTCGCCCCACGCACCTCGGACGCGTCGGCGGGCTACCCCGTCCGGCCGTCGACGGCCGCGTCGATGAGCGCCGCGCACCGCTTGACCGGCAGCCCTCGTTCCCGCGCCATCGCGTCGAGCGCCGCACGCGCGGCCTCCCCACGCAGTCCTTGCGCGGCAAGCACTTTCAGCGCCAGCCCGATGACATCGGCGGTCGGCGGGGAATCGGATCGGACCAGCATCGGAAGACCTCCGGCTCGCTCGATGGACAGCCGCGGGTACCCGCTCCGCACCGGTTTCACACCCCGTTTCACCGGGAGGATTGGCGATCCCGCCGGTCGTCGACGGCGTCCCGCCGGACCTGCTCGGTGTGCATGCCGATCTCCCCGAGCCGTTCGGCGAATCCGGTGTGCTCGCGGGGCAGGCGGGCACGCAGGTCGGCCATCGGGGCGAGGAGACCGGTGACGTCGTCCTGGCCGAGCACGGCGCTCAGCCTGTCCGCGCTTTCCCTGGCCTCGGCGTCCAGCCCGGGCAGCGCGCCGGCCTGACCGGCGAGTTGCCGCAGGATCGCCGAGTTACGCCGGGCCCACTCGGCGACCGCGCGATCGCCCGCCCGCCGGTCACGTTCCGCGTCGACTCGCGCCTCGCCCGTGCTCTCGCCGCTGACCGACGGCCGCAGCCGCAGGAATCGCCGCTCCGCCGCCTGACGGCTCGCAACTCCCAGCGCCGGGGCGAGCGCGGTCCAGCTGGTCCCACCCGCGCGAGCCGCCGCGATCAGTTCGGGCTCCCACGCGGCCAGTTGTTCACGGACCTCCCTCAGCGCCGCCAAAGCCGCCAGCAGCCGCTCCTGTTCCGCGACGCCGGAGCGCGCCTCGGCCACGACTTCACGCACCGCGCGCACGGTCCGGGCGGGGTCTTCGTTCATCGTGTCATCCCATCGACGACTTGGTGGTTGTCATCGTTTCGATGACATGTTAGAACAGTAGTGCGTGTTGACACCAGAGACAACGACTCCAGGAGGTGGAACCCGATGTTGATGCGCACCGACCCGTTCCGCGAGTTCGACCGGCTGACCCAGCAGATGTTCGGCGCCGCGAACCCGGGGACCTGGTCCAAACCGGCCACCATGCCGATGGACGCCTACCGCGACGGCGACGAGTTCGTCGTCTGCTTCGACCTTCCCGGCGTGGCCGCGGACGCCATCGAGCTGGACGTCGAACGCAACGTCCTGACGGTCAAGGCGGAGCGGCGGCCCACCCCCGGCAAGGACGTCCAGATGCAGGTTTCCGAACGCCCGCTCGGTGTCTTCTCCCGGCAGCTGTTCCTCGGCGACGCCCTCGACACCGACCGCATCGCGGCCGGATACGAAGCCGGCGTGCTGACCCTGCGCATCCCCATCGCCGAGAAGGCCAAGCCGCGGCGTATCGAAATCTCCGGCACCACGTCCGACCGCAAGGAGATCCAGGCCTGAGTGTCTCGTCCGGTGCGGGGCCCGGCGGGTCCCGCACCGGACGAGACCGGGGAAGGAAGGGAAATCCTCGTTGCTCACCATGCCTGTCCGCCACCCCCACACCCGGGACGCCGTGTGGGGCTATCTCTCCGAGATCACCGAGGCCCTCGGCGTCGGCCTCGAGTCCTGCACCGTCGATGTCGACAACCCGGTCTCGGCGTATGTCGCGCTCGACGAGCGGCTCGCCACCCATCCGGAGCGCGACGTCGCCCTGCTGTGGGACGAAGTCCGCGGCTGGGCCGTGGCGATCGAGACCCATTCCGGCGAGGACCTCATCGTCCTCCGCTACCTGGGCGGGAAGTCCGCCATGCCACGGCCCGCCGAGGTCGCGCGCTTCGTCAAGGCCGTCCGCGAGGACGACCATCGCGTCGGGCAGCTCACCCCGCCGGATTTCCGCGCCGCGTGAGGGCGGCTCGCGTCGGGTACCTCCGAAGGGCATCGACCCGGAAGGAGTGAGCCTTGATCGGCCTGCTGTACCCGACGCGGGACTGCGGCGAGGACGATTTCCTCGCCTGCGCGCGAAAACTGGATCCGGACCTCACCGTGGACTTCGCGTACGTCCCGTGGGGCGAGAATATCGGCAGGGTCGAAGACCTCGATCCGGCCGGGAAGCACGAAGCCGTCCGCGAACTCGGGTCGCCCGAGAGGCTCTCGGCCGCCGCGCGGTTCGACACGGCGCCGGACGTCGTCAGCTGGGCCTGCTCCAGCTGCAGTTTCACGCGCGGTCTCGCCGGCGCGCGTGAACAGGCGAACGTGCTCGGGGCACGGCTCGGCGTTCCCGCGAGCAGCACTTCCTTGGCGTACCTGACCGCGCTGGCCCACCTACGGACCAACCGCGTGGCACTCGCGTCGGTCTATCACCGCGACACGACCGCGACTTTCGCCGATTTCCTCGCCGAGGCGGGAATCGACACCGTTCACTCGGTCTCCGCCGACGCACCTTCGGACCGCGCTCTCGCCACCTGGGACCGACGCCGGATCACCGAACTGGCGACCGCGGCCGACCACGAAGACGCCGAAGCCGTACTGATCCCCGAAACGGCCCTGCACACGACACCACTGCTCGAAGACCTCGAAACCAGCCTCGGCAAACCCGTGCTGACGGCCACCGCGGTCACCCTTTGGGATGCCCTGCGCACGCTGGGCACCCCGCCCGTCCGGCAGGGACTCGGGAGTCTGTTCAGGCGCTGAGACTGCCCCGCAGATCCTGCAGGATCTTCGCGAGCAGGCGGGAAACGTGCATCTGCGAAATCCCGATGCGTTCGGCGATCTGGGATTGGGTCATCCCGTCGAAGAACCGCATCGTGACGATCGCCCGCTCCCGTTCCGGCAGCCGCCGGAGCAGCGGTACCACGGTGTGCCGGTCCTCGATGTGCTCGAACCGGGAATCCAGTTCCCCCATCACGTCCGACAGGGGAAGCGAGCTCTCGCCGTCGTTCACCGGCCGGTCCAGCGACGAAGTCTGGTAGCTGTTCGCGGCGAGCAGACCGTCACGGACGGTCTCGACGTCCACGTCGAGATGCGCGGCGAGTTCGGACGGGGTCGGCGCGCGGCCGATGGTCTGGGTCAGTTCCGTCGTCGCCCGCGAAAGCCGGGTGCGCAGTTCCTGCATGCCGCGCGGGACGTGCACCGCCCAGCCGGTGTCACGGAAGAACCGCCGCACCTCGCCCATCACCGTCGGCACCGCGTACGCCAGGAACTCCCCGCCCTGTGCGGGATCGAACCGGTCCACGGCCTTCATCAGGCCGATCCGCGCCACCTGGATCAGGTCTTCCCGCGGCTGGCCTCGTCCGCTGAACCGGACGGCGATGTGCTCGGCGATCGGCAGCAGTTCGAGGATCAGGCGTTCCCGCAGGCGCCGGCGGTCCGGGTGACCGTCGGGCAACGCCGCCAGCTCGTCGAACCAGGGGCGGCAATGCGAATAGTCGTCCTTCCGCCGGGTCCGGCGGTCCCGAGGGGCGGGCAGGTCGACGCCTTCCGTAAGGAACGGCGCGCTCATCGAAGTATCCTCCGTCCCTTGTGGACTGACATGGGGCCGTCCGTGTGCTGCCGAGCTGATACCCGGTAACCGGGCCGGGCAAACATCGGCCCGCTCTGCCCTGGACGGGTGATCTTTCGATTCACCGGCGAGCGGAAGGGGTATCCGCAGGTCACGACGAAGGAGGAGCCGTGCCTGAACAGAGCTGGAGCGACAAACGCGAACGTCAGTACGAGCACATCAAGTCGTCACAGAAGAAGCGCGGCGCGAGCACCGGCCGTGCCGAAGAGATCGCGGCGCGCACGGTCAACAAGAATCGTGCGCAATCGGGTGAGTCGAAGACGGCGAGCAAGAGTTCGACCAAGGACACCTCCCCGCAGAAGCGCGGCGGACAGCGGTCCGGCAACCGGAAGGGTCCCGGCGGGCCGACCAAGGACCAGCTTTACAACGAGGCCAAGAAGCGCAACATCAAAGGCCGGTCCAGCATGACCAAGAAGGAACTGCAGAACGCCCTCGGCCGCTGATCGGAGGCAGGATGGACCACTCGCGCGCCCCGGTGCTGGAAGCCATCGAGGCCTACCGCCGCGCGGGCGGGCTGGCCTTCACCCCGCCCGGCCACAAACAGGGCCGCGGCGCGGATCCGCGCGTGCTGGACCTGCTCGGCCACGACGCGTTCGCGTCGGATCTGCTCACCCTCAACGGTTTGGACGACCGCCGGATGTCGCGCGGCGTCCTGAGCCGGGCGCAGGACCTGATGGCCGACGCGGTGGACGCGGAGCACACTTTCTTCTCCACCTGCGGGAGTTCACTCTCGGTCAAGAGCGCCATGCTCGCCGTCGCCGGCCCCGGCGAGCGGCTCCTGGTGTCCCGCAACGCCCACAAATCCGTCGTCGCCGGTCTGGTGATCAGCGGGGTGCACCCGGTCTGGGTGCGACCCCGGTACGACGAGGAGCACCATCTGGCGCATCCTCCCGGCCCGGAGGAGACCAAGGCGGCGCTGGCGGAAGCCCCCGACGTCAAAGGCATGCTGCTGATCACGCCGACCGACTACGGCACCTGCGCCGACATCCGGGGCGTCGCCCGCGCCCTGCACGACGTGGACAAACCGCTGATCGTCGACGAGGCGTGGGGCGCGCACTACCCGTTCCACGACGACCTGCCGACCTGGGCGATGGACGGGGAAGCCGATCTGTGCGTCACGAGTACGCACAAGATGGGCGGCGGGCTGGAGCAGGCCTCGGTGTTCCACCTGCGGGGTGACCGGGTTTCCCCGGATCTGCTCAAAGCCAGGGAAGACCTGCTGGGCACCACGAGCACTTCCGCGCTGCTGTTCGCCTCCCTCGACGGCTGGCGCAGGCAGATGGTCGAGCACGGCGGAGAACTGTTGAGCAGGGCGTTGACACTGGCCGCCAGGGTGCGGGAAGAGATCGAAGGCATCTCCGGTCTGCATGCGCTGGCCGAGGAGTTCCACCCGCTGGCCTTCGAACACGACCCGCTCAAGATCGTGATCGACGTCGCCGGGCTCGGCATCACCGGTTACCAGGCGGCCGACCATCTCGCCGAACGCCATCTGCACACGGGATTGTCCGATCACCGGCGGATCGCGGTGCAGATCACCCACGCCGACGACGAGGACACCGTTTCCGCGCTGCTGCACGGCTTACGGGGGCTGACGGACCACGACTTCGAGCGGCGCCCGCCGGTCGACCTGCCGTCCGGGGCGGATCTGGAGCTGGAAATGCGGATGCTGCCGCGCGACGCGTTCTTCGCCGAAGCGGAGCACGTGCCGCTGGAGAAGGCGGGCGGACGGGTCAGCGCGGAGATGATCAGCCCTTACCCACCAGGCGTTCCGGCGATCGCTCCCGGTGAGGTGTTCACCGACGAGATCATCGATTATCTCCACACCGGCGTCCGGACGGGCATGTTCATCTACGACGCCGCGGATCCGGAGCTCGGCACGGTCCGCGTCGTGACCTAGGCGCCGGCCACCTTCAGTGTGGGCAACAGCCCGGTCAGCTCGATGGCCCGGCGCACGACCTTGGACGGCGCGAAACTGAGATCGATCCCGGCCTCCTGGCAGTGCCGATTCAGCTGCACCATCACGGAAAGACCCGACGAGTCGCAGAAACCGACACCGGTCATGTCGATCACCGCGATGCCGGGGCCGTCCGCCAGCAACTCGAACAGCTCGGCGTGGAGCCGAGGACTGGTCGAAATATCGATATCACCCGTCACCGAGACGGTGATCGCTTCTTCGGAGCGAGCCGCCTCGGCCACGACGAGAGGAGAGGCCTGCGCGGCTTCGGAGTCGATCGGCATTCATCGAAGGTAGAAGCGGGCGGCCCGGTCCGCAACCGTCGCGATCAGGAAGACTTGGCCACCTCACGGGCGATCTCGTCCTTGTCCATCTTGGAGGCGCCCGTCACGCCCGCGTTGCGCGCCTGGGTCAGCAGCTCTCGTTTGGTGGCCTCGCCGGGACGGTCGCCGAGATGCGAAGTCCTGCTGCTCACGAAAGCCTCGCCCAGCTCGCGCCGCCGCGCTTCGTTCAGCTCGCGCCGCATCTTCGGCAGGACGGTGGATTCCTCCTCCTTCACGTGATGCGTGACGGCCTCGACGAGGTCGGAGAGCACCTTCTCGAACTGCTTCGACTCAGGCTCGGTTTCGTTCAGCTTCGCGAGCAGCTGCTCGGCTTCGGCGTGCTCCTTCTGACCGTGCGCGACGTCTTCGGCCTCGTCCGCCTCGCCCTTGGCCGCCGGATACACCTCGGCCTCCTCGGCGCGGCTGTGCGCGGTGAGCAGCGACGAGAGCACCGGGACGAGCAGCGGCCGTTTCTCGGGATGCTGCTCGAGTTCGCGGAAGAGCCGCTCCACCTCACGATGGTCCTGCATGATCAAGTCCACGACATCGCCCGCCACGGCCGCCTCCTCGGGTCCGGGATCACCTCGACGACCCCGGATACCCGCTGCGCGCGGATTCAACCGGGCTATCCTCGCCTCATGGCCTGCCGTATCACCGAACTCATCCTCGACTGCGCCGATCCGGTCCGGATGGCGGCGTTCTGGTGCGAAGTACTCGGATACGTCGAGATCGGCAAAGACGGCGAAGACATCGAGATCGGCCCGCCCGGTGTCGGCTTCGGCGGCCCGCAGCCGACGTTGATCCTGAGCCGCAGCGACGATCCGAAGCCGGGCAAGCTCCCCCTGCACATCGACGTGAACCCCACCGACCGTGACCAGGACGCCGAGCTGGAGCGGTTGCTCGCCGCCGGGGCACGGCCCGCCGACGTCGGCCAGACGGGGGAAGAGTCGTGGCACGTGCTCGCCGACCCCGAAGGAAACGTGTTCTGCCTCCTCCGCAAGCGGGTGGACCCGTAAGGACTGTCCACTTAGGACGGTCAACTGATTGGCCGTCGGCGCCGCCGGGTATCCGGCGAAGAACATCGAACCCGACTGGGATGGTCAGCTGATGGCGGACGAAGGACTGTGGCAACGCGACAAGGCCGAATTCGGCTCCGGCGAGTACACCTCGGCGGGGCCGCTGGCAGGCCAGTTCGTCGAACTCACGCGCCTGCTCCTGGCCGCTTCGACGCCGGCCCAGGTCCTCGAACAGGTCGTCGACGCCGCGTATCGGGTGGTCCCGGGCGCGGATCTGGTTTCGGTCACCCTCCGTGCCCCGGACGGGACCTTCCACACCCCGGTTTCGACCGGCGAGGTGGCGCTGGAGCTCGACCAGGTGCAGTATCGCGCCGGAACGGGGCCCTGCGTCGATGCGGCCGACAGCGGAAGCCCCGGCTACATCCGCAGTGAGGATCTCACCGCCGAGAAGCGGTGGCCGGATTTCACCGCGGCGGCCGTGCGGCACGGGTACACCGCGATCCTGTCCACCGTGCTGATGCCCGACGCGAGCCCGCCCAGGGTGCCCGGCGCGCTGAACATCTACAGCCGCCGCTCCGGCGCCCTCGACTCGCAGGCCCAGGACATCGCACTCCTCCTGGCCACCCACGGCTCGCTCGCGCTGGCGGGCACCACGGCCGTGGGGCGGGCGGAACTGGAGGCGAACCATCTCCGGCGGGCCGTCGAGTCGCGCGACGTCATCGGGCAGGCGAAAGGGATCCTCATGCAACGCCGCGGCCTGACCGCCGACGAGGCCTTCGACCTGCTGCGCCGGACTTCTCAGGACCTCAACGTCAAACTCGCCGAAGTCGCGCGTACCTTGGCGAGCCGGCATTCGGAGCTCGACACCCCTTGATGCGCGTGGGCTGAAGGCTCCCTTCGCCGCGTCTGATGCGGCGAAGGGAGCCTTCAGCCCACGATGACGGGGACCTGAGTGGGGATTCGGGTCAGCGCCAACCGTCCCCCTGTACCTCCCCGGCCCGAAGTCCGTGAAGGCCTCCTTGAGGGACTCTGGGTCCCTCAAGGAGGCCTTCACGGACTGGACACACAGGCGGCGTGCGCAAAGGCTTCACTCACGTGACCGCCTTCGATCACGTGAGTGCGGCGCCGTCAGTCCAGGTCGAACCGGTCCAGTTCCATGACCTTGGTCCAAGCCCGGGCGAAGTCCGCGGCGAACCGCTCCCGTCCGGCCTGCCCCGCGTACACCTCGGTGAGCGCCCGCAGCTGCGAGTTGGAGCCGAACACGAGGTCGACCGGGGTCGCCGTCCACTTCACCGCGTCCGTGGCGGCGTCGCGGATCTCGTACACGTTCTCCTCGGACTCCGACACCTTCCACCGGGTGCCCGGCGAAAGGAGGTTGGTGAAGAAGTCGTTGGTGAGCACGCCCGGCCGGTCGGTGAGGACGCCGTGCCGGGTGCCGGGGGCGGTGATCCCGAGCGACCGCAGGCCGCCGACGAGGACGGTCATCTCCGGCGCGGTCAGGTCGAGCATGTAGGCGCGCTCGACGAGCAGGACCTCCGGCTGCAGTTTCTCCTCGGGACGCAGGTGGTTGCGGAACCCGTCGGCACGCGGTTCGAGCAGCGCGAACGACTCGACGTCGGTGTCCTCCTGGGTCGCGTCGGTGCGGCCGGGGTGGAACGCGACGGTCACCTCGGCGCCGGCGTCGCGCGCGGCCTTCTCCACGGCGGCCGTGCCCGCCAGCACGATCAGGTCGGCCAGCGAGATCTTGGCGCCACCGGCGTCGTTGAACTCGCGCTGAATGCCCTCCAAGGTCTCCAGCACGCTCGCGAGCTGCTCGGGCTGGTTGACCTCCCAGTCACGCTGGGGCGCCAGCCGGATCCGGGCACCGTTGGCGCCACCGCGCTTGTCGGTGGAGCGGAAGCTCGCGGCGGACGCCCACGCCGTGCCGACCAGCTGCTCGACCGTGAGCCCGGATTCGAGCACCTTCGTCTTCAGCGCGGCGATGTCGGCGTCCCCGACGAGCTCGTGGTCGACGTCCGGCACCGGGTCCTGCCACAGCTGCGGTTCGGGCACCCACGGCCCCAGGAAGCGGCTGACCGGGCCCATGTCGCGGTGCAGCAGCTTGTACCAGGCCTTGGCGAACGCGAGCGCGAAGTCGTCCGGGTTCTCCAGGAAGCGACGCGAGATCTTCTCGTACTCAGGGTCGACGCGCAGCGCCAAGTCCGTGGTGAGCATGGTCGGCTTGTGCTTCTTGGCCGGGTCGTGGGCGTCCGGGATGATCGCCTCGGCGTCCTTGGCGACGTACTGCTTGGCGCCGCCGGGGCTCGTGGTGAGCTCCCATTCGTAACCGAAGAGGATCTCGAAGAACCGGTTGCTCCACTGCGTGGGCTTGTCGGTCCACGTCACCTCGAGACCGCTGGTGATCGTGTCGGCGCCCTTGCCGCTGCCGTGGGTGCTCAGCCAGCCGAGGCCCTGCGTCTCGAGCGGGGCGGCTTCGGGCTCCGGGCCGACGTGGTCGTCGGCGATACCGGCGCCGTGCGTCTTGCCGAAGGTGTGGCCCCCGGCGATGAGCGCGACGGTTTCCTCGTCGTTCATCGCCATCCGGGCGAAGGTCTCCCGGATGAAGTGCGCCGCGGCGGCGGGGTCCGCGTTGCCGCGGGGTCCCTCGGGATTGACGTAGATGAGACCCATCTCGGTCGCGCCGACGTCGGGGACCATCTCGGTGTCGGTGGCGTAGCGCTCGTCACCCAGCCAGGTGTCTTCCGGACCCCAGAAGATCTCCTCGGGTTCCCAGGTGTCCACGCGGCCGAAACCGAAGCCGAACGTCTTGAACCCCATCGACTCCAGCGCGACGTTCCCGGCGAGCACGAGCAGGTCGGCCCACGAGATCCGCTGCCCGTACTTCTCCTTGACCGGCCACAGCAGCCGCCGCGCCTTGTCGAGGTTCGCGTTGTCGGGCCAGCTGTTGAGCGGGGCGAACCGCTGCGCGCCGTCACCGGCCCCGCCGCGGCCGTCGTGGATGCGGTAGGTGCCCGCGGCGTGCCAGCTCATCCGGATCATCAGGCCGCCGTAGTGGCCGAAGTCGGCGGGCCACCAGTCCTGCGAGGTGGTGAGTACCTCGACGATGTCCCGTTTGAGGGCCTCGACGTCGAGTTTCGCGAACTCCTCGGCGTAGCTGAAGTCCGTGCCGAGCGGGTTCGACTTCGACGAGTGGGCGTGCAGCACCGAGAGGTCGAGCTGGTTGGGCCACCAGTCCTTGTTGGTGCGCGGACGGCCGCCCGACTTCGGCGTCGGCGAGTCGATCGCCGGGTTCTCGCTCTCGCTTCCGTGCGCGGTCACGGAGTCGTGGGCCACCGGGCAGCCCTTCTCCGGGGTGTCAGTCATTTCTTTCCTTCCGAGCAGGCGAATTCATCACTGGACAGGTTCGGCCGCGCAGCCGGGGCACAGGCCCCAGTAGACGACCTCCGCCTCGTCGATCACGAACCCGTGATCGCCCGAAGCGGTGAGACAGGGGGCATGGCCGACGGCGCAGTCGACGTCCGCGATCGCACCGCAGGAACGGCACACGACGTGGTGATGGTTGTCCCCCACCCGGGTCTCGTAACGGGCGAGCGCGCCGGCGGGCTGGATGCGCCGGATCAGACCGGTTTCGGTGAGCGCCCGCAGCACGTCGTACACCGCCTGGTGGGAGACCGTGGGAAGGTCGGCCCGCACCAGGTTCAGCACCGTTTCGGTGTCGACGTGCGGATGATCGCGCAGCGCCGCGAGCACGGCCAGCCGTGGCCGAGTCACGCGCAGCGAAACCGCTCGCAGCTGTGCCTCGAAGTCGGACATCACCAAGGACCATAAGAGCGTCTTTGGAACGGGTCAAATCAAGAACCCCTCGGAGTGACGCCCGGTTTCGAGCGCGTTGACACCGGGTAGCCGTGGATCGAGCCATGACTTGCGTGAGGTGAGTTCATGACAACGACAGGCCGTATGGGTATCGCCGAAGTCGAGTGCCTCGAAAACGCCGTCGACGGCCTGCGTGCCCTGGATTACCGTCAGGGCGGCGCCTTTTCCCGCGACGCGGTGCACGTCGTGAAGTCGGTCAGCCTGCTGCTCAATTGGGGCGCGGTCCCCGGCGAGCTCCGCGCACGGCTGCTGACCGTGCTCGCGGATCTGCACAATCTGCTCGGCTGGACCGAATTCGACATCGGCCGCCCGGTTCCGGCGCGGCTCCGGTTCGATCGCGCGCTCGGTCTCGCCGCCGCGGCCGGGAACGACAGTCTCATGGCCAACATCTGTTACCGCCTCGGCAGGCTGGCGCTGCACCACGACGACATCGAGGGCGGGTTGGACCATCTCCGCCAGGGCCAGGCCGCCGCCCACCGCTCCGATTCCCCTCGGGCACAGGCGATCCTGACGGTCAACGAGGCGTGGGCACTGGCCAAGGCCGGCGACGAGCGCGCCGCTCTCACGAGCCTGGCCCAGGCCGAGTGTCAGTTCGAGCACGCGGACACCTGGCCGTCGCCGCGCCCCTGGGAAGCCTTCTTCGGCACCACGGACATGGCCGCGATGCGCGGGACCGTCCTGACCGAATTGGCCAGGACGGCCACCTCCCGCCACTGCGAAGAGGCGATCGCGCGGCTGCACGACGCCGTCGGCGGCTACGGCGCCGAAATGTCCCGCAGCCTCGCGCTCACCTTGATCATGCTCGCGCAGAACCACGCGCTCCAGGGCGATTTCGACGAAGCCGTTCGCACCGGCACCGAAGCGCTGGACCTCGCACGCGGCCTCGGTTCCACTCGCACCAAGGACCGGCTCGCACCGCTGGCGGCGCTCCTGCGCGGACACACCGATCCCGCCTCGCGCGACCTGCTCGCCCGGATCGACGGCTATCGCGCCGAACCGAGCCCTTGACCGGCGAAACGCCGTCCGAGCAGGACCGCGGTCGCCGCGAATCCGAGACACAGACCGGCCCAAACTCCCCAGCCGCCCCAGGCGAACACGTACGCGCACAAGAACATCGCCGGCACACCCACCGCCCAGTAGCCCACGAGCGTGCAGCGGAGTCCGGAAACGGTGTCGCCGAGCCCGCGCAGCAAGCCGACGAGGATGTTCTGCGTTCCCTTGCTGTACTGCTGCGCGATGGCGAACACGAGCAAGGTCGACGCCGTGCCGAGCACCACCGCGTCGGCCTCGTCGTGCAGGAACGGCCACAGCAGCACCTGCGGTATCAGCAGATACGCCAGGCTCACCACCGCCATCAGGGACCAGGAAAGGGTGAACGCCTGGCGGGCGATCACCGGCGCCCGCCATCGTTCGTCCCTGGCGACCGCCCGGCTGACCAAAATGGACGATCCCTGCGACAGCCCGATGTTGGCCTGGTAGACGATGTACGCGAGCTGGTTCGCGACGTTCGACGCGGCGAGCATCGCCGGGCCGAAGGCACCCATCAGCATCGTCGCGATCGAGGTGATCGCCGCTTCCGAGCCGTAGGTGAAGCAGATCGGCGTCCCGTGCCGGACGATGCGCCGGACCACCGCCGGATCCGCGCGCCACAGCGCGAGCGACACCATGGGGCGCAACAGCGGATCCCGCCGGAGCGCCGAGGCGAATACGGCGAGCGTGAAGAACTGGACCAGGGTCGTCGCCAGGCCGATACCGGCGACGCCCAGTTCGGGCAGGCCCGCCCAGCCGTAGATGAAGGCGGCGTTGAGGGCGGCGTTGACCGCGATCGAAACCAGCGTCACGGCGAGGAGCGAACCCGGCCGCCGCAGCCCGACGGCGAACTGTCGCACCACGTTGAGCCATACCATCGGGAACAGCCCGCCCGCCAGCGCGAACATCATCGGACCGGCGAGCGACACGATCTCCGGTTTCTGGCCGAGCAAGGGCAACGCGACAGCCAGTCCACAAAGGACGACCGCGCCGATCGCCGCGGTCAGGGTCGCGACGAGCAGCGCCGACCGCAGGAGCGACCGGATCTCGTCCCGCGCGCGCTCGTCGAGTTCGCCGGTGCCGGTGCGGAGTTCCCCGGCCCCGGCCGCCGTCGCCACGAGGTTCCCGACGCCGGTGACCATGCCGACGCACATGGTGCGGACCTGGTTGTAGAGCAGGATCGCCAGCCCGCCCGCCGCCACCGCGGTCACCCCGAGCAGGCCGAGCATGGCCAGGTCGACGCTGGTGAGCGCGACCTGTGCCAGCTGGATCCCCGCGATCGGCGCGGCCAGCCCGGCGAGTGCCCGGTAGCCGCGGGTCGTCACCGCCGTGCTCATCCGCCCACCGCCACCGGCGTCCGGCGCACCGCCCGGTCGCGCGTGGCCACCCGCACGGACTCGGCGTAGGTGGCGAACCAGCGGTCCATCCGGCGGTGCGCCAGTTCGTCGAGCACTCCCCTGGCACGCAGCCACTCGTCGTCGTACACCGAATCGAGGTACTTCTCCCCCGCGTCGTTGCACAGCACCACGACGACGCTTCCGGCCGGGTACGCGTAGAGCCGCCGGAGCGCGACGTGGATCGCGCCGCCGGTGGTCCCGCCGACCAGCACGCCGGTGCGCCGGGCGACGACGCGCGCCCCGGCGAACGCGTCGCTGTCGGAAACGCGATGGGCTTCGCCGATCACCGACCGGTCGACGTTGTCCCCGATCGGGAAACCGGCCGGGCTGCCCGCCCCGGTCTGGTGGTAGATCCCCGGCGCGCCACCGAAGATGATCGAGCCGACGGGTTCGACCGCCACCGCGTGGGTGGCCGCTCCCGCCGCGCGCAGGGCGCGGGCCGTGCCGCACAGGGAGCCGCCGGTGCCGATCGCCGCGACGAGCACGTCGACGTCGCCGAGCTGCCCGACGAGTTCTCGCGCCAGCCCGGCGTACCCGTTGCCGTTGCCGGGATGGTTGTGCTGATCGGGGTGGTAGGCCCCGGTTTCCGCGGCGATCCGGGCCGCGACCCGCCGCCGCTGGACCGAACTGACCCCGCCGTCCGGCGGGCAGTCGACGAACACCAGTTCCGCGCCGAGCGCGCGCAGCATCCGGAGCTTCTCGCGGGCGGCGTGGTGATCGACCACGGCGGTGAACCGGTAGCCGCGTTCCAGCGCGACCAGCGCGAGCCCGTTCCCGGTGTTGCCGGAGGTGGGTTCGACGATGTGCCCGCCCGGCCGCAGCCGTCCGTCGAGCTCCGCCTCGTCGATCATCTGCCTGGCCATGCGCACCTTGCACGAGCCGGTGGGGTTGAGGTGGTCGAGTTTGAGCAGCAGGCGCGTCCCGGTGCCGGTGCGCGCGAGCTCCAGCAGCGGCGTGTTCCCGATGAGGTCGGACGCGCGCCGGACGATCGTCATCGGATCTCCTGGATCGGGTGGTCGGTGTCGAGGTGCCAGCGATCGCCGTCGACCACCACTTTCGGCGGCAACGGAAGCTGGTGGAAGCCGCTTTCGTTCTTGTCCATCTGGTAGCCGGCCGTGTTGGGGTACACGAGCAGGTCGCCGGTCCTGGGCCGCGCCGGCAGCTCCACCGCGCGCCAGGTCAGCACGTCGTACTCCATGCAGCTCGACCCCGCGACGATGGTCCGCACCGGCGTGCCGCCCGGTCCGTCCCGGCGCACGAGCAGCGGGTCGGGCAGGAACTCGCTGCCCTTCCACTGTTCGGACAGGCTCATGGACAGGCCCGCGACCGTGGTGATCAGGTGGTCTTCGGCCGGTTTACAGCCGAGCACCGGGAACACCGAGAACCCGGCGCCGTCGACGAGGGCCCGGCCCGGTTCGAGCAGCAGCTCGATCCCGGCCACGCGCAGGCGTTCCGCCAGTGTCTTCCCGGCGACCTCGTGCCGGAGGATCGCGGTCACCATCGCGGCCCCGGTCGGCGCCTGGTGGTACGGGTACGTCCTGGCCGGATTGCGGCCGGCGTGGAACCAGCCGTCGTGCCTGCCGGACTCGAACCGCACCCAGTCAGCAGCGTCCACATAGGACACCGCGATCCCGCCGCCCACACTGATCTTCGACGCCGGATGCCCGAGCGCGCGGGCGTCGTGGCACAGGTCGATGAGATACGCGGCGAGTTCCGCCCTCGGCACGGGGTCGTAGCCGTCGAGGTGGAACGAGAAGCCCCGCAGGACCACCGGGCCGCCGCACTGCCGGACGGCCGCTGTCAAAGCATCGGGCGCGAAACCGAACCGGCTCTCCGGCGCGGACGGCGGCCGCACCCGCAGCAGCACTTCGGCCGTCTCCCCGATTTCGGTGGCAAGCCGGGCAACGCGCTCCAGTTCGTCGGCCGCGTCCACCGCGATGAGACAGCGATGCCGCAGGGCGAGCCAGAGGAGGCCGTCGGGTTTGGCGGCGCCGGTGACCCCGATCGACTCGCCGCGCAGGCCGTTCCCGAGGGCGTGCACCAGTTCGGGCACGCTCGCGACGTCGACCCCCGTGCCAGGACGCGTGCACTCCCGCAGCCAGGCCGCCGCCTTGTTCGCCTTCTTCCCGTAGTAGACGGTGCCTTCGACACGTTCGGCGGCGAGCGCGTCGACCATTCCCCCGAGGTTCTCAGAAAAAGTGGCCGGATGGACGACATGGAACGGGCCGCCGCCGACACCGCGGGCGATGTCCCACAACGTCTCCGAGTCACGCAGCCGGTGCGCCCAGGGACGTTCGAGCGCGGGCAGGGGCGGGGACAGGGTGTCGATCAGGTCCACAGGGCCACCTCGCGGCCGCGGCCCGCGGCGATGGCGCGGGCGGCCAGCGCGTGCGCGACCGGGATGTCGGTGATGATCATGCCGCTGCTGAAGGCGAACACCCGGTCTTCGTCGCCGCGACGGCCGGGAGCCTTGCCCGCGAGGATTTCCGGGAGTTCGGCGTCGATGCGGAAGACACCGTCCGGCCCCGCCATCCGCCGGCCGGTCACCTCGACCTGCGCGCCGCTAGTGGCCACGGTGTAGTCGGCTTCGGCGAGCGTGCCCTCCTGGACTCCCTTGCTGGCGACCGAGATCAGCAGCCCGCCCGGCGGCAGCCAGCCGAGGCGGATCTTCGGGTGGGCCGCCCGGCCGGACGCGGCGACCACGATGTCGGACTCGCGCGCCGCGGCCTCCACGTCGTCGACGAGTTCGACCTCGCGGTCCGGGAACCGCTCCTTCACCGCCGCGACACTGTCGCGGAGACCGTCGGGATGCGTGCCGAACAGCCGCAGCCGCTCCAGTTCCGGCAACGCGGTGAGCAGGTACGGCAGCGTCCGGATCCCCTGCGCGCCGGTGCCGACCATCAGCGCGGATCGCGCTCCCGGGCGGGCACACGACCGCGCGATCAACGCGGTGCTCGCCGGCGTACGGGTGGCGCCGACGCGGTGGCAGTCCATGAGCGCGAACGGCAGGCCCGTGGTGTCGTCGTACAGGGTGATGGTCGTGTAGTACTTCTCGGCCGACGTGCTGCCCTGGCGGTAGCTCGTCTTGAACGCGGCTTGTTCGAGGGACCCGTCGTAGCCGAGCATCGAGTACGCAACGGCGTCCCGCGCGGGATCCGGCATCGGCACCATCAGCTTCGCCGGGTTCCGCGAGGCTCCGGCAGCGTAGGCCAGGTAGCCGTCTTCGACCATCGTGATCGCCTCGCCGGGGGTGAGTTCGAGGCTGTGCAGATCCGAGCGCGTGAGTATGTGCAGCGAGGGACCGGAGCTCATGAACGATCGACCTTTCTCGTGGGAAGGTGGCGCGCCGCAGCTTAATGAAAATGATTGTCTTTATCGATGAGTGTGGTCCTTGTCACGTAAGCTGACGGCCGTGAGCAGACCTTGGAGCGTCGCGGAAAGCCGCGCGCGAGCGGCGGAAATGCGGCATCTCAACGCGATCGGCCCGCTGGCGCCGCACGATCACGCGGCCGGGCCGGCGGGCCCGCTGAGCGGGATCCCGTTGGTGGTCAAGGACAACATCCACGTCGCGGGAATGCCGAACACCGCGGGGACACCGGCGCTGGCGCACCACGTTCCGCGCGAGCACGCGAGTGTGGTGCGGCGGCTGACCGAGGCGGGCGCCGTCGTCGTCGGCAAGGCGACCATGCACGAACTCGCCCTCGGCATCACCTGCGACACGACCCCGCTCGGCCCGGTGCGCAACGCCCACGACCCGTCCCGGTTCGCCGGAGGCAGCAGCGGCGGGACCGCGGTCGCCGTCGCGGCGGGCATCGTGCCGGCCGGTCTGGGCACCGACACCGGTGGCTCGGCCCGCGTTCCCGCCGCGCTCAACGGGGTTTGCGGTTTCCGGCCCACCACCGGCCGCTACCCGTCCGACGGTATGACGCCGCTGAGCAGCACACGGGACACGGCAGGCCCGATCGCCCGCACGGTCGCCGATCTCGCGCTCCTCGACGCCGTTCTCGCGGCGGAAGAGCCGGCGCCCCTGACCGAGAGCACGTCGATCCGGCTGGGTGTGCCGCACGGTTTCCTGACCGGCGACCTGTCCGAAGACGTCGAAGAACTCTGGGAGGCCGCACTCGCCCGCCTGGGCGCGGCAGGCGTCGCCCTGGTGCCACTCGACGACGCACCTCTCGCGGAACTCGTCGTCGATCAGGGTATGCCGCTGGTGATCCACGAAGCAGGCGTCGGGCTCCGGTCCTACCTCGCCGAGCACGTACCCGAGGTCTCGTTCGAGCGGCTCGTTCGTGAGATCGCCGCGCCCGACGTCCGGGCGATCTTCACCGAGGCGGTCGTGCCGGGCGTCGAGCACGCCGTGTACGAGGCGGCCCTCGCCACCCGATCCGCTTTGCGCCGCGCCTACGCGAAGATCTTCGACGAGAGCGGCATCGACGCACTGGCCTTCCCCACCACCCCGGCGACGGCACGGGACTTCTCGGCCGTCGGGAGTTTCGCGCACCGCGGGCGCGAGGTGCCGACCTTCGCCACCTTCATCCGCAACTGCCAGCCCGGCAGCATCGCGGGATTCCCGGGCCTGACCGTCCCGATGGGGCGCGCACGCGACGGGCTTCCCGCCGGGCTGGCGCTCGACGGACTGGTCGGCGAAGACCGGAAACTGCTGGCTGTGGGCGCTTTCGTCGAACGGGTTCTGTAGAGGTCCGTGAAGGCTCCTCGCCCACCCTGAAGGTCAGGGCCCCGGCAAAGTCACATAAGCGCAGGTCGAGCGCTTGATCGCCCTGGTCGACGGGAGCCGAACGGGCTCCAACCGTCCACTGTGGTCACTTCTCGGCGACCGAATGTCCCATTTCATGGCGAAATGGGTGATCATGCCGAGGGTCGCCACCTGCGGCTCTTCAACACCGCCGGCCCCAGCAGTCACAGCGGCCGCGCGTGAAGGCCCCCTTCCCTCGGCTCAGCCGAGGAAACTCGACCTTCACACCTTGCCAAGTACGTGAAGGCCCCGCCCTAAGCCCGGATGCTGGCCTGAAGCGCGTCGATGAGCGCGGCCGCCGCCGGCGGATCGGGCGGGTCTCCGTAGGTGACGGCGTAGATCTGGCGAGGGTCTTCGGCCAGTTCGGTGGCGTGGACACCGGGCATCCGGTGCGCGCGCAGCGCCAGCCGCGGCAGCGTGGTGACGCCCATCCGGGCCGCGACCAACGCCTGCATTACCACGATGTCATCGCTGACCAGCGAGATCCGCGGGGCGAACCCGGCCCGCCCGCAGATCGTGACGAGTTCGTCCTGGCAGCGGGTGCAACCGCCGATCCAGGTCGAGTCACGATGGTCGGCGATGGTCTGCCCCGGTTCGCTGCTGAGCAGATAGATCGGGTCCTCCAGAAGATGCACCAGCCGGAGCCCCCGCTCCTCACGGGGCGTGTCCGCGTACCGGAAGATCAGGGCGACGTCGATCCGTCCCTCCCGCAGCATGCGCAGCGCCTCACCCGGATGTTCGTCCACCAGTCCCAATTCGAGCCCGGGATGCGCGCGGGCCAGCGCGGCGGCCGCGTCGGGGACGATGGTGCTCAGGATCGACTGGAACCCCGCCATCCGGACCCGCCCGGCGCGCAAGCCCACCTGCGCCGCCAGCTCGGCCTCGGCGCCTTCGACCCGGCCGACGATCTCGGCCGCGCGGGCGGCGAGCAGTTCCCCTTCCGGCGTGAGCCGGATGCCGCGGCCGATCCGCTGGACCAGCTTCGCGCCCGTGGCCGCCTCCAACCTCGCGAGATGGTGGCTCACCGCCGGCTGCGTGTAGTGCAGTTCCTTCGCCGCCGCGGTCATCGAACCGTGCCGGGCGACAGCCGCCAGCACGGTGAGCTGCACCAGATTCAGCATGGATAAAGAATACCTATGAAAAAGAAAGAACGTCGTCATTGGACGACGATCGGGCAGCGGGCCACGATGAAAAGTGACGAGAAGGAGGAACGAAAATGACCGTGACCACCCTCAGACCCGGCCTCCCGGAGCTGATAAAACGTCTGAGCCAATGCACCGAAAGGCCATCCGAACCCCTGGTCACCGCACAAGCCGTGGCGACCGTTCTCACCGAACTCCGGCCGACTCCGCGGCTGCTCACCACGGCGGAACGCGCCGGTTCCCCCGAGGGGTACACCCGCACCACACTGCACGCCGAGTCCGCCTTTTCGATCGTCGCGCTGGTCTGGCGGCCCGGCCAGCTCACCGAGATCCACGATCACCTGGTGTGGTGTACATTCCTTGTCCTGCAAGGAACCGAGACCGAGAACATCTTCGACATCGACGGCGACAGGCTGGTCCGGACGGCCCAGCGGCGCCGCCCGGCGGGCTCGGTGAGCGGCGTCGCCCCGCCCGACGACATCCACCAGGTGCACAACGCGGGCGACACCGTCGCCATCACCTTGCACGTATACGGCGCCGACCTCAGCAAGGGAACGAGCGTACGCCGTAATTACCGAATGCGCGC
The DNA here is from genome assembly GCF_003947535.1 of Amycolatopsis sp. WAC 04169. Classification (NCBI taxonomy): domain Bacteria; kingdom Bacillati; phylum Actinomycetota; class Actinomycetes; order Pseudonocardiales; family Pseudonocardiaceae; genus Amycolatopsis; species Amycolatopsis sp. WAC 04169. Next base: position 45,350 of record NZ_QHJI01000009.1, on the reverse strand, counting down.
CACCGCTCGGTGAAAGGCGCAATCGATGGGCCCATTTCGCCTATCGGCATACCCATCGGCGGCCGGTCAGGCGTTTTGCCGCCGCATACCGATGGTCCCGGGAGCGGTCTCGACGAAGCCGTGCCGTTTGTAGAGCCGCCATCCGGGCGGATCGCCGAGCAAATTGACGTACGCGCCGGGAGCCTCGGCGTCGATCGCGGCGAGAAGGGCTTCGAGGACGGCGTCCCCGATGCCTCGACGCTGATGGGCGGGCAGAACGGCCATGTCGACGATGTGGAAGTACCACCCGCCGTCGCTGATCACCCGGCCCATCCCGACGATCTCGCCGGTGGCCCGGTGGACGACCCGGACCGACGCCCAGGCGCCACCGACCCCGCGCTCCGCCTGCTCCCTGGGCGGTTCGCTGAGCCCGGCCTCGCGACGCAGCCGTAGGTAGTCGTCGACCGACGGGGAGCCTGCCTCCAGGCGGTAAGAGTCGTCCATGACGGGCTTGCCCTTTCTCTCACACCAACGGCCTACAGCGTCGCACCCGGTGCGTGCGCGTCCGGAGGCCGGGCCCCCGACGGAGCCCGGCCTCCACAATGGACCCGCGACGAATACCGAACCCGGGAAATCGACTTCACGAAGGCGATATAGGCCCGTATGTCACACGATCGGACAACTTGGCCCGGCTTTCCACGTCTGGTGTACGGCGCGTTCGGAATCTGTATCCCCGTTCCGCCGTCCGGCCCAAATCCGGCGCCCCGCGTGGCCGCTTTTCGCCGCTGTCACCCGAATGCTGGTCCTCACTCGCGCGGATAAGCGGGAAGATCACTGCCGGACCGCGACGAAAGAGGATTCGGCCAAAAATGAGTACCGACGTCGCCGCGACGGTCGGTTCGACGGATCGCCCGAGCGAGCGAACCTGTTCTCGGCGAATGCGAGCGCCGCCCGGCCCGGGGCCGACCGCACGGCCCGGGCCACACCGGGCGCCCGTCGATACCCCAAGGGGAACCATGAACCGCGTCACCACACTCGTAGTAGACGATCAACCCCTCATCAGATACGCGCTCAGCAGGCTGTTGCGGGATTCGGCGGGGGTGGGGGCGGTGGCCGAAGCCGCGAGCGAGCCGGAAGCGTTGTGGCAGTGCGAAAAACGCCATCCCGACATGGTCATCACCGAGCTGTCGATCTGGGGTGAGCCCGCCGGGACCGCGATCTGCCGGTTCGTGAAGGAACAGTTCGAACATGCGACCGTCCTGGTCTTCGCCGGTGATTCGTCGCCATCGGCCATCGCCATGGCGCTGAACGCGGGCGCGGACAGCTTCGTGCACAAGTCGGCCAGCGGCGGCCAGGTGATGTCGGCGGTGCGCTCGACGCTCGCCGGCCAGCGGGTGTGCGTGCAGGCGGGCGGAACGCCGCCGCCGGTCACCGAAGCCGTGCACTACGCGAGCGCGATGACCAGACGGGAGGAGGAGATCCTCGCGCTGATCCTCTACCGGTGGTCGAACGACGAGATCGCCGAAGAACTGCACCTCGCGACGCAGACCGTGAAGAACTACGTCAGCCGGATCCTGCAGAAGCTGGGCTTCGGCAGCAGGCGGGACCTGTTCCGCGCCCTGCGGTTCCGGCCGGGCGGCAACCCGTTGCCACGGCTGGAGACGACTTCGTGCGAAGGCGAGTTGCACACCGCGGCTAGCCCGCCCGGGTGAGGGATGTACCGGAAGTACCGAGACCGGATGAGGTTCGGTACCCGCCGTATCCTGTGGCACCGAGATCGTTTTCCTAGCGTTGCCTGCATGACGAAGCCAGGTTCCCTGTTCCTGCTCCTCGCGCTCGCCGGAACCCCCGCCCCGGACACCGTGCGGGCTTCGTCGGTCAAGATCCACGAGGTGCTCGGCGGCCCGGCGGGGTACATCGACCTGCACAACACCGGCGCCGCCACCCTCGACATCGGTGGCTGGTCCGTTCAGGCGTGCACGGGCGGAGCCGCGCCTGTCGAACTGGCCACCATGCCCGCCGGGAGCGAGATCCCCGCCGGTGGCCATTTCCTCATCACCGCGCAGGGTTTCGGCGGGCCGGTCCAGCAGCTGGTCGTCGAGACGATCGCCGGGGACGGCGAGCTGCTGCTGGACCGGCGCGGGGCCAAGGTCGACAGTGTCGGATGGGCGCCGTCGTCGCCCTGCCGCGAGAACCAGGCCGCCGTCTCCTGTCCCGGGCTCGCCCAGGCGAGGGACGCCGCCAGCCGCGACACCGACGACAACAAGGCCGACTTCGGCTGCGTGCGGCCACCCCACTGAGAGCGCTCCGCCAGTACGAGAAAGGTGCGGTCGTGACCGCGTACAGCGAACGCGGGGACGGGACCCCGCTGGGCGAACTGCTCACCGAACAGCGAATCGCGAAAGGATGGTCGCAAGGTGACCTGGTCGCGAGGTTGCACACCCTCTCCGGCAACGACAGCGTGACCAGGGAGGAGATTTCCCGCTGGGAGCGGGGAAAACGCATTCCCGGTCCCTATTGGCGGCAATGGCTCGGTGATGTGCTGGACACGTCCAGCCAGGAACTCGAGCTCGCCGCCGCGGTCGCGAGAAGGCGCCGCCGGACATTTATCGCGTGACGCGAAAGTACCGGAAAATTGGCCCCTTCCCGGCGGCACCGCGGTTCTCGCATGATTGTCCTGTCGGCACCGGCGGAAAGAATTCCGGACCGACGGACGAATCCCCGAAAACCAAGCTGAAAGGAATTTCCCGTGCGACGAATTCTGGGCGCTTCGGCGGTATTCGCGATGCTGGCGATGGGTATGGCCGGTGGTGTCGCGAACGCGGCAGGCGAGAGCGAAGGCACCGAGGCCGCGCCGCTCGTCTCGTCCACCGTGGTCATCAACGAGGTTTCGACCCGCGGCGTGAACGGTCTGCTCGACGAATTCATCGAGCTGCGCAACGTCTCGAACCAGCCTCAGGACGTGAGCGGCTACGTGATCCGGATCTACTCGCCGTCGAACGTCGTGACCGACACGATCGTCCTGCCGGCGGGCACGATCCTGCAGCCGAAGGGCAACGCGGGCCAGTACGCGGTCCTGGTCGGGCAGAACTTCTCCGGCACCATCGTCGACCAGACCTACGTCATCCCCTTCACGCTGACCGGCGCCGAGGGCATCCCGACCGCCGGTGGCCTCTCGCTGCAGAACATGGCGAGCGCGAAGATCGACGGTGTGGCCTTCAGCAACGCGGTCGTGACCCCGCGTGAAGGCCAGGCAGCCATCCCGGAGAACGCCGTCACCGATCAGCTCAACGCGGCGAACACCCGCAACATCCTGAGCACCGACACCGACAACAACCGGCAGGACTTCTCGCTGCAGCTTCGCACCCCGGGTCTGTAAGTCCCACAGGACCGACCCGTCTCGACCGGGCCCGGGCCGCCGTCGGCGGTCCGGGCCCTTCCATGGCGGTATCTCGCCAACGGCGACATACCGCCAGCGAGAATTGTGTTCATCTCCGAACTCCTGCCTCATCCTCGGGAAACTCCATCTTCGCGGCGGCCGTGTCCACGGCCGCTTCTCACTATCCGAGGAGAGTGAGGCTCGATGTTCCCCCGTTCCCCTCACCTGACGAGACACCCCTGGCACCCGGTGGCGATTCTGGCGGCCTCCGCACTGGTCGCCCTGACCCCTCTACCGGTGATCGCGACCGTCGCGACCGCCGCCGTATCCGGCCCCGCTCCCGTCACCGGGCGGCCGGACGTCCATCGCGTCACGTTGCTCACCGGCGACGTGGTGACCTACGAACGAGACGGCGCCGGGCACGGCACCGCACAGGTCGAACCGGCGGTACGGCCGGACCGGCCGAGCCCGGCGTTCCAGATCACGACCACGGCCGAAGGGCTGATGGTGTATCCGTCGGACGCGCTTCCGTTCGTCGGCAAGGGATTGCTGAGCCCGGAGCTGTTCAACGTCACCGCGCTCGTCGGAGACCGGCGCGACGACGCGGCGAGCACCACGATCCCCGTCATCGTGCGTTACGGCGACCGGCCGGGGCTGTCCGCTCAGACTCTGGACGCGAAGGCGAAGGCGCTTCCGCAAACCCAGCGGCTCACCCCGCTCGTCACGGCCAACGGGGTGGGGGTACAGGTCAAGAAGGCGGGGACGGCGGAGTTCTGGCGTTCCCTCGTCGCGTTCGACGCGAGCGGGAAACCCGTGTTGAACCAAGGGATCTCACAAGTCCGGCTGGACAGGAAGGTCCGGGTGACGCTGGACAGGAGCACCGCGCGGGTCGGCGCGCCGTCGGCGTGGAGCGGCGGCTGGACCGGGAAGGGGACCACGGTCGCGGTGGTGGACACCGGGATCGACGAGAACCATCCCGATCTGGCGGGCAAAACGGTCGCCTCCGCGGATTTCAGCGGGGAAGGCGACGTCGTCGACCGCCACGGCCACGGCACCCATGTCGCGTCGATCGTCGCCGGTACCGGCGCGGCCTCGGGCGGCCGGTACAAAGGTGTGGCACCGGACGCGAAGCTGGTGGTGGCCAAGGTTTTCGACGCCTCCGGCGAGGGTGACACCGCACAGGTGATGGCCGGGATCGACTGGGCCGTCGCGCAGGGCGCGAAGATCGTGAACCTCAGCCTGGGCGCCGGCGTCAGCGACGGGGCCGACCCGATGAGCGAGCAGATCGACTCGCTCTCGGCGAAGTCCGGCACGCTGTTCGTGGTCGCGGCCGGGAATTCCGGGCCGGGCGACCGGACCGTCACGACCCCGGGGGCGGCGACGTCCGCGCTCACCGTCGGGGCGCTCGACCGGGACGACAAGATCGCGTGGTTCAGCAGCCGTGGTCCGCGGTTGCGGGACGCCTCGGTCAAGCCGGAGATCACCGCGCCCGGCGTGGGGATCGTCGCCGCCCGGGCCGCGGACACGGCCATGGGCGAACCGGTCGACGGCTCGTACACCGCCGCGTCGGGCACTTCCATGGCGACTCCGCACGTCGCGGGCACCGCGGCGATCCTGCTGCAGCAACGACCAGGGCTGACCTGGCAGGCACTGAAGAACTCGCTCGTCACCACGGCCAAGGACGTCGGCCTTCGCTGGTTCGAGCAGGGCGCCGGACTCCTCGACGTCGCGCGGGCCGTGTCGCAGAAGGCGACCGGCACAGCCGTCGCGAGCTTCGGCCGCAACGAGCGGACCACCAACGCCTCGGCACAGGTCGTCCGGCAGTTGTCCTACACCAACACCGGGGACCGGCCGCTGAACCTGAACCTGAAGCTGACCGTGCGGCCGTGGGACGGCGGCGCCGCTCCGGGCACCGGGATGCGCCTGGCGAAGACGGAGCTGTCGATCCCGCCGAAGTCGAGCACCACCGTCGATCTCGCCGTGAACCCGAACGAAGGAACGGCGGGCGTCTACGGCGGCGACGTCGTGGCCACGACCACGGACGGGACCAACGCGGTGCGGACACCCGTGAGCACCTACAACGCTGCCGAGCTGTTCCCGGTGACGATCCGGGTACGGGATTCGGCGGGCGGGCCCGCCCAGTCCGCGTCGGCCCAGCTGATCGACGACGCGGCCGGTGCGGGCAACCGCAACGACCCGTTCCTCGACCAGGTCGGCCAGCAGGTCGGCCTGGTCGACGGGGTCGGCCGGGTGCTCGTGCCCGCCGGCCGCTATTCGGCGCTCGGCTGGGTGATGGAGCGCGGGCTGACGGTGCGCCGCTGGTCGGCGATGAGCGCGACGCAGGTCGCCGTCACAGGCCCGGCGGAGATCGCGCTGAACGCGGCGAGCGCCGTCCCCGCCGGGCTGATCACGCCCACTCCCACCGATCTGCGTGACCGCACGGTGATGCTGCGGCGCGTGATCCCCGGCGGTGCGGGGGTGAACGGCTACGTCGGCGAAGCCGGATTGGCCTCGGGCGCGGGCTGGGAAGTGCGTGTGACACCGGCGGCGGCCACGTCGGCGGGTGCGATTTCGTTGCAGGACAGCGCGACACTGGCCCAGACCGCGGTCGAGATGCGGATCGCCGGCGGTGCCTCGGCCGTGCTGAACCCGGCGTACGACGTGCCGACGTTGACGGCGAAGTCACCCGGTGAGCGAACGCTGCCGGTCGTGTTCGGCGGCGCGGTTGACCTGACCGGTCTCGACGTCCGCGGAAAGGCCGTCCTGGTGAGGATTCCGGTCCCGGCCGGGGCACCTGACCCGGTGAGCGCGGTCTCCGCGGGTATCGCGAACGCGGCACGCGCGGTGTCCGCCGCGGGTGGGGCGGCGCTGATCCCGTACGCCGGTTCGCCGGGTTCGCTGAGCGTTCCGGGCCTCAGCAGCGCGGTGGTGCCGACCTTGTCCCTCGGCTGGGACGAAGGCGAGAAGCTGCGGACCGCCGGTGCCGTTTCGGTGCGCCTGCTGGTGCGCGCCGCTCCGGACGTGATGTACAACCTCAGCTACCTCGACGCCAACGGGGTGCCGAAGGAGCTCGTCCGGCGGGTCGACCAGAAGACCCTGGTCGCCACGAAAACCGGCTACCACGCCGAAAAACCGGGACTGACCGGACAGAAGAACTGGTACGCCTTCCCGACCGGCCTGTGGAAGACGCAGGCGGTGCAGGGCACGAAGATCCCGGTTCCCGGCTCGTGGACCGAATACACCGGACCGGCGGACGATCGGCTGGTCTGGAAACGGGTCGTCACCCTGTCCGGCAACGACACCGCGGGCCGTCGCGCCGCGCTGAGCATGAACGCCCAGAACATCTATCGCGCGGGCGAGCGGTCGAGGCCGGACGAGTACTGGTTCCGCGCACCGCTGCACGGCGGCGCGGTGGAACTGCCCGCCGACCATCCGGCCCGCTATCCGGCGACGGCCACCGGCTGGGCGGTGCTGTGCTCGATGTGCCGCGGTGGCACGGATCCCGACCTGTTCGTCCCCGGCCTGCAGTGGATGGACGGCACGGCTGGCGCCGGTTCGGGCGGGCACTACTCGAATCCCTACGAGAACGCGCGGTACTTCGCGGCGACCACGGCCCGGTTGTACCGGGACGGGGTCGAGATCCCGCGATCCAATGCGGACGATCCGCTCGCGCTCATCCCGGAGTTCCGGCTCGCACCGGCCCCGGCCACCTACCGGCTGGACGTGACCGACGTGATGCCCGGCCAGGCGCAGGTCGGCATCCCGAGTGGCGCGCTGTTCCAGCACGCCCCGAGGACCGATACGTCGTGGACGTTCGCCTCGGCGCGGTCCGATGCCGCGGCACCGCTCGGATTCTCCTGTCACGGCTCGGGAAAGTCGTGTTCCTTCCAGCCGCTCATCCAGCTGGACCACCGGTTGCCACTGGATCTCGGCGGCCGCGCACCGGCCGGACGGCCGTTCACCTTCGACGTGTCCGCCGGCTCGCACAGCGGCGCACGGGGCGGCGGACCGGTGACGCGGCTGCAGGTGTCGTCGTCGACGGACGGCGGGCGCACCTGGGCGACGGCGACCGTCCGTCCGGGTGGGAACGGACTCTGGTCGGTGACGGTGGCCCACCCGCGACTCGACACGACCGACGGGTTCGTCTGGTTGCGCTCGGAAGCGCGGGACAGCTCGGGAAACACCGTGACGCGGACGGTCCAGCGGGCCTACGCGCTCACGGAGGTGGCGAAGGCGAATCCTCGCGTTCGCTGACGTCCTCGTCCTGAGTGGGTTGGGTCGCCGGCAAGGTGACCCAACCCCGGGTGGCGACCTGAAGTCCGGCCTGGAACCGGGTCGTCGCCCCGAGGGTGGTCATGAGATCGCGCAGGCGTCGCTGGAAGGTCCGGTAGCTCATGCCGAGCTGCTTGGCGATGCTCCGGTCCGGCAGCCCCGTGGTCAGCAGGGCGAGCAGGCGGGCGTCGTCGGAAGGCGCGACGTCCGCCAGTTCGGCGGAACCGGGCAGGCGCAGAGGAAGCCCTGTCTGCCAAAGGAAGTCGAAGACCGCGCTGAGCGCGTCGAGCAGGGCGCACGGTCGGATCACCAGCGCCGCGCCGACCTCGGGGAGATCGGAACGCAGCGGCACCAATCCGACGCGCCGGTCGACCACGATCATCTTGAGCGGGGCGATGGTGACCACCCGGGCCTCCTCGCCGAGCGCGAGGCCCGCCTCGAGGTCGGATGACAGGTCGTGCATTTCCAGTGCACTGCGCTCGTACACCCCGCGAAAGCGCACCCCGCGGCCGAGAAGATCACGTTCGGCGGGATGGAGCACACTCGGCGTCTGCGCGTAGGGCGGTTTGTCGACGAAGGCGACCTCCCGCTCGGCCGAGCGCAGCAACCGATCGGCCCGGTCGGCGATGAGCGCGTCGCCGTGGATCACCTCGATGAGATCGACCGGGCGTTCGCCGGACGTCGCCCGGTACCGTTCGCGCAACCGGTCGGCGACCAGCCGCGCACTCGCGAGTTCCTGCTCCTTCAGCCGGAGCATCGCGTCCAGCGCGATCTCCGGCCGCACCGCCGAATACGCCTCCGCCGGGCCGGGAAGCCTGACGAGCAAACCTTTTTCGGTCAGCACGGGCAGCACCCGGAGCAGCCGTTGCCGGGACATCCCGGTGCGTTGCCGGATTTCGGCGACGGTCAGCGAACCGGTGCCGGCGAAAGCATCGTAGACCTCGACGTCGGTTTCACTCAGCCCGATGATGTCCAGCAAATCGTCTCCCGCCGCAGCCGCGGTCGCCTTCGTCCGACCATACCGCCGGAATCCGGCGGGTAAAAGGGACCATGCCCTGACCGTCCACTGTGGTCAGTCGTGGTCGGGGATCCCGTGGAGATGGTGATCGGCCGCGTTCATGACCTCCGCCAGCAGGCGCCGGACGTGCCCGCCGCGGGCCCGGTAGAGGATCCGGCGGCCGTCCCTGCGCTGGGTGACCAGACCGGCCAGCTTGAGTTTGGCCAGGTGCTGGGACACCGCCGGACGCGCGATGTCCACCGCGGCCGCCAGTGACGCGACGTCGTACTCCTCGCCGCTGATCAGCCACAGCATCCGCATCCGGGTGGGATCCGCCAGCATCCGCAGGGCGGTGGACGCGGCTTCGACCTGGTCGTCCGGCGGCAGGTGGGACCACTGGTCGCCGGATTCGTCATGTGCGTACATGAGCACCTATCATGGAAGGGACGCCGAACGAGAGGAGCCGGGGAGCGTGTCGCTGTTCGGTCATCGTAACTATCGGCATCTGTTCGGGGCGCAGCTGGTCGCGCTGTTCGGCACTGGACTGGCGACCGTAGCGCTCGGGCTGCTGGCCTACGACTTGGCGGGGTCCCGCGCGGGCGCCGTCCTGGGCACCGCGCTGGCCGTCAAGATGATCACTTACGTCACGGTGGCGCCGCTCGCCGTCGCCTACGCCGACCGGGTGCCGCGCCGTTTCTTCCTCGTCACCCTGGACGTGATCCGCGCACTGGTGGTGCTCGCGCTGCCGTTCGTCGACCAGGTCTGGCACGTCTACGTCCTGATCGTGGTGCTCCAGTCCGCGTCGGCCGCGTTCACCCCGGCGTTCCAGGCCGTGCTCCCCGACCTTCTTCCCGACGAACGCGACTACACGAAGGCGCTTTCGCTGTCCCAGCTGGCCTCGACGATGGAGAGCCTCCTCAGCCCGCTCCTGGCCGCCGCCGTGCTGAGTCTCGTGTCCTTCCACTGGCTGTTCACCGGCACTTCGATCGGTTTCGCGATCTCCGCCGCGCTGGTGCTGAGCACCCGGATCCCGGACGCGGCGCGCGGCGAGCGCGGCGGGGCCTGGGAGCGCACCGTTGCCGGGATCAAGCTGTACACCGCGACCCCGCGCCTGCGAGGCACACTCGGCCTCGACCTGGTGGTCGCGGCGGCCGGCTCCGTGGTCATGGTCAACACCGTGAACTACGTCCAGGACACCCTCGGCGGATCACAGGCCGACGTCGCCCTGCTGCTGGCGGCCAACGGCGCCGGGACCATCCTGGCCGCGCTCCTGCTCCCCCGTGTACTCGACGGGATCCCCGACCGCACCGTCATGCTCACCGGCGGCGGCACCCTGCTCACCGGACTGGCCGGCGCCATTGCGCTGTCCACAGTGGACTCCGGCGGCTGGCGAGGAGCCGCCGCGCCGGCCGTGTGGGCCGTGATCGGACTCGGCGCCGGGCTCGTCCTCACCCCCGTGGGCCGGGTGCTGCGCAGATCCAGCCGTCCGGCCGACCGGCCCGCGATCTTCGCCGCCCGGTTCTCGCTTTCCCACGCCTGCTGGCTGATCGCCTACCCGATCGCCGGACGGCTCGCCACCGACGCCGGATTCACCGTCACCTGGCTGGTCCTCGGGGTGCTCGGCGTCATCGGCTTCGCCACGGCCGTCCGCGCGTGGCCACGAGACGACGCGAGGGCTCCCTTCACCGCGTCTAATGCGGTGAAGGAAGCCTTCACCCTGGTCACTCACCGGCCAAGTCAGCCTTTCGCGCACATCACCGGGCGGCGACCGGCGGCAACGCGTGCACGGCCTTGGCGGCGAGCACCGCGAGCGGTACCGCTACCGCCAGAACCGCCACGGTCTGCCCGGCGGCGATCGCGGTCATGAGGTCCAGTTCCGTGGTGCGAGCCGCGAGCCGGAGGTAGTCCAGCAGCGTCACGACGCGCTGCACGAGGGCGACCAGCGCGAGCAAAGCGAGCGTCGTCGACCACGACACCGCGGCACTCCGCCAGCCCAGGCGAGGCAAGCTCAAATACACGACCGCCGCGGCGAAGACCGCCACACAGACCACGCCCGGCCAGTCCACGAGCACCGGAACGCTGACGTAGGTGACCAGCGTCGCGACCGTCAGGAGGCCGACGCCGGCAAGCAGCGCGACGAGCCACGGCCGCGCTTTCACCGGTGGGGCCTGCCGATGGAACGCGACCAGTGCCACCACCGGCAGCGCCTCCAGCAGGAGCCCGACGGTCCCGGACAGCCCGTACGCACCCTCGACGGCCACGAGATCTATGCCGAAGAAGACCACGGCTTGAGCCAGCGCCGACACCGCGAGCCACCGCGCCGCGCGCCACCGGCCGGTCACCAGGCACAGATAAGCCGCCACCCAGACCAAGCCGAGCAGGGCCTGCACGTCGGCCGTGACGGGATTCGGCACCGAGGGGAACCACAGCCGCGCCCCGATGCCCGCCACCGCCGCCACCGCCTGCACGAGCAACCCCACCAGCGCCAGCCGCCGGACCGTCTCACCCCAGACGAGGTAGCGGAGCGGCGCGCCGTCACCTCCCAGCCGCAGCCGCACCGCCAGCGCCACGACGCTCGCCACCTCCGGCCAACTCGGCCGTCCGTGGTCGGCGGCGAACTCCGCGTCCTCGGCGTCCTCCGGCATCTCGCTGTACAGGAAGGTGGCGACCATGTCCTCCTCCCACGCCCGCCGATAAGAGGCGGGCAGCAGCCGCAGCACCCGCCGGTACCGCTCCTCCAGGCGGTTCACGCCAGGCCTCCGGTGTCCGCAGGCCGCCACGCGCGCAGCCGTTCCGAGGCGGCGCGGGCGTTCGCGGTCTGCCGCCGGACCTCGGCGGTGAGCGCCGTGCGGCCGTTCTCGGTCAGCCGGTAGTACCGGCGGAGCCGCCCGTTGGCGACCTCCTCCCGGTCCGGCTCGACCAGACCGTCCGCGACCAGGCGATCCAGCACGCCGTACAGCGTGCCCACCTTCAGCTTCACCCGCCCGTCCGAAAGATCCCCCACCTCGCCGACGATCCCGTACCCATGACGCGGCGTGTCCACAAGCGCGGTGAGGACGAAGAACGCCTGCTCCGTCATCGTTCGACCAACCATGAGCACAATATATCGTCAGCCGATATATTGTGCCACCGCCGGAGCGACGCGGACCAGATGCTTGATCTCCTGGAACGCCTCGAGGCTGCGGGGACCGTTGAGCCGGCCGATCCCGCTCTGCCCGAAACCGCCCTCCTCGAACTCGTCGTGGACCACCGCCCAGGCGTTGGTCCACACCGTGCCCGCCTTCAGTTCCCGCGCGAGCCGCAGCGGCCGGTCGACGTTCGTGGTCCACACCGACGCGGCGAGACCGAATTCGGTGCCGTTCGCCAACCTCACGGCCTCGTCCTCGGTGCGGAAGACTTCGAAGGTGGCGACCGGACCGAACACCTCACGCCGCACGATGTCGTCGTCCGGGCTTCGGGGCTCCAGCAGGCTGGGCCGGTAGTAGGCGCCACCCGCGAGCGGGCCGTCCTCGATCGGGCCCCCGCGCACCAGCACCGTGGCCGTGCGGGCGGCCTCCTGGACGATCCGGTCGACCCGGTCCACGGATTCCCGGTCGATCATGGGCCCCATCCGGCTGTCCGGGTCGTCGCCCGGGCCCAGCCGGACGGCCGACAGCGCCTGGACGAGACGCTCGCGCAGCTCGCCCGCGATCGCTTCGTGGGCAAGGATCCTGCTGCCGGTCATGCAGAACTGACCGGCGAACGTCGTGATCGCCGCGGTCAGCACCGGGACGGCGGCGTCGAGGTCGGCGTCGTCGAACACGATCATCGGCGTCTTGCCGCCGAGTTCGAGCGAAAGCCGTTTCAGGGTCCGTGCCCCCTCGGCCATGATTACGCGGCCCACGGCGGTGCTCCCGGTGTAGCTGATCGCCGCGGTGCCGGGAGAGGAAACCAGCTCCCGCGCGCCGTCGTCGCCGGATTCGGTGAAGAGGTTGAGGACGCCAGGAGGCAACTCCGGGGTCTCGGCGACGACCTCCGCGAGGACACCGTTGACCAGTGCCGTCCGCCCGGGCATCTTCATCGCCACGGTGCAGCCGGCGGCGAGGGCCGGCGCGAACGACCGCACGGCCAGCACCACCGGGGAGTTCCACGGCACGATGACGCCCGCGACACCGATCGGCTCGGGCAAGGTGCTGCTGAAGTAGCCGGGCCGCACCTCGGCCGACCGGCCGCTGTCGACCAGCGCCAGGGCGGCGGCGTAGCGGAGCTTGGGGGCGCACATGTCGACCTCGAACGCCGCCTCGCCGAGAGTCTTGCCGTTCTCCTTGGCCAGCAATGAAACGAGGTCGTCGCGGCGTGCCTCCAGGCGATCGGCCAGCCGCAGCAGCGCGGTCGATCGCGCGTGGCGGTCGCGGGACCAGGAGGCGCGCTCGAAGGCGACCTGGGCGGCCTCGACCGCAGCCTGGGCCTCCGCGCGACCGCCGTCGGCGAACGTGCCCAGGGCCTCACCGGTGGCGGGCCCGGTGGACGTACCGGTGCTCGTGGAGTCCTGCCAGCCGCCGTCGATGAAGTGCCGCGCGTGCGGGAGTGCTGTCGTCATACTCGAAAACCGTTCTGTGAAAGGAAAAGGTCAATCGCCGAGGGAACGGAGAGCGGGCGTCCGGGGACACAGCGCCAGCAGAATCGCGGCGGTCACGGCGAGTCCAGCGAAGACAGCGAATCCCGTCAGCGGGTCACGGCCGCTGACCAGCCACCCGATGACGATCGGTCCGACGATCGTGCCGGTGCGCCCGGCGCCGAGGGACCAGCCGAGGGCCCGGGCACGGCGGCCGGTCGGGTACGACGCGCTGACGAAGGCGTTGATCAGGATCTGACCGCCGTGCCCGCCGACGCCTGCCACGGCGATGCAGACCAGCAGCGGGGCGGACGGCAGCTTGATCGAGAGCACCAGCAAAGCGGCGGCCATGCCGAGGTAGGTGAGGACGACGACGGGCCGGTTGCTCCACCGGTCGGTCGCGGCGGCGAGGACCAGCGAGCCCGCCACCGCACCGAGGTTGAGGACGAGAAGGAAGACCAGGGACGAGTCGAGCGCGTAGCCCGCCTTGGACATCAGGCCGGGCAGCCAGGTGGCGAGCCCGTACCAGGCGAAGAGCCCGCAGAAGGTCGCGGTGGCGAACACGATCGACGCGCCCCGGTAGGAGCGGCCGAAGATCCCCTCGGCCTTCTCCAGCGTGACCACCTCGACCGCCGGCGCGTCCAGCCCGAACCGGGCGCGGACGGCCGACGCGTGGTCGTGGCGCCCGACGCTGTCGAGGAACCGGGGCGACTCGGGAAGGTACCTGGCGGTGATGACCAGGCAGAGCACGCCGGGCGCGCCGGCGAGCAGGAACATCGCCTCCCACCCCCAGGCCGGGATGACCGGCAACGCCGTCACCGCGGCGAGTACGCCACCGACCGGCACGCCGGACAGCATCAGCGTGTAGGTCAGGGTGCGATACCGCGGGATCGCGTACTCCAGGGTGAGCGCGGACGCCGCGGGCATGATCGCCCCGATGCCCAGTCCGGCGAGCAGCCGGAACAGCGCCAGCGGCCAGACACTGTCGACCGCTCCGCACAGAACGGTGAACAAGGTGAAGACCGCGACCGCCGCGATGGCCACGGGACGGCGGCCGTAACGATCGGAGAGCGCACCCGAGGACAGCGCCCCGGCCATCGCGCCGACGAAGACGGCCGAGCCGATCCAGCCGATGTTCTCCGGAGTGAACCCGTTTCCCGGATTCCCCAGCAGCACGGGGACGACGGTGCCGAAGGCGACGATGTCATAGCCTTCGATCACCACGATGATCCAGCACAGCAACGTCACGCGCATCGCCGCGCGACCGGCCGGGGCGACGGTCTGATCCTGCATGCCGGTTCCTCGTTTCGGGGTCGGAAAGGCCTAGAGCCAAGGCGGGAGGGACTCGCGCGATCGGCCCGTGAGAACGCCCGCGAGCGCGGCGGCCTGGCCCCGGGCGAGACGCTGCTCGACGATCTCGAAGACCAGCGCCCTCAGCAGCTCCTCCGGCCACTCCCAGGTGCCGCCCAGATCCACCCCGTGGACCACGACCTCGCGGACCCGGAGCCACGGGATCTCCTCGGCTGAGACCGTGCGGCCCTGGGCGGTGACGACCTGGCGCTCCCACTGCTCGCCGGTCAGTGCGGACAAGAGGCCGTCGAGCTCGGCCGCCGACTCGCGCACCAGATCCTTCAGCTCCGCGGGCGGCAGGGCCGCCCCGGTGGAGATCTCCCGCTCACGCTGCCCCGCGCCGTCGTACATCGGGCTCTCGACGCCGGTGGCGGCCCACGAAGCCAACCGCCCCAAGGCACACGCGTTGTAGTGGAGGTGGGCGACGAGATGGCCGACGGCCCACCCCGGCAGCGGCGACGGCTCGGCGAACCGCGGTTCCGCCAGCCTGTCGACGATCCCGAGGAGCCGCCCGGTTCCCGCCCTCATCCACTCCAGATACGTGGCGGAGGACGCCGTCACGACTCGGACCTCATCGTGTTCTCCAGCGAGCCGATGTGCTCGATCGTGGTGACGACCTTGCTTCCCGCGGTCAGGTAGCGCGCCGGCTTCCTGGCGTGACCGACGCCGCCCGGCGTGCCGGTGGCGATGACGTCGCCGGGGCGCAGCGTGATCATCGTCGAGACGTACTCCACCAGCGCGACCGGATCGAAGACCAGGTCGCCGGTGTCGGCGCGCTGCACCTCCTCGCCGTCGACCGCGGTGGTGATGGCCAGCTCCGGCCGGACGCCGCCCGGCAGCTCGTCGGGTGTGACCAGCACCGGCCCGATCGGCGTGCTGGCCTCGAAGTTCTTTCCCTGCAACCATTCCCGGGTGCGGAACTGCCAGTCGCGCATCGAAACGTCGTTGAGCACCGTGAATCCCGCGATCGCGGCGGCCGCCTGCCCGGACGTGGCACGGCGGACCGTGGTGCCCACGACCACGCACAGCTCCGCCTCCCAGTCGACCGAATCGGATTCCGGCGGGAGGACGATGTCGTCGCGGGCGCCGATGAGGGTGTCGGCGAATTTCGCGAACAGGGTGGGGTATTCGGGAAGGTCGCGCCCCATCTCGAGGATGTGGGTCCGGTAGTTCAGGCCGACGCAGACGATCTTGCCCGGCGCCGGGACCACCGGCGCGAGCCGCACCTCCGCGGCGGTGTACCGCTTCCCCGGCTCCTGCGCTTTCGTCCGCCACGAAGGATCTTCGAGCAACTCGCGGACATCGGCCGCGGCCAATGCCGTGTACGTATCGCCGTCGAGGCGGGCGGCGCGGCCGGTGCCGCCGACCAGGATCGTGGCCAGTCTCATCGTGCGCTCCCTGCCCGTGCGAGGTCGAGCCGCTCGTAGATCGGTGCGTCGGTGAACTCGAACAGGTCGGCCCCGTGTTCGGTGGTGATGGAGAGTGGCTGCCAGGACGGGACGACGAACAGGTCACCGCGGTCGACGTGCCAGGCCGAGTCGCCGACCGTGACCCGGGCCGATCCTTCGAAGACCTGGAAGACGGCCGAGCCCACCTCGCGGCGGTCCGCGGTGGCGGTGTCCGGGGCGAGCCGGTGGAACTGGGTACGCAGGGTCGGCATCACGTCGCCACCGGTCGTGGGATTGGTGAACCGCACCGCCGCGTGCCCTGGCTCCGGCGTGGCCGGATGGCCCTCCGCCTCCAGCTCCAGTTGCTCACGCAGCGCCCGGTCGGTGTGCTCCCAGCGGTAGGCGAGCAGCGGCGTCTTGGGCGAAGGGGCCAGATGGGTCAGCGGGCGCAGCCCCGGGTGCCCCCAGAGCCGCTCCGAACGCGACCGCTCCGGGGTGCCGACGTCGCCCACCTGGTCTGGCCCGAACTCGAAGAACGTGGAGTCGGTGGCGTAGGCGAAAGGGATGTCCAGGCCGTCGATCCAGGCCATGGGGGCATCGCTGGTGTTGAGGTGGCCGTGCCAGTGCCAGCCGCCCTGCGGCAGGAAATCGCCGCGGCGCATCGCGACCGGGTCGCCGTCGACCACGGTCCACACGCCCTCGCCCTCGACGACGAACCGGAACGCGTTCTGCGTGTGCCGGTGCACCGGCGCGTCCTCGCCGGGGTTGAGGTACTGGATCGCGGCCCACAACGTGGGGGTGGCGAACGGACGTCCCCCGAGCCCGGGGTTCGCCAGCGCCAGCGCCCGGCGCTCACCGCCGCGGCCCACCGGCACCAGGACACCCGCTTGGGCGGCCATCGCGGAGAGCGAGTCCCAGGACCATCGATGCGGCAGCGCCGCCGATCTGGGGGTGGCCGGCATGAGGTCGCCGATCTCGCACCACAGTGGCACAAGGGATTCCTCTTCGAAACGGGAGTAGAGCCGGTCCAGCTCGGGGGTCGATTCCAGTGCGGAGGACATGACCGGAACGATCTCCGAGGACGATGGGGGTAGCTATACTTTTCCTCTATGCGGAATCCTCCGACGTCGCTGTTGAACTCGGTCGATCACGCGTTGCAGGTCGCCATCCTGCTTCAACAGGAGGGACCGCTGCGGCTGGTGGACATCGCCCAGCGGATCTCGATCGCCCCCTCGACGGCACACCGGCTGCTGACGTCGCTGGTCTATCGCGAGTTCGCGACGCAGGACGCCGACCGGCTCTACCGGCCCGGCCCGATGCTCAGACCCGTCGAGGCACCCGACCCCGGCGCCCAGCGGCTGTGGCGGGTCGCGCGGCCCCGCATGCGCCGGCTCATGGAGCTCGTCGACGAGACGGTCACCCTGCTCGTGCCCGTCGGGACCGACGCCCGCTTCATCTCCACCGTGGAATGCACCCGGACCCTGCGCGTCGCCGATCGCACGGGTTTCGTCATGCCGCTGCACCACACCGCCGGTGGCCGGGCCATCCTGGCCGAGAAGACCGCCGAGGAGCTCACCGAGCTCTACCGTGACGAGGACGTCGACGGCCGCCGGCTCCACCGCGAGTTGTCGCGAGTACGCGCCAAGGGCTTCGCGATCAACGACCAGCGCACCGAGAAGGGCCTCACGGCGATCGGAGTCGCCGTGCGAAGCCCGGGCGGGCCGTCGTGCGGCGCCATGGCGCTGGCCATGCCGACCACGCGCTTCCGCGCCGACCCGGTCCAGGAATGGGTCGCGCTGCTCAAGACCGCGGCGGCCCGGGTCGAGGAGGAACTCGCGGCCGATTCGTGAACCCGCCGCACGGCCCGGAGTGCGCCATGCTTGAAAAGAAAGTTCGGCTCGCCTAAACTTTGGCTTAGGCATCCCGACAACAGCGCCGGACAGGTGACCACGATGAACTGGAGCCAGCTCCTCGTGCCCGTGACCAGCGGCGTGGCCGTCGCGCTCATCGTGGCGACCGTCAGGTTCCTGTGGCGTCGCACCCGCCTGCCGACCGGGCTCTCCCAGCGGATGACCCGGCGGAACTACCTGGCGGAGATGCTCGTCATCTCCAAGAACGACAACGTCGACCGGCTCGACGCCCTGGTCCCGAATCTGCTTCCGGCGGACGGCTCCCCGGTGGTCGCCGAGATCCAGGAATCGTGGTCGCAGCTCAACGACCGCCGCGGGGTCCGGGTGATCACCCGGACCGAGCCCACTTCCCTCACCGCCGGAGCGGAGCTGCTCGGCGCGGGTATCGAGGTCCGCGTGTCCCGCGCGCTGACCGCGGATCACCTGTCGTACCACCTGTTCTCCGGCTCGGAGCACCACACGGTGCTCAACCGGCGCAACGGCGGGAAGGACCGGCCCGAACGGCTGGACGAGATCTCCGCCGCCAAGGTGTTCCGCAGCCACTTCGACAAGACGTGGAGCGAATCCGAACCCATCGAATCGTTCCTGGCCGGGGAACTCCTCGCCGGGAGCAACGCGGGCCTCGCGGACCGGATCCGAGAACAGCGCGCGGCATACCAGCTCTCGGCCGAAGCGCAAGACGCGGTCCTGCGGCACCTGGCGTTCCGTCACCGGGCGCCGGTCGTCTTCGTCACCGGACTGCCGGGGGCAGGCAAGTCACTGGTCCGGCGGGCGCTCGCCGAGGAGCTCCGGCGGTGGCGGATGCGGGTCGACGAGCTCAACGACTACGTCTACGCGTTCGAAGAATTCCTCCACGCCCTGATGCTCCTCGGCGACGGTCGCGGCGCGGGTTTCAGCGCCCAGGAGGGCGGCGCGTTCCAGGTGGAGCACGAGGACGATCTCCGGCCGGCCCTGCACACGCTCGGCCACCGGGTCTGGGAAAACCGCCGGAGCAACCCGATCACGATCGTCGAGTTCGCCAGGGCCGACACGATCGGCGCGCTCCAGGTGTTCGGCGACGAGGTACTGGCGGCGTCGCAGATCATCCACGTCCGCGCCTCCGACACCGAACGCGCCGCCCGGCTGGCCAGGCGGGGCGAGCCACCGAAGATCTCGGTGGCGGGACAGTCGATCAGCCTCGAGGTGTCCGACGACCATCGGCTGCCCAGCAACGCCGCGGACACCCTCTACAGCAGGGACGATTTCGCGCTTCTGAAGGCACAGAAGAACATCGCCGGCCGGTTGTTCCTCGTCGAGAACGACTCCGACGGGAAGGCGCACATCGACGAGCAGGTCACGGCGTTCGTCGAAGCGGTCGTGCGGCCCTACCGCGGACTCGCCCGCATCTAGTCCACTTCGGAATCCGCGGCGATCCGGCCACTGTGGACGACAGCAGCGAAAGGTTGCCGACGCTCAGCTCCTGAAAAGGCGAAAAGCGCCGATCATTTCGATCGGCGCTTTTCGCGTTGTACCCCCGACGAGGTACGAGCAGCAACCACGCGCCCACGCAGCCCACTGAGCTGCGGCTTTCCGCCACACTGAGGATCAACCGGCTCCGCCGAGACCGCGGTGGAGACGCGTCATGAACAGCGTCCGCCTCTCCCTCTGGATTCAATGCGGCTGCACCGCCTTGGTCGCCCTCGGCGCGGCCTACGCCTCCTACATCCACGGACGCCAGTTCGCGCTCCGGTTCGGCGCGGACACGATGACCGCCTCCATCTGGCCCCTCATCGTCGACGGCCTCCTCACCACCGCAACCGTCGAACTCTGGAAACCCAGCCGAGACAGCACCAGCCGATGGCCGGCCTGGTCCGCGTTCATCTTCGGTATCTCACTGTCCCTCTGCGCGAACATCGCCTCCGCACCCGTGACCAGCGCGTTCGGAGTCGCCGTCACCGCCTGCCCACCCCTTGCCCTGCTGCTGGCCGTCGAACTCCTCAACCGCGCCCTCAAACGCCACCGCACCAACATGGCCGAGACATCCACCGACACCTCACCCGAGCAGGAGCTCGCTCCCCCGCTTGCAGGTCACCTACCGGAGGCTTCACCCGGACCTTCTTCCACACCCGAACCAACCGCCGAGCAACGGATGTGGAACTTCTACATAGCTGAACAGCAGCTCGGACGAACACCGTCCGGCGCCGACCTCGACCGTGTCGCCGGTACCCACAACTATGGTCGCCGCATCCTCCGAAAATGGCGGACGGAAGGCACCCTCTGCTTGCCGGCTCCGGGCGACAAGGGCGAGCCTGCCCCAACACGAAGCTATCCGTCCGGCATGAAGACTCTTTTCGACAGACAGCTCGATGCTCGACCTACGGATTAAAAGTCCGCAGCTCCTACATACCAGTCAGCGCCGCTAGAAGACCACTGCTCGAAGCCCGGGCGAAGTCTTGCTTTCGGGAGGGTTGAACCCTAAATTCGGTATGCCGAAGTTCACGCCGGCGCAGGGAGACCACGGTGACGCGTCCAGAGGCAGCGGAGACGGGGTCTTCACGGCGGCGGTTCCTGATCGGCGGCGCGCTGGCCGGCGCGGCGGGAGTGACCGTCGGGTTGCGCGCGACGTTGCCCGCCTCGGCCGACGAGGGGCAACCCGGAGGGCACGAGCACGGACATGGTGGCGGGGTGGCCGGCCCGACGTTCCGCAAAGGCGGAACGGTGGATCACGCGGCGAACGGGTTCAACCCCACCGCGATACTGCGGGACTTCGACTACGGCACGGTGTCACGCACCGCGGACGGCCGGGTGCTGCGCGAATGGGAGATCTACGCCGCCGACGAGGAGATCGAGATCGCCCCTGGCGTCCGGTTCCCGGCGTGGACGTTCAACTCCCGGATCCCCGGGCCGACGCTGCGCTGCACCGAGGGCGACCGGCTACGGGTGAAGTTCACCAACGGTTCGGCACATCCGCACACCATGCACTTCCACGGCATCCATCCCGCGGACATGGACGGCGTTCCCGGCTCGGGCGCCGGGGTGATCGCGCCGGGCGGCAGCACGGTGTACGAATTCGACGCCGAACCGTTCGGGCTGCACCTCTACCACTGCCACGTCGGGCCACTGGCCGAGCACATCGCGCGCGGCCTGTACGGCACGTTCATCGTCGATCCGCCACAACCGCGCCCGCGGGCGGACGAACTGGTGATGGTGATGCACGGGTTCAACACCACCTTCGACGGCGAGGGCAACCAGCTCTACGCGGTCAACGGCATCCCGTTCCACTACATGCACGAGCCGGTCCGGGTCCGCCGCGGCGAGCTGGTCCGGGTCTATCTGGTCAACACGCTCGAGTACGACCCGATCAACAGTTTCCATCTGCACGGTAACTTCTTCGACTACTACCCGACCGGAACCCGGCTCGAACCCAGCGAGTTCACCGACACCGTCGTGCAAGCACAGGGACAACGCGGAATCTGCGAGATCCGGTTCAAACACCCAGGGCAATTCATGTTCCACGCCCACAAGTCGGAGTTCGCCGAACTGGGCTGGATGGGGATGTTCGAGGTGACCGAGTAGATGACGGACCGGACTGCGGCATTGCGGGCGTGGGCACCGGCGCTCGGTGTCGTCGCGATCATCGGGCTCGCCCTGGTCGCACTGGCGGTGTTCGGCGGACGTACCCTCCCCGACCGCTCCGGGCCGCCGATCGAGCGACTCTCGGTGGAACGCACCGAACTCACGCCGGGCGTGATCGCGCTGACCGTGCGCAACACCGGCCCGGACCCGGTGCAGGTCGCCCAGGTCTTCGTCAACGACGCCTACGTCGATTTCACCGGCGCCACCGCCCCGATCGAACGCCTCGACACCGACACCCTGCGCCTGGACTACCCGTGGCAGGCGCAACAGCCCTATCTCGTCTCGATGCTCACCTCCACCGGCGCGGTCATCACCCACGACATCACCGCCGCTGTGGCCACCCCGAAGCCGGACGGCGGGTTCTTCGCGCTGATGACCTTGCTCGGCACCTACGTCGGGATCATCCCGGTGGTGCTGGGCATGCTGTTCCTGCCCACCCTGCGCCGCATCGGGCAACGCGGCGTGCGGGTCCTGCTCGCGGTCACCGTCGGCCTGCTCGTGTTCCTCGCCGTCGACGCCACCTTCGAGGGCATCGAACTGGCCGACCGCGCGGGCGGCGCCTTCGGTGGCGCCGCCCTGGTCGTCCTCGGCGGAGTGCTCGCCTTCCTCGCGCTGACCGCGGTGGACCACCGGCTCCGCCGCCGCGGCCAGGGAAAAACGGACGGAACCCGGCTGGCGTTGATGATCGCGGTCGGGATCGGCCTGCACAACCTGGGCGAAGGCCTGGCGATCGGCTCCGCCTACGCCGTCGGCGAACTGGCCCTCGGCGTCACCCTCGTCATCGGCTTCACCATCCAGAACACGACCGAAGGCCTCGCCATCGTCACCCCGCTCACCGAGCGACGGCCGAGCCTGCCCCGGCTGCTCGGTCTCGGCGTGCTGGCCGGGGCACCCGCCATCCTCGGCGCGCTGATCGGCGGCACCGTCAGCAACACCGAGCTCTCAGCGTTCCTACTCGGCATCGGGGTCGGCGCGATCATCCAGGTCGTCATCCAGATCGCCCCCGCCCTGCGTGACAAGACCGGCA
This sequence comes from Amycolatopsis sp. WAC 04169, assembly GCF_003947535.1. Classification (NCBI taxonomy): domain Bacteria; kingdom Bacillati; phylum Actinomycetota; class Actinomycetes; order Pseudonocardiales; family Pseudonocardiaceae; genus Amycolatopsis; species Amycolatopsis sp. WAC 04169. Next base: position 22,839 of record NZ_QHJI01000009.1, on the reverse strand, counting down.
AGGTGCTCGACCCGGCCGTCATCGGCGGAATCGCCGCCGGCCTGCTCGCGATGTACGGGACGGGGTTGCTCGTCGCCGCCTGACCCACTCTTGCCCGAACATATCGACGCGCGTTAGATTGTTGGCATGGGTGACGACCGCTGTGAGTTGCTGTGTATCGACTTCGACCACGCCGAGGGGCTGCGCACGGCACTGCCGCCGGCGGATGAGCTGACGCAGCGGGCGGAGCGGTTGCGGGCGCTCGGTGACCCGACGCGGCTGCGGATCGCGCACGCTCTGCACGTCGGTGACGAGCTGTGCGTCTGTGACCTGGCGTGGATCGTCGGGTCGTCGCAGGGCCTGGTCTCGCATCACCTGCGCCAGCTGCGGTCGGCCGGGCTGGTGGATTCGCGCCGGGACGGGAAGCTGGTGATGTACCGGCTCAACACCACCGGGCACCGCCTGCTCGACGCCGCCGTCGGCACGGTCGTGGAAGGAGAACCGGCATGAGCGACATCTGCTGCGGCCCGGACGAGCACGGCCACGACGAGACCGCCGGATCCGAACGCCCGCAACGGTTGTGGGAGGTCCGCGAGATCCAGTTCGCCGCGGTCGCCGGTGTCCTTCTCGGTGCCGGATTCCTCGCCGGGTGGCTGGGTTCGGAGGTCACCGAGACCGTGCTTCACCTGGCTGCGGCGGCGGTCGGCGGGTGGACGTTCGTCCCGGGAACACTGAAAGCGTTGTGGCGGCGCCGGATCGGTGTCGGCACCCTGATGACGATCGCGCTCGTGGGCGCGCTGGTGCTGGGGCAGTTCGGCGAAGCGGCGATGCTGGCGTTCCTGTTCTCCATCAGCGAGGCCCTCGAGGACTACTCGCTCAGCCGGACCCGCCGGGGGTTGCGCGCGCTGCTCGCCCTCGTCCCGGACAAGGTCACCGTGCTGCGCTCCGGCCGCGAATCCGTGATCACCCCGGCCGAGTTGCGCGTCGGGGACCGGATGCTGGTCCGCGCCGGTGACCGGGTCGCCAGCGACGGTGTGGTCCGTGAAGGACGGTCCAGTGCGGACACCTCGGCCATCACCGGCGAATCGGTACCGGTCGAGATCGGCCCCGGTGACGAGGTGTTCGCCGGATCGATCAACGCCAACGGCGCGCTCGTGGTCGAAGCGACCGCGACGGTCGCGGACAACTCGCTGACCAAGATCGTCCGGATCGTCGAGGACGCCCAGCAGCGCAAGGGCTCCCGCCAGCGCCTGGCCGACCGGATCGCCCGGCCGCTCGTCCCGTCGATCATGGTCCTCGCCGCCCTGATCGCCGGGTTGGGTGCCGTGTTCGGTGACCCGGCCACCTGGATCGAGCGCGCGCTCGTCGTCCTCGTCGCCGCGGCGCCCTGTGCGCTGGCGATCTCGGTTCCGGTGACGGTGATCTCCGCGGTCGGAGCCGCCAGCCGCCTCGGCGTGCTGGTCAAGGGCGGCGCCGCGTTGGAGACCCTGGGCGCGGTACGCGTCGTCGCCCTCGACAAGACCGGCACCCTGACCCGCAACTCCCCCGCGGTGACCGAGATCCTCGCGGTGGACGACGTTCCGGCCGAACGGGTACTCGCGATCGCCGCCGCGCTCGAAGCCCGCAGCGAACACCCCCTCGCCGCCGCCATCCTCGCCGCCGCACCCGATCCCGTCCCGGCGGAGAACGTCACGACCGTTCCCGGCGCCGGGCTCGAGGGCACCGTCGACGGACGCCCGGCCCGGCTGGGCAAACCGACCTGGGTTTCACCCGGCGACGCGCTGTCGGCGGAGGTGTCCCGCATGGAGGAATCCGGGACCACGGTCGCGGTCATCGAACACGACCGCACCGTGCTCGGCCTGATCGGCATCCGCGACGAACTCCGCCCCGAAGCGCCGGAGACCGTGAAAGCCTTGCGCGACAACGGCTTTGGTGTCGCGATGCTGACCGGCGACAACGCACGGACCGCCGCCGCCCTGGCCACCCAGGCCGGAATCGACGACGTGCACGCCGAACTGCGCCCGGCCGACAAGGCGAGGCTGGTCGAAAGCCTGCGTGGCCGCGGACAGGTCGCCATGGTCGGCGACGGCGTCAACGACGCCCCCGCGCTCGCCACCGCGGACGTCGGCATCGCCATGGGCGCCATGGGCACCGACGTCGCCATCGAGACCGCCGACGTCGCGTTGATGGGCACCGACCTGCGGCATCTGCCTCAGGCACTCACCCACGCCCGCCGGGCCCGCACGATCATGCTCCAGAACATCGGGCTCTCCGCGCTGATCGTGCTCACCCTCGTGCCGCTCGCCGCGTTCGGCGTCCTCGGTCTCGCCACCGTCGTGCTCATCCACGAACTCGCCGAAGTCTTCGTCATCGGCAACGGCGTCCGCGCCGGACGGCTGCGCCCGCTCCCCGGCATGCGGGCACCCGAACCCGTTGCCACCACAGCGATCCCGGCAGCGCCCGAAACCGAGGACGACGGCTGCGCCTGCTGCCCGCCCGCGCCTGCCGCGAAGCTCCCCGTGGCCACCACGACCGGCTGCGGTGACGGGTGCGACTGCTGCGGGCCTGACGACACGGCCCCGCGGCCTACGACGAGCAGCATCCCCTTGTCCCTTCGCGAGCTCTGAACCGGCATGGGCCAGGAACAGCCGTGGACGGGACGGCTGTTCCTGGCGCCCGGCGTCCTGCTCTACCTCGGTGAAGGCGGCGCGGCGGACGAGCACGCCCATCACGCCGTCCAGTTCGTCTGGGAATTCGACGCGGCGCGAGCCGCGCTCATTCCCGGTGGCGTGCCGCACCGCTTCGACGCCAGGGGCGGCAGGATCGCGCTGGCACTCGTCGACGCACACGGCCGACGGGGCTCTTCTCTCGACCGTGCGGCGCACGCACTAGCCGGGACCGACCTCACCACCCGCCTCCGCGGCATCCCGCAACCGCAGGAGGATCAGGCCATCGCGTGGTGCGGCATCGTTCTCTCCACCTTGAGCGGACACGAGCCGCCTCGCGACCCGTCACAGGCCGTCCAGCGCGCCCTCGGCTATCTCGACACCGCGATCGACGGAGCCCCACGGCTGGCCGAGGCGGCCGCGGCGGCGCACGTGTCCCCGAGCAGGCTCACCCACCTGTTCTCCCTCGAGGTCGGACTGCCGTTTCGCCGTTTCGTCGTGTGGCTGCGGATCAAACGCGCGGTGGACGCGATCCACGACGGGGCGAACCTCACCGAGGCCGCGGCTCGCGCGGGCTTCAGCGATTCGGCGCATCTGAGCCGGGTGTTCCGCGCGACGTTCGGGCTCGCGCCGTCCGCGGTCCTGCACAGAACGACCTTCACCGCCGGGCTCTGGAGTCAGCCGGAACGTTCAAGCTCCGGCGCGATGCGCTGACCTAGCTTCGACAGCATGGAACGCTACCTGCGGCAAACCCCGCTGCTGGACTACGCACACCCCGCCCTGCGTAAGCTGATGACCGACCGCGGCTGGGCGGGAGGTGACGAGTACACCCGGATCTCCGCGATCTACACCTTCGTCCGCGACGAGATCCGCTTCGGCTACAACGCCGCCGACGACATCGCCGCCTCCACGGTCCTGGCCGACGGGTACGGCCAGTGCAACACGAAAACCACGTTGCTGATGGCGTTGCTACGCGCGGCAGGCGTTCCCGCGCGGTTCCACGGCGCGACGATCCACAAGAGCCTGCAACGCGGAGTCGTCACGGGCTGGCACTACCGGCTGGCACCGGCGAACATCCTCCACAGCTGGGCAGAAGTCCGGTTCCACGACCGATGGACCGGTCTGGAAGGTGTCATCCTCGACGAGTCCTATCTGGACGGAGTCCGCACGAGATTTCCCAACGCACAGGGGCCTTTCCTCGGCTACGCGATCGGTACGAACGACCTCCGCGATCCGCCGGTCGACTGGAACGGGGAAGACACCGCCATCCAGGCGACCGGAGTCAACAACGACCACGGTGTCTTCGACGACCCGGACACGTTCTACCGCGAGCACGGCACGAACCTGCGCGGCGCGAAGGCGTGGCTGTTCCGGACTCGCATCCGCCCCGCGATGAACCGCACGGTCGACGGCATCCGCGCGGGAATCAGTAGTCGTACGGATCGGCAGGTGCCGGGATAGGGCGCACACCGAGAACTCGCAGGCTCGGCGTGTAGGCGTTGGCCTTGACCGCGGTGCCCGGTACGACCTTGCCGGTGACCTCGAGCCACTGGTCGTCGCGGTACTGCTCGAACCCCGTACCCGTGAGGGAAACGTGGATCGGGAAGGCGTCCGCGGCGCAGCAGGAGATGTTGATCCGGGCGAGGTAAGGCTTGCCCTTCTTGCTGTGCACGACGAATCCGGTCAGGCGCACGGTCCGGTCGGTCAAGGTGCCGGCGCTGTCCCAGCCTGCCCGGGTGACCACGTCCACGAACCGCAGCCCGAGTGCCTGCTCGTCGGTCAGCGGCGGGAACGGGATGCGCTGCGTGCCGTCCCGGGTCGGCGCGGCCACGGTCCGGCCACCGGAGCGGTTGACCGCGTCCGAGCCCAGCGCGGGCGGCGCGATCAGGAAGATGGTGAGTACCGGGAGCATGAGCAACCACGGACTGCGGGACGCGTGCTGGTGCCCGCCGCACGTGTCCGGCTCTTCGGGCGCTTCCTCGCGGGCGGCGCGGATGTCGCGGACGATCGCGATCACCGCGAGCGCGACGATCACCGCACCGGCACCGGCCAGCAGCGGCGCCATGACCGGCTTGACGTAGCGCAGATAACTGCCGTCGACGACGATCTTGATCAGCGCGCCGCCGACGAGGAGCAGCAGGACGTTCTGGGCCTCGCGCTTCATCGATCCACCCCGAGCAACGGCACACCCACCGCCACCGCGCACACCACGGCGACGAGGAAGGTCAGCGGCGCGAACCGTGCGGCGAACCCGCGGCCGAACGTCCCCGCCTGCAGCGCGATGAGCTTGAGATCCACCACCGGCCCCACCACGAGGAACACCAGCTTCGGCACCAGCGGGATCGCCGACAACGACGCGGCGACGAACGCGTCCGCCTCGCTGCACAACGCGAGGACGACCGCGAGCACCGCCATCACCAGGACACCGAGCACCAGTTGGCCGCCCACCGCGCCGAGCCAGGACTGCGGGACCACGACGTTCAGCACCGCCGAGGCCACCCCGCCGAGGACCAGGAAGCCGCCCGCCTCGACCAGGTCGTGCCGCGCGGTCTCGGTGAACACCCGCCACCGCGGCGTCCCGTCGTCCCGCGGCAGTTTCCGCAGCGCGTGCTCGGCGATCCACTCGGCCCGGCCGAACCGGTGCCACAGCCAGCCGGTCACCACCGCGGTCCCGAAAGATCCGGCGAAGCGGGCCAGCACCATCTCCGGCGCGCCGGGGAAGGCGACCGCCGTCGTCACCAGCACGATCGGGTTGATCGCCGGCGAGGCGAGCAGGAACGCCAGCGCCACCGCCGGGGCCACTCGCTGCTGCATCAGTCTCCGGGCCACCGGCACCGACGCACACTCACAGCCAGGCAGAGCCACCCCGGCCAGCCCCGCCACCGGCACCGCCAGCCCGGCCCGCCGCGGCAGCAGCCGACGAAGCCGCTCGGCGGGCAGGAACGCGGTGATCGCGCCGCTGATCAGCACTCCGAGCACCAGGAACGGCAACGCCTGCACCACCACCGCGACGAACACCGTCGACCCGGTGCGCAACGCGGGCACGTCGAAGACCTTCAGCAGGTACTCCTGCGCCAGCAGCGCGACCAGCACCACGGCGCACAGCACCTGCAGGGACCCGATCCTCCGCCGCCGGGCGGGCGCTGACGTCGCGGTCACGGCATCCGGCTCCTCTCGAGACGAGCCACCCGAACATATCAACGCCTGTTTGATTGATTCAGGCGGGGATGGCCATAGGCGCACGCACTACCCCTCGAAACCCCCGGCCGCTGCGATACAATAATCCATAGATTATTGGAGGAGTCCACTGTGGATACCAGTGAAGCGGGATCGAAGGCAGGTCTCTACGACGCGTTCGCGACCAGCGGCAAGGCTCTGGCCAGCGGGAAGCGATTGGAGTTGCTCGATCTCCTGTCGCAGGGCGAGCGCACCGTGGAGGCACTGGCGAAGGCGGCGGCGCTGAACCTGACCACCGCGTCGGCCCACCTGCAGACGCTCAAGCGGGCCGGGTTCGTCGTGACCCGCCGGGATGGCGTGCGGATCCACTACCGCTTGGCGGGTGAGGACGTGGCCCGTCTGTTCGTGCTTCTGCGCAAGGTCGCCGAAGCGCATCAGGTCGCTGTCGCCCCCGCCCGGGAGGCTTATCTCGGGAAGGACGAGGGCGGCGCACTGAGCCGCGAGCGGCTGATCGAGCGCGCCGCGGCGGGTGATGTGGTGGTGCTCGACGTGCGGCCGGTCGCGGAGTATCTGGCCGGTCATATTCCCGGCGCGATCTCGATCCCGGTCGACGAGCTCGCCGACCGCATCGGGGAGCTTCCGGAGGAGACCGAGATCGTCGTGTACTGCCGCGGGGAATACTGCGCGCTCGCCTACGACGCCGTCCGGTTGCTCAACGACCGCGGCCGCCGCGCGATCCGGCTCCACGACGGCATGCTGGAGTGGCGCCTGGCGGAACTCCCGGTCGACGCGGGAGCGGCCACGTGACCGGCGCTGTCCCGCCGCATCCCGGATTGGACGGCGGCCCGGTCTACCTCGACTACAACGCCACCACCCCGGTCGACCCCCGTGTGATCGAGCGGATGTGGCCGTCTCTCACCGAGTATTTCGGCAACCCGTCGAGCGGGCATGCTTTCTCCGGCGCGCCGAAAGCGGCGCTGGAACGGGCACGCGGACAGGTCGCGAGCCTGATCGGCGCGGCCGCCGGGGAGATCGTGTTCACCGCGTCCGGCTCGGAAGCGGACCTGCTCGCGGTCCGCGGTGCCGTCCTGGCTTCCGGCCACTCGCGTCCCCATGTCGTCACCCAGGTCACCGAGCATCCCGCGATCCTGCAGACCTGCGACGCGCTCGAACGCCTGCACGGAGCCCGGATCACCCGGCTGCCGGTCGACGCGGACGGCCGGGTCGACCCGGCGGGGCTCGCGGCCGCCCTGACCGAGGACACCACGCTCGTCTCGGTGATGGCCGCGAACAACGAAACCGGCGCCCTGCAACCGATCCGTGAACTCGCCTCCCTGGCCCGCCGGCACGGCGCCCTCTTCCACTGCGATGCCGCGCAGGCGATCGGCAAGATCCCGCTCGACGTCGGTGAGCTGGGCGTGGACCTGCTCACCGTCGTGGGCCACAAGATGTACGCCCCCAAGGGGATCGCGGCGCTCTTCGTCCGCGAGGGTGTCCGGCTGGAGCCCGTGGTCTACGGCGGCGGACAGGAACAAGGGCTGCGCGCGGGCACCGAGAACGTCGCCCTCGCGGTCGCGCTCGGCGCGGCCGCCGAACTGGCCGCCGAGGACCTCGCGAGCAGCGCGCCGAACCGGATCGCCGCCCTGCGCGACGAGCTGCACCGCCGTCTCGCCGACGCGCTGCCCGGCCGGGTCCGCCTCAACGGCCCGGCCAGCGGCCGCCTGCCGAACACGCTCAACATCAGCGTCGACGGGGCCGCCGGACACGAGATCCTCGCGGCGGCACCCGGCATCGCCGCCTCCACGGGGTCCGCCTGTCACAGTGGGATCCACTCGCCCTCCCCGGTGCTGAGCGCGATGGGGATCGAGCCGGCGCGGGCACTCGCGGCGCTGCGCCTGTCCCTGGGCCGCTGGAGCACGTTCGGTGACATCGAGACGGCGGTGACCGCACTGGCCACGGCGGTCACCGGCCTTGCACTGAAAGACTTCTCATGACAAGCGTTCCCAGCACACCACAATCCATACAGGACAATCCGTCGCAACGGCGTGTCCTCACCGTCCTGTTCCTCTCCCAGGTCCTCAGCGGCGCAGGTCTGGCCGCCGGGATCACCGTCGGTGCGCTGCTGGCACAGGACATGCTCGGCACCACCGGGCTCGCCGGTCTGCCCAGTGCCCTCTACACCGCCGGTTCCGCGATCGCCGCCGTCGCCGTCGGCCGCCTGTCCCAGGCCCGCGGCCGCCGTCCAGGACTGGCCGCCGGATATCTGACCGGGGCACTCGGCAGCGCTGGTGTCGTCCTCGCCGCCGTCATCCACTCCCCCGTGCTGCTGTTCGCGGCCCTGTTCGTCTACGGCGCCGGAACAGCGACGAACCTGCAGGCCCGCTACGCCGGCGCGGACCTCGCCACTCCCGCCCGCCGCGGCCGGGCGTTGTCGACGGTCCTGGTCGCGACCACCCTCGGCGGTGTCGTGGGCCCCAACCTCGCCTCCCCCATGGGCGCGGTCGCCGACGGGCTCGGTATCCCGCATCTGGCCGGTCCGTTCCTGCTGGCCGGGACCGCCTACGGGACCGCCGCGCTGGTCCTGGCGCTCTGGCTTCGTCCCGATCCCCTGTTGCTCGCCCGCGAGCTCGCCGGCTCAGGCCCGGCACAACCCGCCGCGAGGCCGGGTACAGGGGCGAGGCGTTCGGGCAGCGTCAGATTCGGTGCGGTCGTCATGGTGCTCACCCAGCTCGTCATGGTGGCGATCATGACGATGACGCCGGTCCACATGCAGCACCACGGCCACGGCACCGCCGCCGCCGGGCTCGTCATCGCGATCCACGTGGCCGCGATGTATCTGCCGTCGCCGGTCACGGGAATGCTCGTGGACCGGTTCGGGACGATGGCGATCGCGGCGGCCTCCGGTGTCACGCTCTTGGCCGCCGGGGTCCTCGCCGCCGCCGCGCCCGCCGAGTCGGTCCCGTTGCTCGCGCTCGCGCTGGCGCTGCTCGGCTTGGGCTGGAACTTCGGGCTCGTCGCGGGAACAACGATCATCACCGACACCGTTCCCCTCGCCTCGCGCGCGAAGACCCAGGGCCTGGTGGACGTCTCGATCGCGATCGCCGGCGCCACCGGCGGGCTGGCGTCCGGCATCGTCACCGCCGCGACCAGCTTCGGCTTCCTGGCCGTCAGCGGCGGCGTCCTGGCCCTCACCATCGTGTTCTTCCTCCCTGCCAAGGAAAAGCTGAAAGGACCGTCAGCGTGACCGCACTCCAGCGATGGGCGGAGGCGCTCGCCTCCTGGGCCATCCCGCCCGAAATCCTCGCGGCAGCACCGGAATCACCCTGGGTCCTGCCCCGCCAGGTGTTCGAACGGCGCGCCGACACCCAGATCGCCGCACCGACCGGCGCGACGCACACCGCCGCGCGCGCGGCACTGGCCGAACCCGGCTCGGTGCTCGACGTCGGCGCGGCCGCCGGGGCGACGAGCCTGCCCCTCGTCGGGCGAGTCCCCGTGCGGGAGTTGACGGCGGTCGACGCGGACGAGGCGCTGCTGGCCGGATTCGCCGCCCGGGCGGCCGGACTGGACCTGCCCGCGACCGTCCTGTGCGGATGGTGGCCGGAGCTGGCGGACGAGACCCCGGTCGCCGACGTCGTGGTGTGCGGCAACGTCGTCTACAACGTCGCCGACCTCACGTCCTTCGTGCACGCGCTGACCGCCCACGCCCGGCGCCGGGTGATCGTCGAAGTGGCCGCAGCACACCCGCTCACCGAACTGAACCCGCTGTGGCGGCGCTTCCACGGCGTCGACCGTCCTGCGGGACCGACCGCCGAGGACTTCCTGGCCACGCTCAGTGAACTCGGCATTGAACCCACCGCGGTCCGGTGGCGCCGCCACCCGGAGGCCGAGTACGCCAGCTTCGCCGAACTGACCGACGTCACCCGCAGGCGACTGTGCCTCCCTTCCGATGCCGAACCCGAGGTCGCCGCCGCGCTGCGTGAACTCGGCGTCGACCCGGCCCTGCCGCCGGATCTCGGCTCGTCCGGCCGCGAACTGATGACGGTCAGCTGGCCGGGCCGGGGCGTTTGACGGCCGCGACTCGCTCGACCGTGCCGAGCTTGCGCCGTTCGCTGCGGGTCACCTCGAATCCGGCCGGAGCGAGCAGCGGCAGCGGACGACGAGTCTGGTAGTCGCCGATCATCCGGACCGTGAACTTCTCCAGCAGCCACTGCCCGAACCTCAGCACCCTGTGATGGCTCCCGACGTGATCGAGCAAGAGCAGCGTTCCGCCCGGGCGCAGGACACGGTGCATCTCGGCGACCGCGGCACGCTCGTCGGGAACGCCGCACAACCCCAGCGTGCACACCACGGTGTCGAAGGACGCCTCCGAAAACGGCAGGGCTTGTGCGTCTGCCTCCCGCAGGTCGACCTCGAGCCCGAGGTCCCTGGCACGGGCTCCGGCGATCTCCAGCATGCCGGGACTGAGGTCGACTCCGGTCAGCCGCACTCCAGCCGGGTAGCAGGGAAAGTTGAGCCCGGTACCGACCGCGACCTCCAGGACGTCACCACTCGCCTGCCCGCACACCCACTCGCGGCCCCCGGCGAACTGCAGCCGTTCCATCACGCCGATGTCCCGGTCATAGCGTCCCGCGTACCGATCCCACCGTCGCCGCAGCTCGGCATCGTCAAGCTTCACAGCCATCCCCTCCCCAATTTACTGAACTTACTTCACTATGTAGCTTCTACATGAAGATGGGAAGGGGTGTCATGGCGCAGGATCCGGTCAGAGCGTTCGACAAGGCCTTCGAGGTGGCGGCGCGGTTAAGCGAGGCGATGCGGATAGCCCTGGCCGAACGCGGACTCACACCCAGCCGCGCGGAGGTGATCTACGTGCTGGCCCGTGACGGTGAAGTGGTGCAGCGGGCCCTCGCCGACGCCTTGCGGTGCACACCCCGCCACGTCACCGGACTCGTCGACCAGCTCGAAGAGGCGGGCCTGGTCTGCCGGCGGCCGCATCCGCGAGACCGGCGGGCGACGTCGGTGGCCCTGACCGACGAGGGTGCCACGACCGCGCGCTGGATGACCGCGAGCCGGCATGACACGGCACGCGCGATCCTCGGCGACGTGCCGGAAGGCGACCTCGCGGCGTTCGTCCGCGTCGCCGACCTCATCCTGCGCAACGTCACCGCCCCCTCCCGGTCGTGAACGTCTACGACGTCGCCGTCGTCGGTGGCGGCCAGGCCGGGCTCGCCATCGGGCGAGAACTCGCCGAGGACACGCTCCAAGACGCCTGCGCGCACGTTCCTAGTCGGGGAAGCGACTTTGGCGCAGCGATTCGTGCGGGCGAACCGCAAGATCCGCGACGCCGGGATCAGCCTCGACGCCGACGCGGCCGCGGATCGCGCGCGTACCGCACGTCGGCGGTGTCCCGCCATTTGCGGCAGTTGCGCTCGGCCGGGCTCGTGGGCTCGCAGCCGGACGGCAAGCCGGTGGCGTGCTTCAGCTCCCCTGGCAGCTGATCGCGGATCTTCGGCTGCCCCTCACATCGAGCAACGTGCGGTCAATGATCGGACCAGGCCGGCTTTCGCGCGCCCGGCTTGTGGAGTGCCGGCCTCGATCTCGTTCAAATCCAGCCCGGCCGGCTGCTCCGCCAGCTGGTCGTCGACGATATCCCCGTCACCCACGAACACATCGACACCGTCGCCCTTCTCGAACAGTCAACAACGTCCGGGACCTTCTCGTGCGATGCACTGTCTGCCTGAACGAGACGCTGAGTACATCGACCGGATGACCCGTGGCTCTTCGCCCTGCCCAGCGCGAACCGACGCATCCTGTCGTCGCCAGTGTCGGTGAGAAGACTCTGTCGCAGTGAAGCTTGATCAAGCGGTACCGGATCGTCCCTGCTGCGCGCCCGTGCTGCTCGGCGAGCTGGTCGTGTAGCGCCGCGACAGCCAAGACCGGCCAAAGCGGAAATACGCGCAGGTCATCTTCCGCCACAATCGACCGGCCTTAATGGCATTTTCGCGCCATTGTGGCCGAACGAGTGAATCAGGTATTTCCACGCCTCGCCGCCCCGAAGTGATAGCTTCAGCGACGAGATATCCATTGTCCTGGTGACACAACCATCCAGATGAAGCCAGCCGACCTGCTCGCCGGCCTGCAAGGCCGAACAGTACGGAACCAAGGCCAGTCCCGCGCCCGCCTTGACCATATTCACCGCCGCAGAAACCTCGGGAGCATAGGTTTCATATCGCAGCTCAACGCCATCACCTTTCAGACACTCCCGGTCGAGCAACTCTCCGATGGCATGATTCTCCGGACAATAGCCGACCCATGGATAGCCGGACAACGACCTCAACGTGCCATTTTTCGGCAAATTGAAGCTCCGCGGATACAATACCACGAACTCCTCGACACCCAAACACACGAAATGCGGACCGCAGTCGAGTTTCGAAAGAGGGCCGATGACAATGTCGCTTTCACCCGCCTTTAATGACTGAAGTAGCGTCACAGGATTGCGGTAGGCGGTGACGTGAACAGCGGGAACAACCGGTGGAGCCTTCGAAAAGTCCACCATGCCAGGAATGACGTCAGTCGCAATACTGAGAAGGGTCCCCAGCCTCAACGGCTTGCGATCACCTTGACCGCCCGCCTCGATCACCGCCTGCTTGGCGTACCGGAGACACATACTGGCTCGCCGCAAAAGGATCTCACCGGCAGGGGTCAGCGTCAGCTTCTTGCCGGTGCGACCAATGAGCGGTAACCCGATCGACGCCTCAAGGTTTCCCAGTTGCTGGGATACGGCCGACGGTGTCACGTGAAGCATCGCCGCGGCGCCGGCAGCAGATCCGGCGACCGCGGCGGCGACGAAGTAATCAAGCTGACGCAAGGTGACCTTGCCGGAGATTCCGACAAGTTCTCGCACACGCTCATAATCGATCGGGTTCATCGACTACACCTTTTCAAACCGAGCAGCCAGCAGGATGGATGATCCAATGTCTTCAGGTCGCTGTTCCATCGCTGACTGACCCCACATACTCAACATAAGCAATCCCGCTGCCACGGTAGCGCATACCGTTCGGACCCATACGATAATTCCAGGATATGCGCCGTTCGCGCAACCGTCACCCGCGGGCCTCCCCTGAAGAAGAATCCAGCCGACAGAACCTTCGCTATCGGCATTTCGAACTTCATGTTTCACCTCGCCGAAACTTAGACCTCACGCAGGGTCGGCATGCAGAAAGATTCAGCTCCCGCCAAACTCAGAGCGTTTATAATCAGGAACCCCTCGGCAACCGAGTGTGCGGCATCACACTCACTTGAGGGACCCCCGGACCTTATGCCACCTGGTCACGATGACTTCCGCAGAGGAATGGACTGCGACACTCGCCGCCGCAGACCAGAGCAGATATCCCGAGAAGCAACCAAACCCCGAGAACAGCGAGGCGAGTTCGATGTCATTAGAGATGGTCACTCCATGAAGCCCCGCTTAAGCAATCACACATTTCATGTGAACGCGGTCACCTAAGGCGGAGTCTGACACAGACGTCACGTAACGTGCCCAATTACTGATATACGGTAGGACAACAGTTGATCAGACATGACCAAGAAGGGGCCCAGCAATGACACTTCCCACACCCTTCGCAAAGAAGGACATTAGCGATACCTACAGGTTTCTCGACCTCAGACGCAAGATGGCAAGATCAATAATTCACGATCTGGATACAGCGAAAACCGTTCTGCAAAAGGAAGTCCGCCCCGGCGGACTCACTCTGACCGTCACCGGAGAATTCTTCTCCGGCGTCACGGTTTCAGGCACGATTACACACGAAGCATTTGCGAAAGCGGCGACAAGGCTTGCCGAAGCTGAAAGTGTGATCTCTGATAATCTCGCCTCGTTGGAAAAACTTGTCCACAAGATCGAGTCCGTTCGACTTGAAAGCCTTTCCTTGACCTCGCTGAAGGACGTTCGCCGATTCAGGTTTGAGATCAGTGCCGCGTCGCTTTCCGCCCTGCAAGCGACCGATGCGCTTCTCGAGGAACTGGGGAGAGTGCCTCCTGAACAGCGAGCCGTGGCCGATGTTGCGACGGTGACCCAGCTCGAATCCGTCAACGAGGTCACCGAGCGGCTGAACATCGTCATCGATCGTTCGCTCGCCGTCAGGGCACGCGTCCTCGATCTCATCTGAAATCTTACAGCAGACAGAGCGGCCCCTTCCGCTGTCGAACCGCCACCGAAGACACCTGTGTGGCCGGACCCCCTGATCCCGGCCACACAGGCCCCACCCACAATGATGATTCCCTTTACTTGCGAGTAAAGGTCACACCATCGGGCGACCACTGGCCGTCTCGGCCGGGATCGGCTGCTGAACATCCCAATGCTCGACGATCTTGCTGTTCTCAACTCGGAATATGTCCGCTACAGCTACTGCTTCGCCGTTGACCACCCGGCTGAGAGCGTGGACAAGCACCAGATCTTCTTCTGCGATCACTCGGCTGATCGAGAATGATCTCCCCGCTTCTTCCACCACGGGCTTGAGTGTTTCCACGAAGGCGCGCTTGCCGTCGGCAACCTGCGGGTTGTGCTGAAGATAGATATCCCCGATGTAGGTCTCGGCGGCGGTTGCGACATCTTTGTTCACGAACGCCTGCTGATAGAACCGGGTCACCAGTTCCTTGTTCGCCGCGGTGGCGTCGCGCGGCGTCGACCCAGCCTCGTTCGAAGTGCAGCCGACCGTTAAGGCAGCACAGAAAATGACTCTCGCAACACGTGCCCTGGACGAGACGCCGAGGGACTTTCTTATCCTCATGAACATAAACCTAGGGAATACCGGCGACCGATGTCACGGTCCAGCAGGGACAATTAATGGTCAAAAACAGACAAGAAGAGAGCACCATGGCCGACAGGGGAAGACCTGCCTGCGAAATCTGCTTCAACCCGCCACGTGGGATCACCGCGGATGTCGATGCCGTCGCGCTGAAGGCATTGCGCAACGATGCGGCCGACACCGAGTTCGTCGCACCCCAGCGACTTGATTTTCACCTGATAATTATCGTGACATCAGGATCGGCACAGCACACAGTTGACTTTATGACCTATCCGCTGACGGAGCGCACGGTGCTGTGGATACGGCCTGGGCAGCTGCAACAGTGGGGAAATCTGCACGAATGCGAAGGATGGGCCCTCCTCATCGGACCGACCGCACTGACAACGAACCTCAAGACATACCTGGACCAGTACAGCCGTGACCGCACTCACCGCCGACTGAACGAACACGGATGGCCGGTCCTGCTGGACGCGATCGATTCACTGGTGACCATCGGGGAGCACTCGCGACGACCGGCTTCCCCGGTCCACCACTGCACCCTGCGACACATGCTCGCGGTGATCATTCTCGTGTTGTCCTGTTCGATGGCAGACCATGAGCCTCTTGCCGCACCTTCCTCGGATGTATTTCTCCGGTTCCGGCAAGTCGTCGAGGCCAACTACGCACGGAGCCGTACTGTCGGGAACTACGCGGCCATGCTCGGATATTCATCGAGAACGCTGACCCGGGCATGCCTCGCCGCCACCGGAAGGACCGCCAAACAGTTCATCGACGACCGGATCTTGCTCGAGGCGAAGCGGCTGCTCGCCGACACCGCAGAGCCTGTCGGTACGATCGGGCGTCGACTGGGTTTCGAGGACACCTCCAACTTCTCCCGATTCTTTACCAAGCGGGCGGGACGGCAACCGCTGGAGTTCCGCAGATTCCGCCAGGCGGAAGCCCGGGAAAGCGAATGGCTCGCGGGTAAGCCCGGAACCGCCCCGAGGTCGGCCGCGAACGCCTTGCATGTCTCAAACGAGAAAGTGCCGCGGTTGAGACCCAGCTTGTGACAACGCCGAACAGCTCGACGGCCACGTCGATCCGGTCGCGGCGTGAGAGGCCGGTGAGCACGGCGGGAAGGTCGCCCGGGCCGCAAGCCGGTCAGTGCGTTGTCGACAAGTCGCCGCTCCACCATCTCCTCGGAGATCTCGGCGAACACGCGAACCAGTTCGCGAGCCTTCCGCGGCGTCAGCTGCGGGCCGAGCCGGGTCAGCACCTGTGACCACGGCGCCGCGGACTTCTTGTCCGCACCGCGTATTCGCTCCATCGCGGCGAACCGGGCGATCGGATCGTCGAGCGCGGCAGCCAGCTCGCGCTGCCGGTGTCGATCTCCTCCACGCCGATCGGCTGCAGAACTCCGACGGTGGCGATGGAGGAAATCAGGTCAGCGAGCTCCTCCGGCACGGTGCTGTCTCCTGGACCTCGGCCTTGCGAGTCCGTAAACGGCATGCCTTCACCTCGCAGAGGAAGCAAGGCGAAGCGGCGCTGGCGTAGTCGGAGGGAGAATCCCAGCTGGCCGGCGAGTTCGTCCGGCGTCGGCTCATTCGGCCTTCCCGGGATGTAGTCGTGGTACTGAACGTAGGAACGGAGCTTCTGCGCGAGGCGTGCCACCGGCATGGTCGCGCGGTCCAGCTCGATGAAGAACGTGCGCTGCGACTGATGACCGTCGTCGAGGACGTAGTCGAGAACCGCATCGCCGATTACAACGCCCTGATGTCGGCCCCCTGCCGTCACGGAAACGGTGCGCGATCTCCGGGGTCCAGGACCGTGGTCCGCATTCGTCTCCGCGCCGACGAGCCTCCGTGCTGAAATCAAGACCGGTCTCGACGACGTCGAGCGTGTGATCCTGCACCAGCTCGACCACGGCGATCCGCGGGACTCGGTACGAGCGCGCATCCACTCGCCCTGATGCCTCGGCTGGACGCCGTCGGACGCTTCTTCGCCGACCGGATCTTCGGACTTGACCGTACGTCCATTCCGGAAGCCGACCTGGCCACTGTGGACGACAGCGCCGAGCAAGCACGCACGGAAGACGGTGCGCCTGACGATCCGTTCACGAAAGCGCTGAGGCAAAGCTTCAACGAGCCGGCAGCGAGCAAGAACACCGTTCAAGCTGAAGTGGCACAGCTGGACGCCCAAAGCATCGAGACTCCAGCACCACCCAAGCCATCGGACTTGAGCCTCCTGGACGCTGTTCCCTACCTACCGGTCAACTTGGCCGGAGCCCCGCAGCCCTTCTTCAGACGCTCTTCGAGGTGACACAGCTCACCGTGCATTTGAACGAACTCGGCGACGAAGTAGCGATCGGGGTCAACTGCCAGCAGATCAAGTCCCCGCGATAGCGGAAGCAGAAGAAAGGATCACCGGCGCCATGTCAGCTCCCGAAATAGCAAAAAGCGCCGATCAGATTGATCGGCGCTCTTTGCGTGGTAGTGATGTGTACCCCCGATGGGATTCGAACCCACGCTACCGGCGTGAGAGGCCGGCGTCCTAGGCCGCTAGACGACGGGGGCTAGGATCTTCTCCTTCAGGAGGAGATTTTCAGTTGTTCACCTGCTGTGTTGCTGTGGAGAAACTTACCAGACCGGGTTCCCGCCTTCGCAGGGGGGTCACTCTGTGTTTCACTCCGGAGAGTTCTCCAGCTGGGGTACCAGGACTCGAACCTAGACTAACTGGACCAGAACCAGTCGTGCTGCCAATTACACCATACCCCAGTGAGGTACCGTTCCGATCTTGACCGGCTCGGTGCCGCACGAGAAAGAATACTAGAGCACGCTGTTCCGCACCGTGAAAGCGGGGGTCTCAGTAGCGCGCTGAGCGGGCACGCCGAGCTTCGCGAACTCGGAAACCAGCAGCTCAGGCAGCTCGTCGAGGCCCGAGATGGTGTGCACACCCGCCGGGGCGCGCTCGGCGATGCCGTCCCGGTCGAGCCAGACGGCACCGAGACCGGCGCCACGGGCGCCGATGGCGTCGGTGTCGAGCTTGTCGCCGACGTGGACCGCCTGCGCCGGGTCGCAGCCGAGGCCGAGGCAGACCGAGTGGAACATCGCCGGGTCGGGTTTGGCTACTCCGAGTTCACCGGCGATGGCCACGTGATCGAAGAACCGGGCGAGGCCGAGATCGGCGATCTTCTTGCGCTGATGCGCACCCGAGGCGTTCGTGACCGCCGCGACGAGAACACCGGCAGCCCGCAGCCATTCCAGGCACGGGAGGACATCTTCGAACAATTGCCACGAACGAGTGAGAATTTCACGACGACGTCTTTCGAAGCCGCTGACCTGGTCTTCGTCGGCCAAAATGCCGATCTCGGCGAGGAAGCATTCGGTACGCCGGTAATGCATGGTCGCGTAATCGATTTCGCCCGCCACCACCAGCGCGACATGCTCTTCGGTGATGAGATCCCACAGTGGCCAAAGGTCGTTGCGACCGGTGAGGGCGCCCAGGCTGAGGCGGATCGCCGCGGTGCAGTCGATCAACGTGTCATCGATGTCGAGGCACACCAACCGCAACTCCGGAGGCTCCCACGGGGCTCCGTCCGGAGCGTCCGGCGTGGTTCGTGACGAGGTCCGGGGCACGAGAGCGAAATCCACCAAGTGAGGCTAGGGCACGCAGCGCGATCGCGACTCTGCCGATGAGGTGATTAAGGCTGGTCTGTTCCGGCGCGGGCACTCTACTCCCAGTTGGTGAGATGACGTGTTTTAGTTACCGGCCAACGGCTAACGCGGGCGGCCGGGTGAAATGTCGATACGCGGCACCCCATCCGATTCGCGGCGCGCACACCCTGTGATGACGACGAAATCCTTACCCGGCTTGGAGTCGCGAGACCGTCCACAAGGGCATTTCCGCGATCGCCGTCCTTCCGGGACGGTCGTGGACCCCTGGAGTCCTTTTTGGACACTCGCCTCGATCGACCGGCGGCTCACACGGTCCGGTGAGACCTGGGCCATAGCCCGAACAGCGTATCCGCCCGGATGGCGCTTGACGCGCTCGTCGGACACGTGCATCCTGAGCTTATTCAACAAGTGATGAATAAGGGTTTCGAAGGGGTGGGACGGATGAACGAACGTACGAACTGCGTGATCGTCGGCGGTGGCCCCGCGGGTATGGTCGCCGGATTGCTGCTGGCCAGGGCCGGGGTCGAGGTCACCGTGCTGGAGAAGCACAAGGACTTCCTGAGGGACTTCCGCGGCGACACCGTGCACCCGTCGACGCTGACCTTGCTCGACGAGCTGGGCCTCAGCGAGAAATTCCTCAGCCTGCCGCACAGCCAGATCGCCTACGCCGGCTTTCCCGCCGAGGACGGCACGATGATGCGTCTCGCCGATCTGACCAGGCTGAAGGTGGCGCATCCGTACATCGCCATGGTCCCGCAGTGGGACTTCCTGGACCTGCTCGCCGACGCCGGCGCGAAGGAGCCCACGTTCACGCTGCGGCAGAGCACCGAGATGACCGGGCTGATCTTCGAACACGGCCGGGTGAGCGGGGTCCGCTACCGCGACGCCGACGGGAAGACCGGCGAACTGCGCGCCGACCTGGTGATCGCCGCCGACGGCCGCTGGTCGCTGGCCCGCCGCGAGGCCGGGCTGACGACGAAGGACTACCCCATCCCGTTCGACGCGTGGTGGTTCCGGATCTCGCGGCGGGAGGGCGAACGCGAGGGCATGCTGACCCCGAAGATGCGGGATCGCCGCTTCGCCGTGCCGCTGCCCCGCAAGGGCTACTTCCAGATCGCGTACCTCAGCCCCAAGGGCCAGGACCTGCGCGAGAAGGGCATCGAGGCGTTCCGGGAGAACGTGGCCGCGATCCTGCCGGAGCTGGCCGACCGCGTGGACGAGCTGAAGACGACGGACGACGTCAAATTCCTCGACGTCAAGATGAACCTGCTGCGGAAGTGGCATCTCGACGGGCTGCTGTGCATCGGTGACGCGGCGCACGCGATGTCGCCGGTCGGCGGGGTCGGGATCAACCTCGCGGTGCAGGACGCGGTCGCGGCCGCCACCCTGCTCGCCGAACCGCTGCGCCGGGGCAGGCCGTCGGTGGCGGAGCTGGCGAAGGTCCGCAAGCGCCGTCTCGCGCCCACGATGCTGGTGCAGGGGCTGCAGCGGATGCTGCACAAGAACGTCATGGGGCCGGTGATGGCGGGCAAGCGCAACGGCCCGCCCGCGCCGATGGTGAAGCTGTTCAGCCGATTCCCCGTGCTGTCCTACGTCCCCGCGCGGCTGCTGGGGCTGGGGCTGCGGCCCGAGCACGCCCCGGCCTTCGCGCGGCGGGCGATGGAACCGGCCGGTTAGCGTCCGGATGCAAGGAAAGGTCCTTTCCTCGCAAATTTTGCAAGGAAAGGACCTTTCATGGCGCGTTAGACGTCCTGAACCGGGTTCGTCAGCGTGCCGATGCCTTCGATGGTGATCGAGACCGACTGGCCGTCCTCGATCGGGCCGACGCCCTCCGGCGTGCCGGTCAGGATGACGTCACCGGGCAGCAGGGTCATCACCCCGGACACGAACTCGACCAGCTCGGGGATCTTGTGCACCAGGTCCGACGTCCGGCCGTCCTGCTTGAGCTCACCGTCCACCTCGGACTTGAGCGCGAGATCGGCCGCGTCGAGCGAGGTCTCGATCCACGGTCCCAGCGGGCAGAAGGTGTCGAAACCCTTCGCCCTGCCCCACTGGCCGTCGGACTTCTGCAGGTCACGCGCGCTGACGTCGTTCGCCACGGTGTAGCCGAGGATCGCGCTCGCCGCGCGGGCGGCGGGCACGTTCTTGACCGGCTGGCCGATGACGATCGCCAACTCGCCCTCGAAGTCGACCCGGCCGACGCCGCGCGGGCGGCGGATCGGCACGTTCGGCCCGATCACCGTGGTCGACGGCTTGATGAACAGCATAGGGTCCTGCGGGACCTCGTTGCCGAACTCGGCCGCGTGCTTGGCGTAGTTCCGGCCGACCGCGATCACCTTCGACGGCAGGATCGGCGCGAGCAGCCGGACGTCGGCGAGCGGCCAGCGCTTGCCGGTGAAGTTGGGGTTGCCGAAGGGGTGCTCGGCGATTTCCAGTACCTGGGCGTCGTCGCCGTCCCCTTCGATCGAAGCGAACGCGACACCACCGGGATGAGCAATTCGGGCTAGACGCACTCCCCCACTGTACGACTCCTCACGCCGGGGCCTCCCTGAGGGACTTGTGCACGAGCGCGTCGCACAGCGCCAGCCAGCTCGCCTCGACGATGTTCCCGTGCACGCCGACGGTGGTCCACTCGCGCTCGCCGTCACTGGTCTCGACGAGCACGCGGGTGACGGCGTCCGTGCCCGGATGGCCGGGCAGGATCCGCACCTTGTAGTCGGCCAGCTCCACACTGTCCAACCAGGACAGATGCGGGCTGAGCGCCTCGCGCAGGGCGGCGTCGAGCGCGTGCACGGGGCCGTTGCCCTCGGCGGTCGCGATCACGCGCTGCCCGGCGACGTGCACCTTCACCGTCGCCTCGGAGACGACCTCGCCATCGGACCGGTGGTCCAGGACGACGCGGTACGACTCCAGTTCGAACGGCGGTTCGTCGAGGACGTCGCTCTGCGGGCCGTCGACCTCGCGCCGCAGCAGCAGTTCCAGTGAAGCGTCTGCGGCTTCGAAGGACCAGCCTTCGGATTCGAGCCGCTTCACCTTCTTCACGGCGCTCGTCAGCGCCTCGGGCTGGCCGGCAAGGTCGACCCCGAGCTCACGTCCCTTGAGCTCCAGGCTGGCCCTGCCGGCCATCTCGGTGACCAGTACCCGCATGTCGTTGCCGACCGAAGCTGGATCGATGTGGTTGTACAGCAACGGATCCACCTTGATCGCGCTCGCGTGCAGTCCCGCCTTGTGGGCGAAGGCCGACGACCCTACGTAAGCCTGGTGGGTGTAGGGGGCGAGGTTCGCGATTTCGGCAAGGGCATGGGAGACCCGGGTGAGCTCGGCGGCGCCTCCGGTCGGGAGGACCTCCATGCCGAGCTTGGTCACCAAATTCCCTGTCACGGCGAAAAGATCGGCGTTACCCGCCCGTTCGCCGTAACCATTGGCGGTGCACTGGACGTGCGTCACGCCGGCCTGCACGGCGGCGACGGAATTCGCCACCGCGCAGGAAGTGTCGTCCTGACAATGGATTCCGAGCCGGAATCCGGTCCTTTCCTTGACCTCGCGGACGGTCTCCGCGAGGCCGAGCGGCAGCTGGCCGCCGTTCGTGTCGCACAACACGGCGACGTCCGCGCCAGCGTTCATTCCCGCGTCGAGCACCTTCAGCGCGGTGTCCGGGGAGAACGCGTAGCCGTCGAAAAAGTGTTCCGCGTCAAGGAAGACGCGACGTCCTTCGCCGACGAGGAACGCGACGGTGTCGCGCACCATCTCGCACGCCTCGTCGACGTCGACCCGTAGCGCGCGTTCGATGTGCCGCAGATCCGATTTGGCCACGAGCGTGACCACCGGCGCCTGGGAATCGAGCAGCGCCCGCACCTGCTGGTCCTGCTCGGCCTTGGTGCCCGCCTTCCGCGTCGCGCCGAAGGCGACGAGCGCGGCGTGGCGCAGTTTCAGCTCGCCCGAAGCGGCGCGGGCGAAGAATTCCGTGTCCTTGGGCAGCGCGCCCGGCCATCCGCCTTCGATGAACCCGACCCCGAGATCGTCGAGCAGCCTCGCCACCGCCAGTTTGTCCGTGACGGAGTAGGAGATCCCCTCGCGCTGCGCGCCGTCGCGCAACGTCGTGTCGTACAGGTGGAAGGCGTCGCCGAGCGGTGTATCGGCGGGCTCCTTGCGGGTCACGGGAATCTCCTCGTGGTGGGGCAAAACGTGTTCAGGCAACAAAAAAACCTCCCGCATGGGTGCGAGAGGTTGCGCGCCGGGGGCTCTTGTGGAGCTGTTATCCGGCGCGCTCGGCGATAATGATGGTGCAGGAGGTCACGGACGCATCATGGCACACGCTTCGCCGGGCGTCCACAAGCCGGGCGAGACTTCCCACTTCCTGGGAGTCGCCGATCGATCCCCGAACCGGTCCGTGAAGGCCTCCTTGAGGGACTCTGGGTCCCTCAAGGAGGGGCGGATTCACGTGGTGGTTGCAACACGCATTGTTTGTTGGTTGAACAGTAGTGCTTCGAGGGCTTCGGTGGGTGTGTGCCAGTTGAGGGTTTGGCGGGGGCGTTCGTTGAGTTCGGTGGCGATGCG